>NZ_CP046622.1:3134375-3447812 GCF_009755665.1 Variovorax paradoxus
CTGAGCCCAGACGTCTTCGCCCGAGCCCTGGGCCGCCGGCTTTTCCTTGCCGAAGCTCACGGCTTCGATCTGGGCGTCGTTCACGCCCAGCAGCGTCAGCGCACGGCGGACGGCTTCGGAACGCTTCTGGCCCAGCGCAAGGTTGTACTCGCGGCCGCCACGTTCGTCGGTGTGGCCTTCGATGGAAACACGGCGCTGCGGGTTGGCCTTGAGGAAACGGGCATGGCCGTCGATCAGGGACTGGAACTCGGGCTTGACCGTGTAGCTGTCGTAGTCGAAATAGACGATCCGTTCGATACCGACCGGACCTTGCGCGGTGCCGGCATTGGGATCGATGGTGACGGGCGCGACCCCGCTGGCGCTGCCCTGCTGGCCGCCGGCGGTTCCGGAGCGGTCGGTCACCGGTGTGTCGTTGAGCTTGGTGCCCGACGAGCAGCCAGCAATCAGAGCCACGATGGCCAGCGAATAAATCGTACGTTTCAACATTGGGTACTCCTCAAATAAACCTTGGTCATTGCTTTTGAAACGGACCCCAGTCCGGTTCTCTAATGTCTCCCGCCTGCCCCGCCAGCCGTGCCTTGATTTTTCCGTCCAGCGTGGTCGTCATGAGCGCTTCGCGGCCTTGCAGGTGCGTTGCGTAGACGATCAGCTTGCTATTGGGGGCAAAGCTTGGGCTCTCGTCTGCCGAGGTGTCGGTGATGGCCGAGACATTGCCGGTTGCCAACTCCATCACATGGAGTTTGAACGCACCGCCAACGCGGGAGATGTAGGCCAACCACCGGCCATCGCCGCTGACAGAAGGAGAAATGTTGTAGGTGCCGCTGAAGGTGACACGGGTCGGCGCGCCGCCGCCGGCGCTCATCTTGTAGATCTGGGGAGCACCGCCGCGGTCGCTCACGAAGTAGATCGTGCTGCCGTCGGCCGAGTAGACGGGCTCGGTGTCGATGCTGGCGCTCTGGGTCAGGCGGCGCGGCTCGCCGCCGGTGGCCGCAATGGTGTAGAGCTGCGAGCCGCCGTCACGGCTGAGCGTTACGGCCAGCGAGTTGCCGTCGGGCGCCCACGCCGGCGCGCTGTTGGAGCCGCGGAAGTTCGCAAGCAGGCGGCGCTGGCCGCTGGCCACGTTGTGCACGTACACCACGGGCTTGCGCGACTCGAAGGACACATAAGCCAGCTGTTGCCCGTTGGACGACCACACGGGCGAGATGATCGGCTCCGGGCTCGCGAGCGCGGCCTGTGCGTTTTCGCCGTCGGCATCGGCCACCCACAGCGAGTAGCGGCTGCCGCCCTTGGTCACGTAGGCAATGCGGGTCGAGAAGATGCCCTTGTCGCCGGTCAGCTTTTCATAGACGTAGTCGGCAATGCGGTGCGACGCGAGCCGCAGGTCGCCCTGCGGAACGGTGTAGCTCTGGCCGCCGAGATCTTGTCCGCGCACCACGTCCCACAGGCGAAAGCGCACGTCGAAGCGGCCGTCGCCCAGCCGCGTGACGCTACCGACCACCAGCGAATCTGCGGTGCGCTGGCGCCACAACGCCAGGTCGGGGCGCGAGGCTTCGTCGAGCGCCTGGCCGGAAGCATCGACGCCGCGGAACTGGCCGCTGCGTTCGAGGTCGGCCTGCACGATCTCGGAAATTTTCTGGGGCGAGGCGTCCTGGCCCTTGAACGGAACCAGCGCAATCGGCAATTGCGTCAGCCCGACGCCCGACACCTCGACCCGGAACTGGGCGAGCGCGGGCATCATGGGAGTTGCAGCAAGAGCCGCGACGAGGCTGCGGCGTGCAAAAAACGATGAAGAAGGAGTTGGAATGGAAACTGGCAACGGCTTGTTCATGCGGTTCGGAGATGTTTCGGGGAAAAAAGTTCTACCCGATGCGACGGGCCACATGTTACACACTGGTTTGGTGGTGCCGTCACAAAACGTGTATTGGGCGGCGCGGTCCTACATGACGCCTTGCTGAAGGCCTGTCTGGGCGCCCCGTAGAATTCGCCGCCATGCAAGCATCCCCCGGCAGTGAGACCGCACGCCCTCCCCTGATTCGCCGGCTGGCGCGCCTCATGACCTGGTTCGGCGGCTCACGCCATTGGTGGGCCGTCGGGATCGTCGGTGCCCTGATGGCCGCCATTACCGAGCCCTTGATGGCGGCCCTGCTCAAGCCGCTGCTCGACCGCGGATTCAACCGCGGCCAGTTGGCGCTGTGGATCGTGCCCGCTGCCGTGCTGCTGCTGTTCGCGGTGCGCGGCATTGCGCAGTTCATCTCCCAATATGCGCTTTCGCGCATTGCCAACGAAGGCATGCAAAGGCTGCGGCGCGTGCTGTTCCAGCGGCTGCTCGGGGCCGAGTTGGCTTTGTTCTCGCGGCAGTCGGCAAGCGCACTTTCCAACACCGTGGTGTACGAGGTGCAGACCGGTTCCATGCTGCTGGTGCAGGCGCTCCTCGGGCTTTCGCGCGACGGCTTCACGCTGGTTGCGCTGCTCGCTTATCTGGTCTATCTGAACTGGAAGCTCACGCTCATCGTCGCCTTCCTGGTGCCGAGCATCTCGTGGATCATGAAGGTGTTCTCCAAGCGCCTCTATCGCCTGACGCAGCAAGGCCAGCAGGCCACCGACGAGCTGGCTTACGTGGTGGAAGAAAACGTGCTCGCGCACCGCATGGTGCGGCTGCATGGCGCCGAAGAAGCGCAAGGCGAACGCTTCGAGCAGCTGAGCCAGCGGCTGAACCGGCTGGCCGTAAAGTCGACGATCGCGCAGGCGGCCACCACGCCGCTCACGCAGATGATGGCTTCGCTTGCGCTGTCGGTGGTCGTGATGATCGCGCTGTGGCAAAGCGGAGAGCAAGGCCTCACGGTGGGCGGATTCGTCGCCTACATCACGGCCATGCTGATGCTGATTGCACCCATTCGCCGCCTGGCGGACATGGCCGCACCCATCACCCGCGGCCTGGCCGCCCTTGAGCGCGGTCTGGTGCTGGTCGACGACGTGTCCCCCGAGCCACAGGGCAGCTTCCGCATCGAACGTGCGCAAGGCCGTATCGAGCTGCGCGATGCGGTCGTCAGCTACCGGGGCGAAGACGAAGCCCGTGCGCTCGACGGCGTGAGCCTTGCCATCGAGCCCGGCCAGGTGGTGGCCTTCGTCGGCCCCTCGGGCTCGGGCAAGACCACGCTGGTCAACCTGTTGCCGCGCTTCGTGCTGCCAAGCGGCGGCCAGGTGCTGCTCGACGGCCACGACACCGCCGAATGGGAACTGAAGAGCCTGCGCGCGCAGTTCGCCATGGTGAGTCAAGACGTGGTGATGCTCAACGACACGCTGGCCGCGAACGTTGCGCTCGGTGCCGAAATCGACCGCGGCCGTGTGCAGCAGTGCATAGAGGCGGCGAACCTGGCCAGCCACGTGGAGAGCCTGCCTCAGGGCATCGACACTGTGCTGGGCCACAACGCCACGCAGCTTTCGGGCGGCCAGCGGCAGCGCCTGGCCATTGCGCGCGCGCTCTACAAGAACGCACCCATCCTGCTGCTCGACGAAGCGACTTCCGCGCTCGACACCGAATCGGAGCGCCTGGTGCAAGACGCCCTGCAGCGGCTGATGCAGAACCGCACCACGCTGATCGTGGCGCACCGGCTCTCGACCATCCAGCATGCCGACCGCATCATCGTGATGGAAAAAGGCCGCATTGCCGAGCAAGGCAGCCATGAACAGCTGATGGCGCTCGACGGGCTCTATGCGCGCCTGCAGACGCTTGCCGTGCGCAGCGCCACGCCGGGACAAGACCCGACGCTCTGAGCCCAGGCCTTCGGGTCAGAGCAATACGATGTCGTATTGCCCTTGCCCGATGGCGGGCTCGGCCTGCAACGAAATCGGCTTGCCTATGAAGTCGCTCAAGCCCGCCAGGTGCTGGCTTTCTTCATCGAGAAAAAGTTCGATCACCTGTGGCGACGAGACGATGCGGAATTCGCGCGGCGTGAACTGCCGCGCCTCGCGCAAGATCTCGCGCATCACGTCATAGGCGACGCTGCGCGCCGTCTTCACAATGCCTTGCCCGCCGCATGCCGCACAGGGCTCGCACAGCATGTGCGCCAGCGACTCACGCGTGCGTTTTCGCGTCATCTCGACCAGGCCCAGCTGCGAGAAGCCGCCGGCAGTGGTCTTGACGCGGTCGCGCGCAAGCTGCTTGCGAAACTCCGCCAGCACCTGCTCGCGATGGTCGTCGCGCCCCATGTCGATGAAGTCGACGATGATGATCCCGCCCAGGTTGCGTAGCCGCAGCTGCCGCGCAATGGCCTGCGCCGCCTCGAGGTTGGTCTTGAAAATGGTGTCGTCGAAATTGCGCGCGCCGACAAAGCCGCCCGTGTTCACGTCCACCGTGGTGAGCGCCTCGGTCTGGTCCACCACCAGGTAGCCACCCGACTTGAGATCGACCCGCCGGCCCAGCGCCTTGGCAATTTCCTCGTCGACCGAATACAGGTCGAAGATCGGCCGCTCGCCCTTGTAGTGCTGCAGCTTGCCGGCCGCCTGCGGCATGTATTCGAGCCCGAACTTCAGCAGCACCTCGAACTGCTCGCGCGAATCGATGCGGATGGTCTGCGTATCTTCGCTCGTCATGTCGCGCAGGACGCGCTGCAGCAGGCTCAGGTCCTGGTGCAGCAGCGACATGGCCGGCACTTTGCCCGATGCTTCGCGAATGCGCGACCAGGTCTTGCGAAGGTAGGCAATGTCTTCGGCCAGTTCGGCATCGGACGAATCTTCGCCGTTGGTGCGCAGGATGAAGCCACCCGTGTTGGCCGGCACCACGCCGCCGCTGTCGGCAGCCGCAGCCGCCTCGATCAGCGCCAGCATGCGGGTGCGCAATGACTCGCGCTGGTCCGCAGGAATCTTCTGCGAAACGCCGATGTGGTTGTCTTGCGGCAAGAACACCAGCAGCCGGCCCGCAATGCTGATCTGCGTCGACAGCCGCGCACCCTTAGTGCCGATCGGGTCCTTGATCACCTGCACCAAGAGCGACTGGCCCTCGAACACCTGCTTCTCGATGGGCACCATGGGTCCGCCGTTGCGGTGGTCGCGATCGGGCGCGGGTGCGCTCGGCCGCGAGCCCGGCGTGAACGGCGCCACGATGTCGGCCACATGCAGGAAGGCCGTGCGTTCCAGGCCGATGTCGATGAAGGCCGACTGCATGCCCGGCAGCACGCGCGAGACCTTGCCCAGGTAGATGTTGCCGACCAACCCGCGCTCCAGCGTGCGCTCGACGTGCAGCTCTTGCACCGCGCCGTGCTCGACCAGCGCCACACGGGTCTCTTGCGGGGACCAGTTGATCAGGATGTCTTGCATGGAGTTCTCAGGTATTGAAACCGGCGCTGCGAAGGAGCTGCGCGGTCTCGAACATCGGGAGTCCCATGATGCCCGAATAGGACCCGCTGATGTGTTCGATGAACGCAGCCGCCGCGCCTTGAATCGCATAGGCGCCGGCCTTGCCGAGCGGCTCGCCGCTTGCGGCATAGCGCGCGATCTGCTTCTTGCTGATCGCCGCGAAGCGCACGCGCGACACGCTGAGCGCGGCGTGGCGACGGCGGCCATGCTGCAGAGCGGCGGCCGTCAGCACGCGGTGCGTGGCACCCGAAAGCAGCGCGAGCATGCGTTCGGCATCGCGTGCGTCGTCGGGCTTGCCGAGAATCGTGCGGCCCAGCGCGACCGTGGTGTCGGCGCAGAGCACCGGTGCATCGGCCAAACCGAGGCGCTTGCGCCGCGCAACGGCCGCATCGAGCTTGAGCGCCGTGACACGCTGAACGTAGGCGGTGGGCGACTCGTTCGGCAACGCCGCTTCGAGCGATTCGGCGTCTTCATCGGGGCCGGCAAGCAGCAGTTCGTGGCGTACGCCAAGCTGGCCCAGCAGCTGGGCACGGCGCGGGCTTTGCGACGCGAGGTAGATGAAGTCTGGTGTCATTCCCGGTGGTACGGATGGCCCGCGTTGACCGACCAGGCCCGGTACAGCTGCTCGACCAGCAGCACGCGCGCCATGGCGTGCGGCAGGGTCAGGTCGGACAGGCGAATGCGTTCATGCGCCGCGGCCTTGAAAGCCGGGTCGAGTCCGTCAGGTCCCCCGATGACGAGCGCGACGTCATCGCCCTCGCCTTGCCAGCTTTGCAGGCGCGCGGCCAGTGCCTTGGTGGTGAGCGCGGTGCCTCGCTCGTCGAGCACCACGATGCGCATGCCTCTGGCAATGGCGCCTTCGATGCGCTCGCGTTCGGCGGCGTACAGGGTTTCGAGCGACTTGGAGCCGCGGGGTTCGGTCTTGACCGCGCGCAGCTCGAGTTTGAGTTCCGGCGGGAAGCGCTTGGCGTAGTCGTCCCAGGCAGTCTGCGCCCAATCGGGCATCCGCTGCCCGACGGCGACCACCAGGAGCTTCATGCGCGGCGCGCTGGCGCCTTCTTGGCAGGCGCCTTCTTTGCCGCGGGCTTCTTCGCGGCGGGCTTGCCAACGACCTTGACCGGCACGCGCGCGGTCGTGGTCTTCTTGGCGGGCGCCTTCTTGGCGGCGGTTTTCTTCGCCGGGCTCCGGCTGGCCTTCTCGGCCTTGGCTTCCTGCTCGGCCGCGCGGATGGCGGTCTTGGCCGCGCTTGTGCGGCGCAGGTTCGGCATCTTGGCGGCGACGGGCTTCTTCTCTTCGGTCACCTTGGCGGCGGTTGCAAGGGCCGGCTTGGTGCCGCCGAGCTTGGCGCGCACGGGCTTGTCGCCCCAGATCTCCTCGAGGTGGTAGTACTGGCGGATGGCGGGCTGCATGATGTGCGCCACGGCCGCGCCGCAGTCCACGATGATCCACTCGCCGTTGTCCTCGCCCTCGATGCGCGGCTTGCCGAAGCCGGCCTCGCGCACCGCGTCGCGAACACTCGCGGCCAGCGCCTTGGTCTGGCGGTTGGAGGTGCCCGAGGCAACGATCACGCGCTCGAACAGCGGCGAAAGATGCTCTGTGTCGAAAACCTGAATGTCCTGCGCCTTGACGTCTTCGAGTCCATCGATGATGGCTCGCTGGAGTTTCTGGGTGTCTTTCTTGGCGGCGGCTTCAGTGGTCATCAGGCAGGGCGGTAAAGGTGGTGTTGGTCAATATAGCGTGCAACGGCGGACGGAACCAGCGAGGAAATGTCCTCGCCGAGCGCCGCGCGCCGCCGGATTTCGGTGGCGCTGGTGTCCATGGCCGGTAATTCGAGCGCTTCGAAATGCGCGCCAGCCGGAAGGCCGAGCAGCATTTTCGGATCAAAACGAGCAATGCCGCCCGTCGATAGTGCGCGATACGCTACAGAAACAATAGCAATGCCGAGTATAGCCTGCCAGCCATGCCATGTGGGCAAGGCGGTGGCCTGGTCGGCACCCATGATCAAGACCAGTTGCGCACCGGGTTGTTCATTCCGCAACTCATGCAGGGTATCGAGCGTGTAGGTGGGGCCGTCGCGCAACACTTCGCGGCTGTCGACCACCACCCTGCCCGCGAGCCCCGAGAAAGCCAGCCGCGCCATCGCAAGACGGTCTTGCGCCGGCGTGAGCGTGCGGCTCTTGTGCCAGGCCTGGCCGGTAGGAATGACGTGCAGCTCGGCCAGGCCGAGCTGCGAAAGCGCTGCTTCGGCCAAGGCCACGTGGGCGTTGTGAGGCGGATCGAATGCGCCGCCGAAAACGCCGATGCGCGGAGCGCCGGAGGAACTCACAACCAGTCGCGCCGCACGATGAAGTCGCTGTACAGAGCGGCTTCGGGGCTGCCCGGTTCGGGTTGCTGGCGATAGGCCCAGCTCGCAAGCGGCGGCATCGACAGCAGGATCGATTCGGTGCGCCCGCCCGATTGCAGCCCAAAGTGCGTGCCGCGGTCCCACACCAGGTTGAACTCGACATACCGCCCACGCCGGTACAGCTGAAACGCACGTTCGCGCTCGCCCCACGGCATGCCGCGGCGGCGCTCCACGATGGGCAGGTAGGCCGGCAGAAAAGCATCGCCCACGGAACGCAGCATTGCAAAGCCGTTCTCGAAGCCGCCCTCGGCGAAATCGTCGAAAAAGATGCCGCCGATGCCACGCTGCTCATTGCGGTGCTTCAGAAAGAAATATTCGTCGCACCACGTCTTGAAGCGCGGGTATTTGTCGTCGCCGAATGCAGCGAGCGAATCGCGGCATAGGGTGTGAAAGTGCACCGCGTCTTCCTCGAAGCCATAGCAAGGCGTCAGGTCCATGCCGCCGCCGAACCAGCACACCGGGTCCTTGCCTTCGGGCAACGCGGCCAGCATGCGCACGTTCATGTGAACGATGGGCACGTAAGGATTGCGCGGATGGAACACCAGCGAAACGCCCATGGCCTCGAAAGGCGCGCCAGCGAGTTCGGGCCGGTTCTGCGTGGCCGAGGGCGGCAGCTTGGGCCCTCGCACCTGCGAAAAACCGCAGCCCGCGCGCTCGAACAGTTCCCCGCCTTCGAGAATGCAGGTAAGGCCGTGGCCCTGCAGGCTTTCTCCGGGTTCCTTTTGCCAGTCATCGCGCGTGCAGGCGCCGCCGTCCGCCGCCTCTACTGCTTCGACGATCTGCTGCTGGAGCCTCTGCAGGTAGTCGCCGACGGCCGCCGGATTGGTCTGCTGCATCAAGCCTGCGGGTTGTTGCGCGCGTGAACCGCGCGATACCCGATGTCCTTGCGGTACTGCGCGCCATCGAAGTTGATGCGCGCCGCCACTTCATAAGCCCGCTGCTGCGCGAGCTTTACGCTGTCCGCCAATACGGTGACGCAAAGCACGCGGCCACCGCTGGTCTTCAGTTCGCCGTCTTGCTGCGTGGTGCCGGCATGAAACACCACGGCATCGGGCGCCTCGGCAGGAATGCCCGTGATGCGGTCGCCCTTGCGGGGCGACAGCGGGTAGCCGTGCGCCGCCATCACCACCCCTAGCGCCACGCGCCGGTCCCATTGCAGCTCGACCTGATCGAGCGTGCCGTCGGTCGCATGCCAGAACACTTCGAACAGGTCGGACTTGAGTCGCATCATGATCGGCTGCGTCTCAGGGTCGCCCATGCGGCAGTTGAACTCGAGCGTCTTGGGGTGGCCCGACGGATCGATCATGAGACCGGCATACAGAAAGCCGGTGTACGGAATGCCGTCCTTTTCCATGCCGCGAATCGTCGGCAGGATGATTTCGCGCATGGCGCGCGCGTGCACCTCGGCCGTGACCACCGGCGCCGGCGAGTAGGCGCCCATGCCACCGGTATTGGGGCCTTCGTCGTTGTCGAGCAGGCGCTTGTGGTCCTGGCTGGTGGCCAGCGCGGTCACGTTCTTGCCGTCGCACAGCACGATGAAGCTGGCTTCCTCGCCCTGCAGGAATTCTTCGATGACGACGCGCGCGCCGCCGTCGTTGTGGGACACGCCGAACTTGTTGTCGACCAGCATGAAGTCGACCGCCTCATGGGCTTCTTGCGCGGTCATGGCCACCACCACGCCCTTGCCGGCGGCCAGGCCGTCGGCCTTGACGACGATGGGCGCACCCTTGGCATCGATGTACGCATGGGCCGCGGCCGCATCGGTAAAGGCCTCGTACTCGGCGGTCGGAATCTTGTGGCGCTTCATGAACGCCTTGGAAAACGCCTTGGAGCTTTCGAGCTGCGCCGCGGCCTGCGTGGGGCCGAAGATGCGCAAGCCGTGTGCGCGGAATTCATCCACCACGCCGGCGGCCAATGGAGCCTCGGGGCCGACGACGGTCAGCGAGATCTTTTCCTTCATGGCCCATTCGCGCAGCGCGGCGGGCTCGGTGATGTCGATGCAGTCGTAGCGCTCGTCGCTCACGGTGCCGCCGTTGCCCGGCGCCACGTACACGCGGCTGACCCGGTTGGCCTGCGCCAGGCGCCACGCCAAGGCGTGCTCGCGGCCCCCTCCTCCAATTACCAGTACCTTCATTCGCAGGCCTTCATTCGCTGTATGTCGTTCATTCGGAAAGCGCCGCGTTGTGATAGACCTCCTGGACATCGTCCAGGTCTTCGAGCACATCGAGCAGCTTTTGCATCTTGGCCGCGTCTTCGCCGGTTATTTCGACGGTGTTTTCAGGCCGCATGGTGACCTCGGCCACCTCGGGCTTCAAGCCGGCGGCTTCCAGCGCGTTCTTCACGGCTTCGAAGTCGCCGACCGCGGTGAGCACCTCGATGGCACCGTCATCGTCGGTCACCACGTCTTCCGCGCCGGCTTCGAGCGCGAGCTCCATCACCTTGTCTTCGTCGGTGCCGGGCGCAAAGATGATCTGGCCGCAGTGCTTGAATTGAAAGGCCACCGAGCCTTCGGTGCCCATGTTGCCGCCGTGCTTGGAAAATGCGTGACGCACTTCGGCCACAGTGCGCACGCGGTTGTCGGTCATGGTGTCGACGATGATCGCCGCGCCGCCGATTCCGTACCCCTCGTAACGAATTTCTTCGTAATTCACGCCTTCGAGGTTGCCGGTCGCCTTGTCGATGTTGCGCTTGACGGTGTCGATAGGCAGGTTGACGGCCTTGGCTTTTTCCACCGCCAGCCGCAACCGAGGGTTAGCACTGAGGTCGCCGCCGCCAGTGCGGGCGGCCACCGTGATCTCGCGAATGGCGCGCGTCCAGAGCTTGCCGCGCTTCTCGTCCTGGCGGCCCTTCCGGTGCTGAATGTTTGCCCATTTGCTATGTCCGGCCATGGCTTTCTATCTCGCAGTCTTGTGTTTTCAAAGCAGGCTCCGAGTTTACTGTCCGGCGCACGCAACGGCGGGGCCTCCGGGCCGGAGCGGCCGGGTCTTTTGGTGATAATCCGTCGATGACGCCATCGCCTTCTGTCGCTCCCGGGAATCCGGCCATCCTGCCGCCGCACACCCCCTTGCCGCTGTATTACAAGAACGAGGCGGAACACCAGGCGTTTCTGCGCCGCATCTTCGACAGCACCGCCGCCGACTACGACCGCATCGAGAGCGTGCTCGCCTTCGGCACCGGCCCGGCATACCGGCGGGCCGCCCTGACGCAGGCCGGTCTCGTTGCGGGTGCACAGGTGCTCGACGTCGGGATCGGCACCGGACTGGTCGCCCGCGAGGCTCTCAAGATCATCGGCCCGACGGGCAAGCTGGTGGGCGTCGATCCCAGCGTGGGAATGATGGAACAGATCAACCTGCCGGGCGTGGAGCTGGTTCCGGGCGTGGCGGAATCGCTGCCCCGGCCCGATGCCAGCTGCGACTTCGTGAGCATGGGCTATGCCATGCGCCACATCAGCGACGTGGCAGCCGCATTCAGCGAGTTCCACCGCGTGCTGCGCCCCGGCGGCCGCCTGGTGGTGCTCGAAATCACCAAGCCGCAGGGCCGCATCGCCACCGCCCTGCTCAAGGGCTACATGCGCGCGGTGGTGCCGCTGATCGCTCGCGTGGTCGGCCGCCGCAGCAACACCTCGGAGCTGTGGCGCTACTACTGGGACACCATCGAAGCCTGCATTCCGCCCGAGCGCGTGCTGGAGGCATTGCGCGCCGCGGGCTTCACCGAAGTGCGCCGGCATGCGAGCCTGGGCGTTTTTTCCGAATACATGGCCCGCAAGCCAGAAAACACCGTCGAGGCCGGCTGACGTGCGAGTACAGGGCGAAATTTCTCATCTGCGCGTCGAGCGCCTTTCACTGTCCGACAGCCTTGCGCTGACCGCCAACGGCACCGCGCCTTTTGCGGCGCTCGGCTACGGCACGCCGCACGGGCTGGCATGGATGCCGACCGTCAATGCGCGCGTGCTTTCCGCTCAGGGCGCAATGGCCGACGTGTGGCACGTGAACGGCGGGCGGGTCCAGTCGGGTACCACCGGCATCGCCCGCTGGCGCAGCAATGGCCACTGGCTGCTTGGCGCCATCGACATCGATGAATCCGCGGAAAAACAGAACCTCGCCGAAATTGCGCACAGCGCTTACCGCGACCTCTTCAAGACGCTCGACCACGCCGCAACGCCGCACTTGCTGCGTATCTGGAACTACCTGCCGCAGATCAATGCCGACGGCGGCGGGCTGGAGCGATACCGCCAGTTCAACCTCGGGCGGCAAGAAGCGTTTTTCGAGGCCGGCCGCGCTGCCTTCGAAGGCGCCCCTGCGGCGTGTGCGTTGGGCATTCACCAAGGCGCGCTGTCCATCCGGTTCCTGGCCGGGCAAACGGCGCCCGTGCCGGTCGAGAACCCGCGCCAGGTTTCGGCCTACCGCTATCCCGAAACTTACGGCCCGCGCTCGCCCACCTTTTCGCGCGCCGCGCTGGCGGATGTCGGCAACGGCGACGTGGCACTTTTCATCTCGGGCACCGCGAGCATCGTGGGCCACGAAACCGTTCACCAGGGAGACGTGCTGGAGCAAACGCGCGAAACGCTGCGCAACCTCGAAGCGGTGATCGCGGCGGCCAACAGCCAGGTCACGGCCACGTTTTCTCTCGCCAAGCTCGACTGCGTGGTTTATGTGCGCCATCCGGCCGACACCGAGGCGGTGCGCAGCGTGCTCGAGAACGCGGTGGGCGCCGACGCGCCGATGATCCGCCATGCGGTCTACCTGGAGGCGGACATCTGCCGCAGCGACCTGCTGGTGGAGATCGAAGCCCACGCCGTCGCCCCGGGTCGCCTGCGGGCCTGACCCGTCGTTGCGATTCGATCGGACCGACGAGATGTCGATGACCCGCGTGCTGCGCATTCTCACGACCATTCCGCTCGCGTTGATGCTCTACGCGCTGCTGCTGTTCCTGGGCCTGATTTCGCTGGTCTGGAACTTCGTCGCCATGCTGCTGTATCCGGTCATGCCGGAGGCGCCCGCGCGCAAGCTGGGCCGCCTGACCATCGCGTTTGCGTACCGCATGTTCTGGGGCCTGGCCTCCGTGACCGGAATGATGCGCATCGACGCGAGCTGCCTCGACCCGATGCGCAGCGAGCCCGGCGTGATCTTCGTTGCCAACCACCCCACGATGCTCGACGCGCTGCTGCTGGTGGCGCGGCTGCCGCGCAGTGCCTGCATCATGAAGGCCGACCTGCTGCGCAACATCTTTCTTGGCGCGGGTGCGCGCCTTGCGCGCTACATCAGCAACGAATCGGCGCGCACCATGGTGCGCTTGGCGGTGGCTGACCTTCGCAACGGTGGGCAGCTGGTCATTTTTCCGGAGGGCACGCGCACGGTAACGCCGCCGCTCAATCCCTTCGGCCACGGCGTGACGCTGATTGCCAAGCTCGCGCAGGCCCCCATCCAGACCGTGTTCATCGAAACCGATTCGCCGTACCTCAGCAAGGGCTGGCCGCTGTGGCGCGTGCCGCCGCTGCCCATCGTCTTCAAGCTGCGGCTGGGCGAGCGGTTCGCGCCCTTGCAGGACAGCCACGTGCTGCAATCGGAGCTGGAACAATACTTTCGCCAAAACATGGAACAGCGCGCCACCGACGCGTCCCCCGCATGCCAGACGCCTCGCGCACACACCTTGTCCTAATTCCCAGCTACAACACGGGCGAACGCCTGTTTTCGACCGTCGAAGCGGCGCGCGCCCAATGGAACCCCGTGTGGGTGGTGGTGGACGGCAGCACCGACGGCACCGGTGAACGCCTGCAGCAAATGGCCGCACACGACCCGGGCCTGCGGGTCTGGCTGCTGCCGCAAAACCAGGGCAAGGGCGCAGCCGTGCTGCACGGCCTGCGCGCGGCGCGCGAGGCCGGTTTCACGCACGCGCTGACCATGGATTCGGACGGCCAGCATCCGGCCGACCTGATTCCTTCGTTCATGGCCGCATCGCAGGCGCGGCCCGAAACCATGGTCCTCGGCCGGCCGGTGTTCGATGCCTCCGCGCCGCTACTGCGCGTGCGCGGAAGGCGCGTGTCCAACGGCTGGACCCAGCTCGAAACCCTGTTTGCCGGCGTCGGCGATTCGCTCTACGGATTTCGCGTGTACCCGGTGCCCGACCTGATCGCCGTGATGGCGCGGCAACCGTGGATGCGCCGCTTCGACTTCGACACCGAAGCCGTCGTGCGGCTGGCCTGGCGCGGCGTCAAGCCCGTGAACATCGATGCACCGGTGAAGTACCTGAGCGCCGAGGAAGGCGGGGTTTCGCACTTTCGCTACGGGCGCGACAACGTGCTGCTGACGTGGATGCACACGCGGCTGATGGTCGAATTCGTGCTGCGGCTGCCGGGGCTTGTGTTTCGCAAGCTTCGGGGGGCGCCGCCTTTTCAGAAATAGCGCTTCGGGGGGCGTCCGGCGGCAGAAAAACTCAGATCATTCCGCCGTTGATCGAAATCACCTGCCCCGTGATGTAGGCTGCCTCGTCGCTGGCCAGGAACGAGGCGAGCGCCGCCACTTCCTGCGGCGTTCCGGCGCGCTTCATCGGGACCATCTGGTTGACCATGGCGGGGTCGAAGGCGGCGTTGGCCATGGGCGAGGCGATGATGCCCGGCGCAATGGCGTTGACCGTGACACCGCGCGAGGCCACCTCCAGAGACAACGCCTTTGTCGCGCTGTTGAGCGCACCCTTGGCGGCCGCATAGTTGACCTGTCCGCGGTTGCCGGTCAGCGCCGAGACCGACGAGATATTGAGCACGCGGCCCCAACGCGTTCGCATCATCGGCAGCAGCAATGGCTGGGTCACGCGAAAGAAGCCGTTGAGCGAAACATCGATCACCTTGTGCCACTGGTCGGCGCGCATGCCGGGCAGTACCGCGTCGTCGTGCACGCCGGCGTTGTTGACGACGATCTGGACTGGCCCATCTTCGAGCATGCGTTCGCACGCCACGCGGCAGGCTTCATCGCTGCGCAGGTCGAACACGTGGCACTCGGCCTTGCCGCCCGCGGCCGCAATGGTGGCCGCCAACTGCTCCACCGCTTCGGGACGCGAGTTGGCGTGCAGCAGCACCGTGGCGCCGTCGCGTGCCAGGCGCTCGGCCATGGCCGCGCCCAATGCGCCACTTGCGCCTGTGATCAGTGCACGTTTTCCTTCAAGGCTCATGAGGTGATGGCTCCGGTTGCAAGCGGCGTGTTCAGCACCACCACAGCGCGGCCTTCGGCCAGCATGAGGCCGTCACTGTCCTTCACCGCGAATTCATAAAGGATCTGGTTCGTATCGCCCGAAAGGCGCCGCGCGTGCACCTGCAGTGCGCCGGCAATGTCGTCGAGCCGAGCGACCGAGAGGCGTACGTTGCGCGCACTCGCCAGAAAGCCGGCCGATGGCTCGCTTCCTTCGGCGGCCAGCAGACCACCGTGCAGCGCCATCGCCTGCGCGGCGTATTCGATTGCGTTGGGCGCGAGCAGGCCGCCTGCCGTTCGCAGAGGGTTGTCGGGCAGTGCGTGCGTGCGGGTGCTGCAATGAATCGACTCGGCATCCCAGCGCTCCAGCCAGTCGAGCAGGCACATGCTGCCGCTATGCGGAATGCGCTGCGCAATGCCCGCGCGGTCGAGCGTTTGCGGGGCGGTTGTCACGCAGAAGGCTCCAGGTCGGCCACCAGCAGCACGTTGGCAAAGGGGGTGCCTTCGCTCATGGGAATGCTCTGCACGCTGAAGCCCAGCCGCTGCAGCACCGCGATCCAGTCGGCCAGTGGACGGCCCCAGGTGGGCGACACCTTGTGGCCGCGGATGCGCGTTACCGTGCGGTCGACCCACTGGCTGATGGCAAAGCCGCGCTTGCTCGATGCATCGCCCACGCGCAGCAACAGCCGCGCGTTCGGATTGCCGCCGCGCTGCAACGCGTCGCGCACACGCTGCAGAACGCTGTCTTGCGCCTCGATGTTCACGTAGTGAAGCACGTCGAGAATCACGACCAGATCGCAGTCCGGCAGCGCCGCCGAGCACATGTCGGCGCAGACCAGCTTCGGCGTCGGTTGCAGATGGCCGATGGAAGCCTCGGCACGCGCCACGTCCTTGGGCATCAGTTCGATGCCGGTGTAGTCGGCCGCTGCCGGCGTCGGCTTCCACGAAGCCGGCCAGCGGCCCTGTGCCTGCATCTGGCTCATCGATGCGAGCAGGCTCGCGAAAAGCCCCTGCCCGCAGCCGATGTCGACCACGCGCCGATGCTCCGCGCCGATCAAGCCGCGCTCGAGCAGCCCGCGAAACACCGGGTCGCGCCCCAGCTTGCCGCGCGCGAAATGCCACGCAAAGCTGCCGCCCTTCTTGTAGGGAATGGTGGCGGCTTCGTGCAGCTCGCGCCAAGCGCTGCCGGTGGTGCCGGTCGACGAAGGCAGCACCGCGCTCATGGCTTCAGGCCCTCGGGCAAAGTGACGGCGCTAAGGCCTTCGGCGCGCAGGCGTTCGAGCACCAAGGGCAATACCTCCAACAACACTGGGTTTCCTTCAGGGGTGCGCGCGGCGTTGCCGTCGTGCAAAAGCAGGATGTCGCGCGCCTGCAGGTTGCGGGCTAGGCGCGCCATGACCTTGGCGGGATCGCCTTCGCGCGTGTCGAAGCCGCGACGCGTCCAGCTCACGAGCGAAAGGCCGAGGCGGTGCAGCACAGGCTCCAGGAATGGGTTGCGCAGGCCGGCTGGCGCACGGAAACAGGTCGGGCGCTGGCCCGTGGTTTCCGCAAGGATTTCCTGCGCCCGCGCAATCTCGCTCGCAAAGCCCCGGGGGCCGAGAAAAGAAAAATTGTGCCGATGCCGCGCAGTGTGGTTCTGGATGCTGTGGCCCCGCGCCACGATCTCGCGCGCGAGCGCCGGCTGCGCAAGCACGCGCTCGGCAATGCAGAAGAAGGTGGCGCGCTGGCCATGCGCGTCCAACAGGTCGAGCACCCGAGGCGTGACCTCGGGCTCGGGGCCGTCGTCGATGGTGATGGCCACTTCGCGCCGGGCGCCGGCCGCCTCGGGCAGGCGCGTGACGTTGGGTCCCAGAAGGCTGCTGCGCGGCGTGAGCCCCGCGCCGGTGATGAGCGCATGGTTCAGCACGACGGCGCCGATGGCCCAGGGCATCGCCCCCGGCACCAGCGCGCCCGCACCGATGGCGGCCACGTGCACGGCCGCGCTCGCGCGAATGGCCGGCGGCCAGGGCCACGATTCAGACGGTGCGGCGGATGCGGATGACATGGCTCGGGATTTTCCCATCAGCCGCGCGCGGGCGGCGGCGCCATCCGGCTCGCGAAGGCGGCCGAGAGCAGCAACGCCAGCAAGGCGCCCGGCGCGACCACGCGGCCGATCGACGACAGCGCTGGAATGTCCGAAATCGCGATCAGCCCGAAAGACACCACGGTTGTCAGGTTGGCCAGCATCAGCGAGGCCAGCGTGTCCTCGTCGGCCCGGCCCGCCACGCGCAGCTGGTCGAAGAACAGCGCGTAGTTGGAGCCGACCGCCACGATCAGCAGCAGCCCGACAAGATGAAGGATGCCCAGCGGCACCTGGAGCACGGCCATGCCGCCGAGCGTGAGCACCACCGCGACCACCAGCGGCTGGCACACCGCGAGCAGGCGCTTGCCCGAACGCAGGTAGATGCCGAGCAGCACCACCACGGCCAATGCGCCGAGCAGCACCTGCACGAAGGCCTCGTGCAGGTAGCGCTGATAGAGCCCGGCGAGTTCCCGGCCCACGTCGACCACCTGCACTTCAGGCGCACCGGCGAGCGCCGCTTCGAGCCGCCCCGCGTCGAACTTCGGGCCCGGATGAAGAACCACCAGCGTCGACCAGCCGCCGCCGGGGCGCTGGTACATGAGCGTGTTGACGACCGAACCGAGCGGCCCGTCCTTCAGGTCGGCGCGCCGCACCGGCGCCAGCTTGCGCGCGGCTTCCACTTCGGCCAGGAAGGGACCCAAGCGCGTGGCGGGCAACGGCGAGCCTTGCGTGGCCTCGGCGAGCCGGGTTCGCAGGGTCTCGCCGTCCGGCAGGCTGGCGAGGCGCGCCGCCTGGGTGGCCACGCTCGGGAGCACGCGCGTCACGGTTTCGAAGCCGCCGAGCTCGCCCTTGTCGACCAGCGCCTCGAGCCGCGCCGCGGCCGCCTCGGTGTTGCGCAGTGCAGCCTCTTCGTCGGCACCGTAGACCACCACCAGCGTGCTGCCGTCGCCCGTGCCGATGTCGGCGCGCAGCATTTCGTCGAGCTGCTGGGCCGACTTGGGCACCGGGCTCATCGCGCCGAGATCGGCGCGCCAGAGATGCCCCCCCTGCCAGATGACCAGCGCCAGCGCGGCCACTCCGAGCCCGGCCAGCACCCAGCGCAGGCGCGGCAGGCCGCGAACCAGCAGGCCGGCGCCGCGTGCCATGTACTTGCGCATGCCCATGCCGGTGGCGCCGTCCGGCGCGAGCATGGGCAATGCGTAGCGCGTGGCGAGCGCGGCGGCCACGAGCCCCGCAATCGAGAAAACACCCAACTGGGCCAGGCCCGGAAAGCCAGAGAACACCAGCGCCGCAAACCCGCACACCGATGTGAGCAGCCCAAGCCGCACAGTGGGCCAATGCACATCGCGCCACCTTGCCCAGCCGGTGCCGGCCACGGCCGCGCCGCGCGCCTGAATGAGGTAGTAGATCGCGTAGTCGACCGTCTCGCCGATCAGCGTGCTGCCAAAGCCCAGCGTCATGCCGTGCACGGAACCGAACACCATGCTCACCGCGGCAGTGCCGATGACCACGCCCGTGGCCACGGGCAAAAACGCGATGACCAGCGCGCGCGGCGAGGCGAACGCCAGCAGCAGCAACCCGCCCATCACGATGCCGCCCACGATCGCAAGGTGGATCGCTTCGGTCTTGATCTTGTCGCGGCTCAGCACCGAAAACACCGGCGGCCCGCTGAGCAGCAGCTTGGGCCCGGCCTCGCCCATGCCGCGCGTTGCGGCATCGAAGGCCGCATGCACGCGCGCAATGGCCGCGGCCTGTGCGTCGAGGTCGCTGCCCGCGGCGCGCGTGGTGGCAATCATGAGCGCGCGCGGCGCGGTGCGCGACATCCACACGCCGCCCTCGGTACGCGGCGCGCTTGCCGGCGCCAGGTCCACGGCAATGCGCTGCGTCTCTCCGGTGGGGTCGCGATCGAGCAACGGCTTGATCACGTTGCCGGCCGGCGTGCCCAGCATCGACAGCGTTTCGTTGATTGCGTCGCGCAATCCGTCGACTGTGAACTGCTCGGGCCTGACGCCCGGCGAGAGCTGGTAGCGATGATCGAAGACCCAGGTACCAGCTTCGGTCCAGTCGCCGGTGTCGCCGTTCTGGATCAGGTCGAACAGCTGGCTCTCGCGCATGGCCTTGGCCACCGCGCGGGACACCGCGGCGCGCTGCTCCACGCTGGCACCGCCCTCGATGCCGAGCAGCAGCGTGCGCGACGCCACGCCGCTTTGCAGTTGCTCGATGAGCACCTGCTGCCGCACGTCGGGGCTCTTGGGCAGGAAGGCCGAAAGGTCGGCGCTGAAATGCGTACGCGCAATTTGCACCGCGCCGCCGATCAGGACCAGCGCCCACACCAGCAGCACCAACGCGCGGCGCTGCCAACTCGGCGGGCCTGCCGCGGTGTCGCGCCCGGTCACGGCGTGGTGCGCCCGGCAGCGCCCGCTGGCGCAGAGGGAGCCACGGGAGCGGCGCCCGCGCGCTCGGGCGTGATGTTCATTACCGAGCGGTCGCCGCCGACGAATTCCATTTCAAGGCCCAGCACTTCGCTGGCGCGGCCGGAGATGCGGATGCTGCGCATCTGCGCCGCCAGGCGGCTGTCGATGGGCGTGAGGTCGAGCGTCCAGCTGCTGGCCGAGCCGCCCACGGTGCTGCGGAAATAGCGCTGCAGCGTGGTGCCGTCGCCGGTCAGCGTGCCGCGCATGGCCTCCACCAGGCCGAGCAGCTCGGGCATGCTGTCGAGCGTGAGGGTGCGGTTGCGGCCCCCGCGCGAGAGCGTGAGCGTGTTGCCTTCGACCGCCATGGTTTCGACGCGCGGCGACAA
Organism: Variovorax paradoxus; assembly: GCF_009755665.1. Classification (NCBI taxonomy): domain Bacteria; kingdom Pseudomonadati; phylum Pseudomonadota; class Betaproteobacteria; order Burkholderiales; family Comamonadaceae; genus Variovorax; species Variovorax paradoxus. The sequence goes on from NZ_CP046622.1 coordinate 3,154,178, forward strand.
GGTACGCCGCACCAGCTTGTCGGGCGCCTCGAAGCTCAGCGTGCCGCGCGCATCGAGCGGGCCTTCCAGGCCGTGCACGAAGCGTTGCTCGGTGAAGCGCGCCTCGCCGCTCTTCTGCTTCGAAAGCAGACCCATCAGCTCGGACAGGTCGAAAGCCCACGCCGGCGCGGCGCAGCAGGCCAATGCCAGCAGCAGGCTCCTGCAAAGCCAGTCAAACCGAATCTTCGAGCCAGAAATCATGAAAATTGAACCAGTTGTAGGGGTAGGCGCGGCACAGCGCTTCGAGGTGCGCCACGTAGGCTTCGACCGCCGCGCGGATGCGGCGTTCCCGCTCGGCGGGGTCGGATGCGCGTTCGCTGAAGTCGGCCAGCAGGTCGAACTGGACATCGTAGCGCGCACCGCCGCCGTAGAGGCCGGCCATGAAGAACACCTTGCGCCGCAGCAGCGCCGCAAGGCGGAACGGGCCGTCGTTGAAGCTGGCCGGCTGGCCCAAAAAAGGCAGCACGATGTTGTTGCCGCGCTGCTGCGCGGGCTGGTCCTCGCTGCCCGGCAGCGTGCGGTCGGCCAGCATGCCGCCAAGACCGCCATGGTCGAGCCAGTCGCGCAGGGCGAGCATCGAATGCGGCCGGCCCAGCGCGATCACGTGGGGCCGCGCCTCGGGCAGGCTGATGGCGTTCAGAATGGCCGTGATGCGCTGCGCGTTGTCGGGGTACATCAGCATCGCGAGCCGCAGCTCCTGCTTGTGCTGGCTGTGGTGCTTGCAGGCGCCCAGCGCCTCGAAGCTGCCGACGTGCGCGCCCAGCAAGAAAGCGCCCCGCCCCTGCAGCGCCTCGGTCTCCAGCGGCAGGTTGCCCTTGACCTTCACGTCGAACAGATCCATGCGCCCGCGCAGGAAGTACACGCGGTCGAGCACCGTCGAGGCAAAGGCGTGCAGCAGCCGATAGCCGTCGATCCACCCCGCACGCGGGCCGATGGCCCTGAACAGGTAGCGCTTGATGTGGCGGCGCGGCGTAGGCGCGAACAGCAGAAAGTAAAGGCTGATCGGCGGCAGCAGCAGCCGCGTGACGTGGCGCCCGAAAACCAGCGCCATCATGCAGATGAAGCGCAGGGCCAGCATGTTGCTGCGCTCCGGCGTGCGCGCCCAGTCGCCGCGCTGCCCCGTCTGCGACGCCTCTTTCACGGCGTGCGTCTCGGCTTCGGTGTGCTTCATCACGCGGAGCCTGGCGCCGCGGTCCAGCGGCCGGTGACAGCCACCACGCCGTCGCAGCGCACGTCGAAACGCACGCCGCGCGCGGCGCCGGCTTCGGGTTGCAGTTCGATGGAGAGCATGCTCCCCGGCCGCACGGGTGCAAGAAACTTGGCAGCGGCGAGGGTGGGGTGCGTGCCAAGGCGGGCAACCAGTGCCGGCACTCGCTGCACGGCCTCCATGACCTCGGCCAGTATCAGCGCTCCCGGGAGCAGCGGCTGACCGGGAAAGTGGCCCGCAAAGGCCGGATGATCGGCGGGTACCGCGTGGGCAATTCCCACCGGGGTGTCGTCCCCGGCCAGCTGCGCAAGCGCGAATTCGCGCAGCGCGCGCACGGTGAGCTTGCCGGTGCCTTCGCGCGGAAAGGACTTGACTTGCACCACCCGCCGCGGAACGAACACCGGCTCCAGCCGCTGCCGCAGCGCCGCGATGACTTCGCCGGCCGAGAGCGTGGGCGCCACCACGAAAGCCACGGGGCGCACCACGCCGTCGGCCACTTCGTCGGGGAGCCAGAACGCGCCGTCTTCAACGCCGGCGATGCTGTTGAGGTGATAGTTCAGATGCGCAAGCGAACTGCGACGCCCGGCCACGTGAATCAGGTCGTTGGCCCGGCCGAACAGCCGGAAGCGGCGCGCATCGAGCAGTTCGAGCACATCGGCCATGGGCGTGGGCTCGGGCAGGAAGTCGCCGCTGAAAATGAAGCGCTCGGGTCCCTCGCCCTCGCCCGGTTCCGCATGCACGCGAATGCTGCCGAAGTTCTCCCAGACCTCGCTTTGCGTCGTGCGGCGGCTGGCGACCTGGCCGGACTCGGTGCTGCCGTAGATTTCGATCAGCACGCCGCCGAGCGCCTGCTCGGCCTGGGCTGCCAGTTGCGGCGAAAGCGGCGCGGTGGCCGAAAGAATCAGGTCGACCGGCGGCAACTCGATGCCCGAGAGCAGCAGGGTCTTCAAGTGGAAAGGCGTGGTGACCAGCGCACGGGGGCGCGGCACCGAGGCCAGCGTTTTCACCACGTCGGCCGGAAAGAACGGCCTTCCGCTTTCGAACGCGGCACCGCCCAGCATGGCCAGCAGCACCGACGATTCCAACCCATAGCTGTGCTGAACCGGCACGGTCGCGACCAGCGTCAGGCCGGCAAGCGATGGCCGCCCGAGCAGGCTGGCGAGCCGTTCCACCGCCACGGCCACATCGCCGACCAGTGTTTCCCATCGCTTGGCGTGCGGCTGGGGCACGCCCGTGGAACCGGAGGTCAGCAGGCTCACGGCATGCATGCCGCTGCTGACGGCCGGCACCTCGAGACCGATGCCGCCTTCGGGGCTGGACCGGTCTTCGATCAGCACGCGCGGCATGCCGGGGGTGGCCAGGCCGGCATCGTCGGTCAGCGCGAAAAGATTCGCTCCGCCGGATTCGAGCAGCCGCGCGAGCGTGTCGGGCCGGGCGTCGGGTGGCAAGAGGCTTGCATGGCCGCGCACCAGCGCAGCCGCCAGGCTGACGGCAAAGGCGTAGCGGTCGACGCACAGGTTGACCGCCCTGCCCTCTGCAGGCAGCACCGGCGCGAACCGGGCCACGTCGGCCAGGAACTGCCGCGTGCTCACTGGGACGCCGGCGCGCCACGCCAGGGGCGCGTCGAGGTCCCGGTTGGCGATGAGCGGCAGCAGGCGGATTTCGGCGGTCACGCGGGGCCCTGCTTCACCGGCTGCCGGTGCCGTTGTCGATGGGCGATGTTCCCTGGAAGGCGCGCACCGCATCGATGAGCCGCGTGCGCTCGAATTCGGGGTGCAGGCGGTAGCGCACCAGGTGCTCGCCCACGAAAAGAAGCGTCACCGAGAGCGGTGTCAGCACATTGGCAAGCAGCGACCAGGCGGAGAAAGGCAAGCTCAGGTACACCACGATCGACGACACGACCACGAGGGCGAAATACGCGGTCCAGATGCGCGTGAGCTGCGTGGTGTAGGCCAGCATGTGGCCCTTGAGCGGATGCACGCGCTGGGCAAACTGGGTGATGAGCGGCAGGCCGGGCCCGCGCAGCGAAGCGCCGAACCAGCCGCACAAGAGGCCGTTGATGGCCACATGCTGGAACACATAAAGCCGGTTGGTATCGCCCGCCTCACCCAGGAACACGAGCGCAAAGCCTGCAATGCCGAGCAGCATGGCGGCAATGAAGCCCCAGCGGCCGAGCTTGCTGGCCGCAAAACCCATGGCGGCGAGCCAGAGCGGGCCGAGCAAAACCACCACCGCCCACGGCTCGGTGGGGTGGAACAGCATCATCCAGTGAGAGAGGCCGGCATAGGCCACTCCCACCAGCAGCAGGAGCGCCAGTCGCCATCGAGACATGGATCAGGAGGCGCTGCGGTGCTGGGCGACGTGGGTCGCGAGCGTGCGCAGCGACTGGAAGATCTGCTGGTTGCGCTCGTCGTCCGAGCGCAGCTGGAAGCCGTAGCGCCGGGACACTTCGAGCGCAACCTCGAGGATGTCGATGGAATCGAGGCCCAGGCCTTCGCCGTAAAGCGGGTCGGTCGGCACGATGTCTTCGGGGGCGACTTCCAGATTGAGCGCGTTCACCAGCAAGACGGCCAACTCTTTTTCAATCGGCGACTGTTCAGGTGAATCGCCAACGGCGGGAATGGGGGGCTGAGCAGTCGATGACAAAAAAAACCTCCTGAAACTTTTTCCGTAACTACCTCGGGGGCCGTGGATTATAGGAGCGCCGCTTGATTAGACTGCCCGCTTCGATACGACCCGGAGCCCTCAATGGCCGACCCCCTCCTGATAGCCCGCCACGACGCCACCGAGTGCGCCCTGCTCCCCAGCCTGGCCAACCGCCACGGCCTGATCACCGGCGCCACCGGCACCGGCAAGACGGTCACCCTGCAGACCATTGCGGAAAAACTCTCGAGCATCGGCGTTCCGGTGTTCATGGCGGACGTCAAGGGCGACCTCACCGGCATGAGCCAGAAAGGCAGCATCGGCGAAAAGATGGCCGCCACGCTGAAGGAACGCGGCATCGAGCTGCCCGAACCGGCCGCCTGCCCCGTCACCCTGTGGGACGTGTTCAGCGAACAGGGCCATCCGGTACGGGCCACGGTGTCCGACATGGGCCCGCTGCTCCTGGGCCGCATGCTCGACGTGAACGAAACCCAGGCCGGCGTGCTGAACCTGGTGTTCAAGATTGCCGACGACAACGGCCTGCTGCTGCTCGACCTGAAGGACCTGCGCGCCATGCTGCAGTACGTGGGCGAGAACGGAAGCCAGTTCACCACCGAATACGGCAACATCAGCGCCGCCAGCGTGGGCGCCATCCAGCGCGGGCTGCTGCAGATCGAAACCCAGGGCGGCGACAAGTTCTTCGGCGAGCCGATGCTCAACATTGCCGACTTCATGCAAACCGTGGGCGGCAAGGGCGTGGTCAACATCCTGGCCGCGGACAAGCTCATGAACTCGCCGCGGCTGTACGCCACGTTCCTGCTCTGGATGCTGTCTGAATTGTTCGAGCAGCTGCCCGAAATCGGCGACCCCGACCAGCCCAAGCTGGCGTTCTTCTTCGACGAAGCCCACCTGCTGTTCAATGAGGCTCCCAAGGCGCTGATCGAACGTATCGAATTGGTGGTGCGGCTGGTGCGCTCCAAGGGCGTCGGCGTCTATTTCGTGACGCAGAACCCGCTCGACATACCCGATTCGGTGCTGGCCCAGTTGGGCAACCGGGTTCAGCATGCGCTGCGTGCGTTTACCCCGCGCGACCAGAAGGCCGTAAAGGCCACGGCCACCACCATGCGCCAGAAGCCGGGCCTGGACATCGAAACCGCAATTACCGAGCTTGCCGTCGGCGAGGCGCTGGTGAGCTTTCTCGACGCCAAGGGCCGCCCGAGCGTGACGGAGCGCGTGTTCGTAGTGCCGCCGGGCAGCCAGATCGGCCCTGTCACTGCCGCGCAGCGCCAGGCGGTGATCGCCAATTCGCTTGTCGCCGGGGTGTACGAGAAGACGGTGGACCGTGAATCGGCCTACGAGAAGCTCAAGGGCCGCGCCGAAACCGCGCCCGATGCACCGGCGGCCAAGCAGGGCGCCAAGGGGGCGGCCGAATCTTCCGAGGGGGGCAGCAGCATGCTGAACGACCTGCTCTTCGGTAGCACCGGCCCGCGCGGTGGCAAGCGCGACGGCCTGGTGCAGACGATGGCCAAGTCGGCCGTGCGCACCATGGGCACTTCGGTCGGCAAGGAAATTCTGCGCGGCGTTCTGGGCGGCATCTTCGGGGCCAAGAAGCGCTGAAGCCGGGCCGGGCCCTGGCCCGGCCGGCGCGATCTACCAGCGCAGCAAACTACCAGCGCAGCAGACGCGGCCCCAGCACTGCGCCCAGCACCACCGGCACCGCAATGCCGCTGATGTACCAGACCGCAAGGAACGGTGCCGTCAGCTCCATGCAGTGCAGCGCGTAGACGGCGGCACCCACCCCGCCCGCCAGCCCGCCGGCTGCCGCGCCCGCCAAGGCCGGCCGCGTGGGCGCCAGCCCCTTCAACGCCACGAGCGCCGCCGCAAAGACGGGCAGCGCCATGAGCCCGATGCTGGCCGCGCAGATGCGCCACGACTCGCCCATGAGCAGCGGCATGCGTTCTTCGGGCGGAGCGTTGAACCACGACATGGCCGCCAGCACCCACACCACGAGCACCGGCACGGCAATGCCGATCCAGGCGCGCCGTACCGGAACGCCCGGGCGTGCGAGGCGCTGCACCGCCACGAAGGCCGCCGCCGCAATGCACAGCGGAAACAGCACCTTGACCCAGAACATCGGCCAGAACATGGCCTGCACCAGATCGCGGCGAACACCGTATTCGGTGAGCAGAATGGCGAACGACAGCGGCACGCCGGCCAGCACGGCAAGTGCCAGGCGCCGCCCGGCGGCGCGGCGCGGCGCGGGCGCGGCACCGGTGGCCAGCATGGCCACGAGATCGTCGGTTTTCATGGTGTCTTGCTCCTGAGTCTGGCCGCGAGCGCCTTCAGGCCGCGGTGAATGCCGACCTTCACGGCCGATTCCGACATGCCGGTAAGGCTCGCCGTCTCGGCCACCGAAAGGCCTTCGAGCTTCACATGCACGATCGGCAGGCGCTGGCGCTCCGGCAGGGTCTGAAGCAGGCCGCTGATGTCGCGGCGGGCATCGCTGGCGTCGATGGCCGACTCGGCGAACACGGCCAGGTCATCGTCCAGCGGGTCATGCAACGCTTCGCGCACCGACTTGGCACGCAGCAGGTCGATCATCTTGTAGCGCGCAATCGCATGCACCCAGGCCGTCAGCGGCTGGTCGCTCTGGTAGGTATGGCGCTGGTTGTGCATGGCGAGCAGGCATTCCTGGACAAGGTCTTCCACTTCGTCGGGCCAGCCGAAAAGGCGCTTGCCCAGAAAAGCGCGCAAGTGCGCGCTGAGTTTTTGCAGGAATTCGCGGTAAGCCGCTGCGTCGCCGGCAAGGCCGCGCAGGAACAGGCTCCGCAGCGCCGCCTCGGCGTCGCTCATTCGCGTCCTGCTGTCCATAGTGTTTCGTGCCATCGGACCGGCTGGTTACAGCCCGTTCAAGAAAAAGGTTCCGCCGGATTGTGCCGTTACCTGGCGCCCCCCGGCGGCAGCGCATCGCGTCCTCGGCTAAGCTCGCCCGAACCCATGGAAGGAGCGCCCGTGCCACCTGCTGCCGCATGCCCCTTGGCCCCTGAACCGGCTTCGGCCGGGAACTGAGGCGCGCGGATGCTGGCCGGCCTCGCTTCGCACCCCTGGGCCTATCCGGCGCTGGAGGTGGTGCATATCGTGGGCATTGCGATGCTGTTCGGCGGCCTGCTTGTTTTTGAGTTGCGCGTGCTCGGCGTGGGCAAGGAACTGTCGCAAAGCCAATTGGCCCGGCTCACGCTGCTGCCGGCGCTGGCGGGTTTTGGCCTGTGCGCCGCCACCGGCCTCACGATGTTTGCGAGCCAGCCCGGCGAACTGCTCGCCAACTCCGCATTCCGCGTCAAGTTGCTGCTGATCTGCCTGGCGGGCGCCAACGCAGCCTGGTTCCACGCGCGAGGCGGCCTTGCCGCGAGCGGCGCCATACCCAAGCTGCAATGCCTGTTGTCGTTGGGGTTTTGGCTCGCTGTCATCATCTGCGGGCGTTGGATCGCTTACATCTGAACAAGGAGTCCGAGATGATGCAAAGGCGCATGTTCGTTGCCGGTTCGCTGAGCCTGACCCTTCCTGCGTGGGCTCACCACGGCTGGAGCAGCTTCGACCAGGACCGCCCGCTCTACTTGGAGGGGCGTGCAACCAAGGTCATGTGGCGCAACCCGCACGGCGAGCTGGAACTGGAACTGCCCGAGAACCCGACGCTGCCGCCCGACCTGAAGCAGCGCCCGCTGCCCAAGCAGAGCACGGCGGTCGACGGCCCCGGGCTGCTGGCCAAGGCGCAATTGCCGACCCGGCGCGACCGCAAGTGGCTTGTCGAGCTGGCACCCCTTACGCGACTGCAGGCCTGGGGCGTCGAAGAGATCAAGCCCGGCACGCCCGTTGCGGTACTGGGCTTCACTTTCACCGGCGAAAAAGGCGAGCCGGTGCTGCGCGCCGAATACCTGTTCGTCGGCGGCAAGGCCTACGGACTGCGCTCCTCGCCCGCTTGAAGCGGGCCGCGGCCGAGAGTGCTCCGCGCGAGTGCCCGCGAGTGCGATGGCCATGGCCGCGCCCTGCTTGCCAGCGGCGCGGCTCATCGGTACATTGCATTTTTTGAGGGCCTCCAATGTCCGCAGATAGCACAGCGACCCGTTCCTCCATCTCGGCGCCTCCCGCGACCCTTGGCATTCCCGCGGATCCGGCGATCTCCGTCTCCCCCCTTCCCCCGCTCCACGCTTCCTCGTCGACCGGCCATATCCGGCTGACCTCCCACGCCGGTGGCTTTGGTGCGCTGCCCATCCGATGGGCCGCCGCCACCGCCGTCGAGCGCGGGCCGGTGGTGGGCACCACCACCAAGCGGGCGCACCGCAATGTCATCGGCACGCACAGCGGCTCCTACAGTGTCTACCGCGCGCTTGCCGTGGCGGCAGGGGCGCTCAAGCGCGAGCACAAGGCCGACCTCACCAACACCGCGCCCACCGACGTCATCGGCCCCTATCCGCAATGGAGCGAGCCGGGCCGCATCGTTTCGCTCGACCCCTGGGGCGCGCTGGTGGCCGATGTGTTCTCCGCCGAGCTTGCGGCCGGCTACGACATTCGCCCGACCATCGCCATCACCAAGGCGCACGTGATCCTGCCCGAGGTGATCGAGGCGCTGCAAAGCGGGCGGCTCAAGGCCGACGGCCACTTTCTTACCACCGGCGGCGCCGCCATGGTCACCAAGGCCGCCATCGAACCCGTGTGGTACCTGCCCGAAGTGGCGCGGCGCTTCGGCTGCTCCGAGACCGACCTGCGCCGCACGCTGTTCGAGGAAACGGGCGGCATGTACCCCGAGCTCGTCACGCGCTCCGACCTCGAAGTGTTCCTGCCGCCCATCGGCGGGCAGACGCTCTACATCTTCGGCAACCCGCGCGACCTGGCCAATCCGGAGGTCGAGCTCACGGCGCGCATTCACGACGAGTGCAACGGCTCCGACGTGTTCGGCTCCGACATCTGCACCTGCCGCCCCTATCTCACGCATGCCATCGAAGAGTGCATTCAGGGCGCGCAGCGCGGCGGCGTGGGCCTCATCGCCTATTCGCGCAAAGAGGGCCGCGCGCTCGGCGAGGTCACCAAGTTCCTCGTCTACAACGCACGCAAGCGCCAGGTGGGCGGCGACACGGCCGACCAGTATTTCGCACGCACAGAGTGCGTTGCCGGGGTGCAGGACATGCGCTTCCAGGAGCTGATGCCCGACGTCTTCCACTGGCTCGGCATCAAGAAAATCCATCGGCTCGTGTCGATGAGCAACATGAAGTTCGACGCGATCACCGGCTCGGGCATCGAGATCGGCGAGCGCGTGAACATTCCGGACGAACTGATTCCGGCCGACGCCCGAGTCGAAATGGACGCGAAGATGGCCGCCGGCTACTTCACGCCCGGCCCGGTGCCGACCGCCGAAGAACTCAAGAAGGCCAAGGGCCGGGGATTGAGCGAATGAGCGACAACAAGGAACACGGCAACAACTACCTGCCCGCGGACGGATCGGGCAACCTGCCGGCCGGTAGCGCGGGCAACATCGATCCGGCGACCGAATTCGCGCCCGACACCAGCCGCCCCGCGGGCGCCGCCACCCTCTTGCGCACCACCGGCGCCATTCGCGAGCGCGCGGCCGCACTGCTCGCTCGCGCACGCAGCGGGGAGTCGCGATGGTTTCGCATCGGCGGCGACGATGCGGCGGATGACGCGGCCCGCGCCGTGGCCGAGGTCACGCGCGAGCGCTACCCATGGGACACCATTCCGTATCACAGCCGCTGGCGCCACTTCGAGGCCGGCGGCGTCGACCGGCTGAAGCAGCTCGACGCACTGCTCGGCGACCGCATCGACGCCCGGCAGCGTGCCCGCGCGCACATCGACCTGGTGCTGGTGAGCGTGCTGCTCGATGCCGGCGCCGGCCCCAACTGGCACTACACCGAGCCGGCCACGGGCCAGCGCTTCACGCGCTCCGAAGGCCTGGGGGTGGCGAGCTTCCATGCCTTCACGAGCGGGCTTTTTTCGTCCAACCCCGATCATCCGCTGCAAGCCGATGCAGCCGGATTGCGCGGGTTGGTCACCGACAGGCTCGGCGACGCTTTTCAGGTGAGCGACGTCAACCCTCTGGTGGGCCTTGCCGGCCGCGCCGTGTTGCTGCGCCGGCTGGGCGAAGCAATGAGCGAACAGCCCGAAACCTTCGGCGACGATGGCCGGCCGGCCGGCATGTTCGACGCGCTGGTCGCCCCTTTTGGCGCTGCCGCACCGCCCACCGCAGAAATCACCGCGCACCAGATCCTCTCGCTGCTGCTCGAAACGCTCTCGCGCATCTGGCCCTCGGCCAACTCCATCGACAGCATTGCCGTCGACGGCAGCGACACAACGGGCGGCATCGGTTCGAGCGACCCGGCCCTTGCGCTTGGCGACTGCTGGCGCCACAGCGCGGTGCGCGGGCCCGGCCTCACCAACGGTTGGATGCCGTTCCACAAGCTCTCGCAGTGGCTGACCTATTCGCTGCTCGAACCTTTCGAGTGGGCCGGCGTGAAGGTGCGCCAGCTCGATGCGCTCACGGCCCTGCCCGAATACCGAAACGGCGGCCTGCTGATCGACAGCGGCGTGATCGTGCCCAAAGACCCTGCCTCTCTTTCGCGCGTGTGGAAGGCCGGGGACGAGTTCATCGTCGAATGGCGCGCGCTCACCGTGGCGCTGCTCGACGAGTTGGCGCCCCGCGTGCGCAAGATGCTCGACCGCACCGAAGAAGAACTGCCGCTGGCCTGCGTGCTCGAAGGCGGCACCTGGGCGGCAGGCCGTGTGCTGGCACAGCGCTTGCGTGACGGAGCACCGCCGCTCCTGATCGAAAGCGACGGCACCGTCTTTTAGACTTGCGGGTCCAGCAACGGCAGAAAAATCAAATGAGCAACGTCCATCTCGTCGACCACCCCCTCGTCCAGCACAAGCTCACGCTGATGCGCCGCAAGGACGCTTCCACCAACAGCTTTCGGCGGCTGCTGAACGAAATCAGCATGCTCATGGCCTACGAGGTCACGCGCGACATGCCGATGCAGGACATCGAAGTGGAGACGCCGCTCGAGACCATGCAGGCCAAGGTCATCGATGGCAAGAAGCTGGTGCTGGTGTCCATCCTGCGCGCGGGCACCGGCATTCTGGACGGCATGCTCACGGTGGTGCCGGGCGCGCGCGTCGGCCACATCGGCCTGTACCGCGACCCCAAGACACTCACAGCCGTCGAGTACTACTTCAAGATGCCCGGCGAAATGGAGAACCGCGACGTGATCGTGGTCGACCCGATGCTGGCCACCGGCAACTCGGCCGTGGCGGCGGTGGAGCGCCTGAAAGAGCTCAACCCCAAGTCGATCAAGTTCGTCTGCCTGCTGACCTGCCCCGAAGGCGTGGCCACCATGCAGAAGGCCCACCCCGACGTGCCGATCTACACCGCCGCGATCGACCGCGAGTTGAACAGCCACGGCTACATCCTGCCAGGCCTGGGCGACGCGGGCGACCGCATATTTGGCACGAAGTAGAGCCGACGCCCTCAGGCGGCGGCTGCGCGGTTCGGTTGGCAACAAGAAGATTTTCATACCTCGAGGAGAAGCACCGTGACAGCACGCCGTCAGTTGATCATTCGTTCCGCTGCCATTGCCGCGGCCCTTGCGGCGGGCGCGCCCGGGCTGGCGCTGGCGCAGGCCAAGCTGAAGGTGGCGGCGGTGTACACCGTGCCCTTCGAGCAGCAATGGGTGGGCCGCATCCACAAGGCGCTCAAGGCGGCCGAGGCGCGCGGCGAGATCGAATACAAGGCGACCGAGAACGTCAGCAATGCCGACTACGAGCGCGTGATGCGCGAGTACGCCACGGGCGGCAACCAGCTGATCTTGGGCGAAGTGTTCGGCGTGGAAGCGGCGGCGCGCAAGGTGGCCAAGGACTTTCCCAAGGTCGCCTTCCTGATGGGCTCGTCGCTCAAGCCGCAGGCGCCCAACTTCAGCGTGTTCGACAACTACATCCAGGAGCCGGCCTACCTGAGCGGCATGGTGGCCGGCGGCATGACCAAGAGCAACCGCATCGGCATGGTCGGCGGCTTTCCGATTCCCGAAGTGAACCGGCTCATGAACGCGTTCATGGCCGGCGCGAAGGAAACCAACCCCAAGGTCGAGTTCAGCGTGAGCTTCATCAACAGCTGGTTCGACCCGCCGAAGGCCAAGGAAGCGGCTTTCGCGATGATCGACAAGGGCGCGGACGTGATGTACGCCGAGCGCTTCGGCGTCTCCGACGCAGCCAAGGAAAAAGGCAAGCTTGCCATTGGCAACGTGATCGACACGCAGGCGCAGTACCCGGACACGGTGGTTGCCTCGGCCCTGTGGAACTTCGAGCCGTCGGCCGACCGCGCGATCAAGCTCGTGAAGGAAGGCAAGTTTGCTGCCGAGGACTACGGCCCTTATTCGATGATGAAGCACAAGGGCTCGGAGCTCGCGCCGCTCGGCACTTTCGAGAAGAAGGTACCCGCCGACATCATTGCCAAGGTCAAGGCGAAGCAGGCCGACATCCTGGCAGGCAAGGTCACCATCAAGGTCGACGACTCCCAGCCCAAATCGACCGCCAAGTGAAGGGGCCGTTGACGATGCGCTGGCGTTCTCTTCTTGCGGCCGGCGTGCTGGCCTTCGGTCTCGCGGGCTGCGCCGGCGTCTACAAGACTGGTGCCAGCGGCACCAGCGGCCTCCGGCTGGACGACACGCCGCGCATTGCGGTGATCTCGGCCTTCGAGCCCGAGCTCAAGCTGTTGCTGAGCCGACTGCAGGGGCCGGCCAGGCACAGCGTCAACGGGGTCGAGTTCACCACCGGCACGCTCCAAGGCAAACCCGTAGTGCTGTTTCTCTCCGGCATCAGCATGACCAACGCGACGATGAACACGCAACTGGTGCTCGACCGTTTTCGCGTGACCAGCATCGTGTTCAGCGGCATTGCGGGTGGGGTGAACCCATCGCTGCATGTGGGCGACGTCACGGTGCCCGCCCAATGGGGCCAGTACCTCGAGGTGCTGATGGCGCGCGAAACCGCGCCGGGCAAGTTCACCGCGCCGCCGTTCATCACCGATGCCACGCTGCCCAACTTCGGCATGATGCATCCGCGCCCGGTGGAGGTGCGCTCTGCCGCAAAGCCGGGCATCGAACGCAAGTTCTGGTTCGAAGCCGATCCGAAGATGCTCGAGGTGGCACGCAGCATCCGCAACGTCGACCTGGCGAACTGCAGTGCCGGCAAGTGCCTGGCGCGCAAGCCCCAGCTCGTCGTGGGCGGCAATGGTGTTTCGGGCCAGGCCTTCATGGACAACAAGGCGTATCGCGAATACACCTTCAAGACCTTCCAGGCCAACGTGCTCGACATGGAAACCGCGGCCGTGGGCATGGTGGCCTACAGCAACGGCGTGCCCTACATCGCCTTCCGCTCGCTCAGCGACCTGGCCGGCGGCGGTGAAGGCGCGAACGAGATGGGCACCTTCATGGGCATTGCGGCCGACAACTCGGCCAAGGTCATGCTGGCGTTCCTGGCTGCATGGAAGTGACGGTGGCGCCCGTACGCCTCGTGCTGCTGCCGGGCATGGACGGAACGGGCGATCTCTTCGAGCCCCTGAAAGAGGCGATGGGGCCGCAGGCCGCTATCGACGTCGTGCGCTACCCAGGCCACCAGGCGCTCGGCTATGACGATCTGGAGCCGCTGGTTCGCGCGCAACTGCCGACGCGGGCGCCCTTCGTGCTGCTCGGCGAATCCTTTTCCGGGCCGCTGGCCATCTCGATCGCGGCGTCGCCTCCGCCGGGGCTTCTCGGGCTCGTGCTGTGCTGCAGCTTCGCGCGCCGGCCCGGGCCAGGCCTTGCGGTGATGCGCGCGGGCCTGCTCGAGCTGTCGATGCGCCTGATGCATTCCAGGCCGATGCGCGCGCCCATGCGGCAGTTGCTGCTGGGACGGTACGCATCGCCGCGCCTGTCGGGCATGCTGCAGGCGTCGCTTGCGCAGGTCTCCGTCGCCGTCATGACCCGTCGCATGAAGGAAGTGCAGCGCGTGGACGTGCGCGACAAGCTTTCGCTGGTGCGCGTGCCTACCATGTACCTCCAGGCGCTGCAGGACCGCGTCGTGCCCCGGCGGGCGGCTGCGATCATCCAGCAGCGGCTTTCCGCGCTGCGCGTCGTGAAACTCGACGGGCCGCACGGCCTGCTGCAGGCCTCGCCCGAGGCCTCCGCCCGCGCCATCTTGAGTTTCTGTGGCGAACTGCAACCCGCTTCGCCATGACGACTCCCACCGTTCTCCGCCTCAAGGGCATCACCAAGCGCTTCGGCGCCCTCGTCGCCAACGACGCCATCTCCCTCGACCTGCAGGCGGGCGAGGTGCTCGCGCTGCTCGGCGAGAACGGCGCGGGCAAGTCGACGCTGATGTCCATCCTGTTCGGGCACTACGTTGCCGACGAAGGCAGCATCGAGGCCTTCGGCACGCCCTTGCCTCCGGGCAACCCCAAGGCGGCACTGGCGGCGGGCGTGGGCATGGTGCACCAGCACTTCACCCTGGCCGACAACCTGAGCGTGCTCGACAACGTGATGATGGGCACGGAGCCGCTGTGGCGCGTGTTCTCGCGCCGCGCCGCGGCGCGCACCCGGCTACTTGAAGTGGCGCAGCGCTTCGGCCTGCCTGTGCAGCCTGACGCGAAGATCGGCAGCCTCTCGGTCGGCGAGCGGCAGCGCGTCGAAATATTGAAGGCGCTGTACCGCGGCGCGCGCATCCTCATCCTGGACGAACCCACCGCCGTGCTGACGCCGCAGGAAAGCGAAGCCTTGTTTGCCACGCTTGCGCAGATGGTGGCGCAGGGGCTCTCCGTGATCTTCATCAGTCACAAGCTGGGCGAGGTGCTGCGGGTATCGCGGCGCATTGCCGTGCTGCGCGGCGGCAAGCTGGTGGCCGAAGCGCACACGGCCGACACCACGCAGGCGCAACTCGCGCTGTGGATGGTTGGGCATGCGGTCGAGGCTGCGCAGCGGCAGCCAGCCGGTTCGGTGGGCGATGCGGTTTGCGTGCTTGACCGTGTGAACACCGCGTCGGCCAGGAGTGACGCGCAGGACCATTCGAGCCCCCTCCGCGAGGTGACGCTCACGCTGCGCGGCGGGGAAATCACCGCCATTGCGGGCGTTTCGGGCAACGGCCAGGTCGCGCTGGCCGAACTGCTGTGCGGCACGCGCCGCGCCGTCTCCGGCACCGCCCTGCTGATGGGCCGTGCGCTGCCGCCCTCGCCTTCCCGGCTGGTGCAGCGCGGGGTGGCACGCATTCCCGAAGACCGGCACACAGTCGGCGTGGTCGGCGACCTGCCAGTGTGGGAGAACGCGGTGTCGGAGCGGCTGCGCAGCCCGGTTTTCTCGCGCTGGTCTCTGTTGGTGCGGCGTGCGGCCGCGCGGCTGCATGCGCGGCGTATCGAGCAAGCGTTCGACGTGCGCGGCGCCGGCCTGATGTCCCCGGCGCGCTCGCTCTCCGGCGGAAATATGCAGAAATTGATCCTGGGACGTGCGCTGCTCGCGCCCGAACAGGTGGAAGACGCCGACAACAGGAAATATCCGACCCGCGCACCGCGCCTCATCGTCGCGCACCAGCCGACCTGGGGCCTGGATATCGGCGCCGTCGCCTATGTGCAGCAGCAGCTCATTGCGGCGCGCGATGCCGGCGCGGCGGTGCTGGTGATTTCGGACGACCTCGACGAAGTGCTGGCACTCGGCGACCGCGTGGCCGTGATGCACGGCGGACACCTGGGCGAGGCGCGCCCGGCTTCGGCCTGGACACGCGAAGCCATCGGCCTGGCAATGGCCGGCGGGACCGACGCGTCGCGCGGAAAGGCCCGACCATGATGCGGCTCGAAAGACGCCACGAGACATCGCGTGCCGCACTGGTGCTGGCTCCCATCGGTGCGGTGCTGTTCACCATGCTGGTGAGCGCGCTGCTCGTGCTTTGGGCCGGCGCACCGGTCGGCCGCACCTACGCGCTGCTGCTGCAGGGCGGCTTCGGCTCCGTGTTCGCCTGGAGCGAAACGCTCACGCGCGCGATCCCGCTCATCCTTACCGGCCTGGCCGCGACGGTCGCGTTCAAGGCGCGGCTCTTCAACATCGGCGCCGAGGGCCAGCTGTTCGCCGGCGCGCTTGCCGCCGTGGCCGTTGGTGGCATGCACGGCGGCACGGGCTTCGAGCTTCAGCCGTGGCTGCTGTTCCCGCTGATGATGCTGGCCGCCGCCGTGGCCGGCGCCCTGCTGTTGCTCGGCCCCGCGCTGATGAAGAACAAGCTCGGCGTCGACGAGGTCGTGACCACGCTGCTGATCAATTTCATCGTGCTGCTCGGCGTGTCGGCGCTGCTCGACGGGCCGATGAAAGACCCGACCGCCATGGGCTGGCCGCAGAGCGTGTCACTGCAGCCCGACGTGGAGCTCGGCAAGCTGGTTGCACAGACGCGTGTGCACACGGGCCTGCTCTGGGCGGTTTCGCTCGCTGTGATCGTCTGGGCGATCTTCAAGTACACGGTGCTGGGCTTCGACATTCGCGCAGTCGGCGCCAATGCGCGTGCAGCCGAGTTTGCGGGCGTGCCGGTGACGCGCACCGTGGTCATGGTGGCGTTGCTTTCCGGCGCGCTGGCCGGGCTGGCCGGCGCCATCGAGGTGGCGGGCCGCACCAGCTATGTCACGCTCGACATGTCGCCGGGCTACGGCTATACCGGCATCGTGATCGCAATGCTGGCCGGGCTGCATCCGTTGGGCGTGATTGCCGCGGGCGTGTTCGTGGCGGGCGTGCTGGTCGGTGCGGACACCATGAGCCGCGCAGTGGGCGTGCCGACCTACATCGCCGACGTGATCGTCGCGGCCTCGCTGATCGCAGTGCTGGTGGCGACGCTGCTCACGCAGTACCGGGTGCGGATGACGAAATGACCGACCTGCTCGACATCCTCGCCAACCCGGCCTTCTGGGTCGCGGTGCTGCGCATCGCCACGCCGCTCATCCTCGGCACCCTGGGCGTGCTGCTGTGCGAGCGCGCAGGCGTGCTCAACCTGGGCATCGAGGGAATCATGGTGGCGGGTGCCTTCACAGGATGGCTCGCGGTGTACGCCGGCGCGCCGCTGTGGGCCGGCGTGGGCGTTGCTGCGCTCACGGGCATGGTGTTCGGGCTGCTGCATGCGTTTCTCACCGTGGGCCTGGCACTTTCTCAGCACGTCTCGGGGCTGGGCATCACGCTGTTGGCCACTGCACTCAGCTACTTCGGCTACCGCGTGAGCTTTCCGAAAGTGAACACACCGCCGACCATCACGCCCTTCGCGCCCATGGACTGGCTGCCGCTGCCCATCCTGAATGCGCAGACATCGCTCACCCTGTTCGCGCTGCTGCTCGTGCCGGCGATTGCCTGGGTGCTGTACCGCACACCCCTAGGTCTGGCGCTGCGCATGGTCGGCGAGAACCCGCAGGCGGCCGAGAGCCAGGGCGTATCGGTCGCGGGCATGCGCACCGGAGCCATCGTCGCGGGTTCGGCGCTGATGGGCATGGCCGGCTCGTTTCTCACGCTTTCCGCGTTCAACGCCTTCTTCTTCAACATGGTGAACGGCCGCGGCTGGATCTGCGTGGCGCTGGTGGTGTTTGCCTCATGGCGGCCCGGCAAGGCCCTGCTGGGCGCGCTGCTGTTCGCGTTCTTCGACGCGCTGCAGCTTCGGCTGCAACAATCGGGCGATGCCGTGCTGCCCTACCAGATCTACCTGATGCTGCCGTACCTGCTGTCTATCCTCGCGCTGGTGCTGGTGGCGCGCAAGGCCAGCTATCCGCAGGCGCTGATGAAACCGTATCGCAAGGGGGAGCGCTGATGCCGCGCGCAGCCGCAGTGCGCAAGATGCTGCTCACCGCGCTTGCCGGCTTGTGCGGCACCGGCGCGCATGCGCTGGGCAACGACTACGGTTACGACACTTTCAAGACGCCCGATTCGATCACCTGGGTGCAGCTGTGCGGCACCTGGGGGAAGAACCACGAGGGCACCTACCGCGTGGTCCACGCCGACCAGTACGCCCAGTCTTTCCTTTACGTGCAGCGGATGACGCGCGATGCCAACGGCAGCCTGCATGCAGATCACACGCTGGTCATTGCCGAGCTCGACAACGACCATGCCGAGATCGCGCTCACCGATCTCACCTGCCGCGCTACGCCGCGCGGCATCGTGGTCACGGCCAAGGCCGCGTCCGGCCACGACGGCAAACTGCGCCGCGTGACCATCGAAGTCGGCCCGGCGCCCGGGCAGTACCGCTATCGGGCGCAGCGCACGCGCTGAACGCACACGCCCCCAGACAAGAAGACCTCCCACGATGCTCGACCTCCTCATCACCAACGCCACCCTCCCCGACGGCCGCACCGGCATGTCGATTGCCGTGCAGGGAGGCCGAATCGCCGAGGTCACTGCGAGCCTCGACGCGCCGGCGCATGAAAAGCTCGATGCCCAGGGCTTGCTGCTTTCACCGCACTTTGTCGACCCGCATTTCCACATGGATGCGACGCTGAGCTACGGCCTGCCGCGTGTCAACGAAAGCGGCACGCTGCTCGAAGGCATTGCGCTGTGGGGCGAGCTCAAGCCGCTGCTCAAGGCCGATGCACTGATCGAGCGTGCGCTGGCGTATTGCGATTGGGCCGTGGCCAAAGGGCTGCTGGCCGTGCGATCGCATGTGGACACGAGCGACCCGAGCCTGCTCGCGGTCGATGCGCTGCTCGAGGTCAAGCGCCAGGTTGCGCCGTACCTCGATCTGCAGCTTGTGGCGTTTCCGCAAGATGGCGTGCTGCGCTCGGCAGGCGGTGTCGACAACCTGAAGCGCGCGCTCGACAAGGGCGTGGACGTGGTCGGCGGCATTCCCCATTTCGAGCGCACCATGGGCGATGGCGCAGCCAGCGTCAAACTGCTGATGGAGCTTGCGGCCGAGCGCGGCAAGCTGGTCGACATGCATTGCGACGAGTCGGACGACCCGCTGTCGCGCCACATCGAAACCCTTTCCGCCGAAACCTGGCGCCTGGGCATGCAGGGCCGCGTGACGGGCTCGCATTGCACGTCGATGCATTCGATGGACAACTACTACGTGAGCAAGCTGCTGCCGCTCATTGCGCAGAGCGGTGTCAGCGTCGTTTCGAACCCGCTCATCAACATCACGCTGCAAGGCCGCCACGACACCTATCCGAAACGGCGCGGCATGACGCGCGTGCCCGAGCTCATGGCCGCAGGGGTGAACGTTGCCTTTGGCCACGACTGCGTGATGGACCCTTGGTACGGCATGGGCTCGGGTGACATGCTCGAGGTGGCGCACATGGGGCTGCATGTGGCGCAGATGACGAGCCAGGCCGGCATACGCCAATGCTTCGAAGCCGTGACCACGAACGCCGCGCGCGTGATGCACCTCGAAGGCTACGGCATCGAAGCGGGCTGCGACGCGAGCTTTGTGCTGCTGCAGGCGCGCGACGCGGTCGAAGCGATCCGGCTGCGCGCCACCAGGCTCAAGGTGTTCCGCAAGGGAAAGCTGCTGGCGGAAACACCGGCCGCCACTGCTGCGCTGCATTTGCCAGGCCGCGAGCAGGCCACCAGCTGGATGATTCGCAAGCCCTAGTCTTCCGCTTGTCGCCGCGCAAGCACTCTACGCAGGCAAGGCCTTGAGGTCGCACCACATGTGTACCTTGGCCAGCAAAGCCCCTTCAACCGCGATGGCCAGCGGCTCCACGCCGAAAACCTGAAATCCGCAGCGCTCGTAGAGAGCTTGCGCGGTACTGTTGCCCTCGGTGACGGTGAGCTGCACCAGCCGCAGGCGTTCGGTGGCGCGCGCATGCGCCAGCAGCGCAAGCACCAGCCGCCGGCCGAAACCGGCGCGGCGCGCGGAAGCCGCCACGGCCATGCCGAAGAGCGTGGCCTTGTGGCGGGCACGCTGCCGCGCTTCGAAGCTCAAGCCCGCCGCGCCCACCAGCACGCCCGCCTCGTCGAAGGCGCCATAGACCACGCTGGCCTCGTTTGCATCCGAACCCAGCCGTTCCTCCCACCACTCAACCGGCAATCCAGAGCGCTCTTCCACCGTGGTGGTGAAGGCGCTGGGGTGCGTGGCATAGGCGTCGAGCATCAAGGCGCGGTAGGCCGTAGCGTCGGCCGGCACAAGCCGCCGGACGGCGTTGCAGTCGTTTTCGTTTTCAGAAGCGAACACAGACCGACTGCCTTTCCTGCAGCACGGCCTCCTGGCCGAAGCGCTGCCTGTAGGTGTCGATGATCCGGGCGATGGCGGCATCGTCCTCGGCGCTGCGCGGGTGCAGCAGCACCACAAGCTTGGAGGGCTCGCGCACCACGCCGCCCGATGCGCCGCGCCACTGCCCTGCCGCATCGACGACCGTAAGGCCCTTCGGAAAGACCGGGGTCACTACCGAATCGAGGAAAGCGGCCCACTGCGCGTTCGACACCTGCCCGCCGGCGGGAATGGCGCGGCCGAAGTACAGAGTGTCGCGTTCGAAAGCGTCGAAGCCGGCTGCGCAGGCCGTGGAGGAACCGGGCGCAGTTGGCAGGGTGCTGCAACCGGCGAGCATGGCAAGCGTTGCGGCCGAAGCTGCAAGGCGCAGGCGGGTGACGATCGGACGCATGGTGCGGTTCGCCGGGGGTTGGTGCCTCAGGCTTCCGGAGCGATGGCCTCGGCGTACTCGTAGAGCGCGCCCAGGATTTCTTCGCCGCGCTCGTCGGCGGTTTCGGACAGCGCATCGACTTCGCTGAACAGCATCTCGATGGTGCGCGCCCCGCCCTCGCCTTTGAACAGCCGCGCAACGCGCAGCGCCTCCCAGCGTTCGGTTTCCTCAGGGCTGAGCAGCTCCGGCCAGTTGCGCGCCCGGTAGCGGAAGAGGATTTCCTCGAGGCGTCCGTCGTCGAAACCGGTACGGTCCTTCGCGAGTTCCTCGGGCGATAGCGCGCGCAGCTGGTTCAGGCGGCGCCTGTCCGCATTGCCGACGAAGCCGCCGTACAGGTCTTCGTCCACGTCGGGCGTGGCCTCCTTGGGACGGGCGTACACCTGCGACCAGATGGCGCTCATGTCGGGCAGGTCGCGCGCGATGGCTGCGTGGCGCATGGCCGCGTCGAGATCGACGTTCCAGCGCTCGGCCATGGCGGGCGCCAGCGTACGCAGATTGCCGACGACCATCGGCGACTTGTTGAGGTGAATGCCTTTCACCGGCAGGCGGACCACACCTTCGGGCAGGTCGGCGGTGCGGGTGAAGAGGCGCAGGCGCAGGGTATCGACATCGATGTCGCGCAGCTCGCTCGGGTCGTGGGCCAGGTCCCACGCGAGCAGCTCGTTCTTGTTGGTCGGATGGCTCGCAAGCGGCCACATCACGCTGAGGCACCCGCGCTCGACCGGGAACATGCCCGAGACGTGCAGGAAAGGCTTGGCCGTGTCCCGCATGGCCGGCAGGCCGAGCTCGCTGGCCACGCGGTCTTTCTTGTGCAGGCCGAAGGCGAATTCGAAGAGCTTGGGCTGGCGGTCGCGAATGAGCCGGGCCAGCGCGATGGTGGCGCGCACGTCGGAAAGCGCATCGTGCGCCGCTTCATGCAGCAATCCGTTGGCCCGCGCCAGGTCTTCGAGCTTGAAGCTGGGCTTGCCGTCTTCCTTCTTCGGCCACTCGATGCCGTCGGGCCGCAGCGCGTAGGTCAGGCGCACCACGTCGAGCAGGTCCCACCGGCCGCAGTCGTTCTGCCATTCACGCGCATAGGGGTCGATGAGGTTGCGCCAGAACAGGAAGCGCGTGACCTCGTCGTCGAAGCGGATGGTGTTGTAGCCCACGCCGATGGTGCCGGGCTGAGAGAAGGCCTTCTCGATCTGCGCGGCGAAGGCGTGCTCGGGAACACCGCGCTCAAGGCACACCTGCGGTGTGATGCCCGTGATCAGGCAGGCTTCGGGGCTGGGCAGGTAATCGGGCGCCGGCTTGCAGTAGATCATCAGCGGCTCGCCGATTTCGTTCAGCTCTGCGTCGGTGCGAATGGCGGCGAACTGCGAAGGCCGGTCGCGGCGCGGCACGGCACCGAAGGTTTCGTAGTCGTGCCAGAGAAAGGTGTGGTTCATTCAGAGCAAGGGAGAAAACAATCGTGCAATTGCGTCGCCGAGGCGGCGCCAGAAACTCTGCGGGCGGTTGGCGCGCACCGCGCCGGAACTGTGGAGGTCAGTCTCGAACTGCGCCGCTAGGGGGCGCGCCAGCTCGGGCCCGTAGACCACCGCGCTCACCTCGAAATTGAGCCTGAAGCTGCGGTTGTCGAAATTTGCGGTACCGATCATCGCGCAATGGTCGTCGACCACCAAGGTCTTGGAGTGCAGCATGCGGGCCTTGTACTCCCACACCTTCACGCCGGCCGCGATCAGTTCGTCGAAATAGGAGCGCGCAGCGGCGCTCACAATGGCCGAATCGCTGCGGCGCGGCACCAGAAGGCGCACGTCCACGCCGCGTAGCGCCGCGCTGGTGAGTGCCATCATGGCGGGCTCGCCAGGCACGAAGTACGGGGTGGTGAGCCAGGCGCGTTCGCTGGCCGAATGAATGGCCTCCACGTGCATGCGGTGGATGGGCTCGAGCATGTTGTCCGGCCCGCTGGTCACAATTTGCACAGGAATGTCGCCCGCCTCCACCGGCGGCAGCATGGCGCCCATCAGGTGATCCATGTTGCGAAGGTCTTCGCCGGTGGCGTAGGCCCAGTCTTCGAGAAAGGTGGTCTGGAGCCAGCGCACCGCGCTGCCTTCGATGCGCAGGTGCACGTCGTGGTAGGCGTCTGGCCGCGTGCGCTTGTCTTCCTCGTCGGTGATGTTGACGCCGCCGGTAAAACCCACGCGGCCGTCGCACACCACGATCTTGCGGTGGGTGCGGTAGTTGGTTACCGGCCGCAGGCGCCGGCCGATGCGTGTGTCGTGGAACAGCGCAACCTCCACGCCCGCGGCAACAAGCGGCGCCATGAATTTGCGGCCGATGCGCTTCGAGCCTAGCGCGTCGAGCAAAAGCCGCACCGCCACGCCCTGCCTGGCACGTTCCACCAAAAGGTCGCGCAGCGCGGTGCCGATCTTGTCGGGCTCGAAGATGTAGTACTCGAGATGGATGTGGTCTTGCGCCTCGCGCACCGCATCGAAGATGGCGTCGAAGGTGCGTGCACCACCCGAAAGCAGTGCCACGCCCGTGGCGCTGGAAACCGGCAGCCCGCAGGCGGCGGTACACAGCCTCGCTATCTGCTGCAGCGCCGGCGGCGCATTCTCTGCGGCGTCCCTCAGCCGCGCCAGCTCGCCCTGCGTGTGGGCCTTGGCACGGCTGCGCAGGCGCTTGACCCGCTGCTTGCGCAAGCGCTGCGGCCCCAGGAAGTAATAGATGACGAAGCCTGCGAACGGCAACAGCGCCAGCGACAGGATCCAGCTCATGGTGGACACCGGCGCGCGCTTCTGCATCACGATCCAGACCGAGAGCACGGCGATATAGCCGCTCCACGCCAGGGAGAGGCCGGTTTTCCAATCCTGGCTGAGCTCGGGAAGAATCAAGGTGAAGCTTGTGTGCGGCTAATTTCCGGCCCCAAACAAAAAGGCCGGCAGCGAATGCTACCGGCCTTTTCAGTGTTGCCAGGAATACCGCGGAACCGGCTCTGCCGGCCCCGCTTCTTTATCCTGCCGCAGCCTCTTCGGCTTCAGGCTTGGACTTGCCTTCCTTCTTGGGCAGCGGCTGGATGTCCAGCTGCACTTCGCCCTGGTCGTCGATGTCGACCGACAGGCGGCCACCATCGATGAGTCGACCGAACAGCAGCTCGTCGGCCAGTGCACGACGGATCGTGTCCTGGATCAGGCGCTGCATCGGGCGCGCACCCATCAGCGGATCGAAGCCCTTCTTCGCCAGGTGCTTGCGCAAGCCGTCGCTGAACGTGACGTCGACCTTCTTCTCGGCCAGCTGCGTTTCGAGCTGGAGCAGGAACTTGTCGACAACGCGCAGGATGATCTGCTCGTCCAGCGCCTTGAAGCTCACGGTCGCGTCCAGGCGGTTGCGGAACTCCGGCGTGAACAGGCGCTTGATGTCGGCCATTTCGTCGCCCGCCTGGCGCGGGTTGGTAAAGCCGATGGTCGCCTTGTTCATGGTCTCGGCGCCCGCGTTGGTGGTCATTACGATGATCACGTTGCGGAAGTCGGCCTTGCGTCCGTTGTTGTCCGTCAGGGTGCCGTGGTCCATGACCTGCAGCAGCACGTTGAAGATGTCCGGGTGCGCCTTCTCGATTTCGTCGAGCAGCAGCACCGCGTGCGGCTTCTTCGTGATGGCTTCGGTCAGGAGACCGCCCTGGTCGAACCCGACATAGCCCGGAGGCGCGCCGATCAGGCGGCTCACCGCATGGCGCTCCATGTACTCCGACATGTCGAAGCGGATCAACTCGATGCCCATGATGTAGGCGAGTTGCTTGGCCGCTTCGGTCTTGCCCACGCCCGTGGGGCCGCTGAACAGGAACGAACCGATCGGCTTGTCTTCGCGGCCAAGGCCCGAACGCGCCATCTTCACGGCGGACGCCAGCACCTCGAGTGCCTTGTCCTGGCCGAACACCACGCTCTTCAAGTCGCGCTCGATCGTCTGCAGCTTGCCGCGGTCGTCGTTGCTGACGTTGGCCGGGGGAATGCGCGCGATCTTCGCGACGATGTCCTCGACCTCGGACTTGCTGATGGTCTTCTTGCGCTTGCTCGCGGGCAGGATGCGCTGCGCAGCACCGGCCTCGTCGATCACGTCGATGGCCTTGTCGGGCAGGTGGCGGTCGTTGATGTACTTGGCGCTCAGCTCGGCCGCTGCCTGCAGTGCCGCCACCGCGTACTTGACGCCATGGTGTTCTTCGAAGCGCGACTTCAGGCCCTTCAGGATGTCGACGGTTTCCTGCACCGTCGGCTCGACCACGTCGACCTTCTGGAAGCGACGCGACAGGGCCGCATCCTTCTCGAAGATGCCGCGGTATTCGCTGAACGTTGTGGCGCCGATGCACTTGAGTTGGCCGCTCGAGAGCGCCGGCTTGAGCAGGTTGGACGCATCGAGCGTGCCGCCCGAGGCCGCACCCGCACCAATGAGCGTATGGATCTCGTCGATGAACAGGATGGCGTTCGGCTTGTCCTTCAGCGACTTGAGCACGCCCTTCAGGCGCTGCTCGAAATCACCGCGGTACTTGGTGCCGGCCAGCAACGCGCCCATATCGAGCGAGTACACCTGCGCCTCGGCCAGGATTTCAGGCACGTCGGTCTGCGTGATGCGCCAGGCCAGGCCTTCGGCGATGGCGGTCTTACCCACGCCGGCCTCACCCACAAGCAGCGGGTTGTTCTTGCGCCGGCGGCAGAGAATCTGGATGACGCGCTCGACCTCGTATTCGCGGCCGATCAGCGGATCGATCTTGCCGTCCTTGGCGAGCTGGTTGAGGTTCTGCGTGAACTGCTCGAGAGGCGAAGCCTTCTCGTTCTTTTCGCCGCCGCCCTCTTCGCCCTCGCCCGAAGACGATTCGCTGCTGCCCTTGACGGCCTCAGGCGGATCGCTCTTCTTGATGCCGTGGGCAATGAAGTTCACCACGTCCAGGCGGGTCACGCCTTGCTGGTGGAGGTAGTACACCGCATGCGAATCCTTTTCGCCGAAGATCGCGACCAGCACGTTGGCGCCGGTGACTTCCTTCTTGCCGTTGCCGGTGGACTGCACATGCATGATGGCGCGCTGGATGACGCGCTGGAAACCCAGCGTGGGCTGGGTGTCGACATCGTCGGTACCCGCCACTTGCGGCGTGTTGTCCTTGATGAAGTTGGTGAGCGACGCCCGCAGGTCGTCGACGTTGGCCGAGCAGGCGCGCAGAACCTCTGCGGCGCTCGGGTTGTCCAGCAAAGCGAGCAACAGATGCTCCACGGTGATGAACTCGTGGCGCTGCTGCCTGGCCTCGACGAAGGCCATGTGCAAGCTGACTTCCAGTTCCTGGGCAATCATGTGATTTCCTTTTGCCTTGCTGTAAATAAGTTCTCAGATGGGTTGGAGCTTGCGCAATTCAACTGGTTCACGCAACAGGCTCGCTCACGCACTGCAGCGGATGCCCGGCCTGGTGCGCCGCCTCCATCACCTGATTGACCTTGGTGGCCGCCAGATCGCGGGAATAAACCCCACAAACACCGCGGCCATCGAGATGAATCTTTAGCATGATCTGGGTCGCGGTTTCGCGATCCTTGTTGAAATATTCTTGCAGGACGACGATTACGAACTCCATGGGGGTGTAGTCGTCGTTCAGCATGACCACTTGGTACATCTGGGGCGGCGCGGTTTTTTGCGGCCGCCGCTCCAGAACGACCGAATCTCCGTCATCCCCTGCCGGTTTCTGTGCCGGCGGAGTGCTGGGAGTCTTGGGAATTCTCGTTGCCATAAAAAAAGATTCTATAGAGCGTGCAAGCACCGTGCCGGCGCAAGAAGACTTGGTGGCGCGGAATCGACAAATCAAGGGGCTTGCGTCGCGTGCGACACCACAAACGACGCAAAAAAACTCTGCCGTTTGCGCATGCTGCACGCGTAAATACTACGCGGCACGCGCTTTGAGAAAAATGGGCATTTGGAGCAAGGTGTGCCATTTATCCAACCGGTGCGGCTGCGGAGGCCAAAAGAAGAAAAGCCCTCGAGACCGTAAAGATCTCGAGGGCCTTGGCTCACGGCGCCCGGGGCGCCGAAGCGTTATTGCTCGCGCAATTTACATGTGGTCGATCATGACCTGGCCGAAGCCCGAGCAGCTCACTTGCGTGGCGCCGTCCATCAGGCGCGCGAAGTCATAGGTGACCTTCTTGCTGGCAATGGACTTTTCCATCGAGCTGATGATCAGGTCGGCGGCTTCGGTCCAGCCCATGTGGCGCAGCATCATTTCGGCCGAGAGGATTTCGGAACCCGGGTTCACGTAGTCCTTGCCGGCGTACTTCGGAGCAGTGCCGTGGGTGGCTTCGAACATGGCGACGGTGTCGCTCAGGTTGGCGCCCGGGGCAATGCCGATACCGCCGACTTGCGCGGCCAGCGCGTCGGACACGTAGTCGCCGTTGAGGTTCAGCGTGGCAATCACGCTGTACTCTGCGGGGCGCAGGAGAATCTGCTGCAGGAAGGCGTCGGCAATGCTGTCCTTGACGGTGATTTCCTTGCCCGTCTTGGGGTTCTTGAACTTCATCCACGGACCGCCGTCGATCAGCTCGGCGCCGAATTCCTTGGCAGCCAGGGAGTAGGCCCAGTCGCGGAAGCCACCTTCGGTGAACTTCATGATGTTGCCCTTGTGCACGATGGTCACGCTGGGCTTGTCGTTGTCGACCGCGTATTGCAGCGCCTTGCGCACGAGGCGCTCGGTGCCTTCCTTCGACACAGGCTTCACGCCGATGCCGGAGGTGTTGGGGAAGCGGATCTTCTTGACGCCCAGTTCGTCCTGCAGGAACTTGATGAGCTTCTTGGCCTTGTCGCTTTCGGCTTCGAATTCGATGCCGGCGTAGATGTCTTCCGAGTTCTCGCGGAAGATGACCATGTTGGTCTTGTGCGGCTCGCGCACGGGGCTGGGCACGCCTTCGAAATACTGGATGGGGCGCAGGCACACGTACAGGTCGAGTTCCTGGCGCAGCGCAACGTTCAGCGAGCGGATGCCGCCGCCCACGGGCGTGGTCAGCGGGCCCTTGATGGAAACCACGTAGTCGCGCACGGCATGCAGCGTTTCTTCGGGCAGCCAGACGTCGGGGCCGTAGACCTTGGTCGACTTTTCGCCGGCATAGACTTCCATCCAGTGGATCTTCTTCTTGCCGCCGTATGCCTTGGCAACCGCTGCGTCCACCACCTTCAGCATCACGGGGGTGATGTCCAGACCCGTGCCGTCGCCTTCAATGAAGGGAATGATCGGCTGATCAGGCACATTGAGCGAGTTGTCGGCGTTGACCGTGATCTTCTGGCCTTCGGCCGGGACTTTGATGTGCTGGTAGCTGGACATGAGGGGGGATGACTCCGGGAGTGACGTAATTCGGACGACTGTCTGCGAATTCAGACAGCGACGGGGAATCGCTGTACAGCCCGCGAACAAATCGCTGTACATTTTAGACGCAACCCATCAGCGAGCGTTTGTCAACCTCGAGGCCAATGGTCTCGTTAGTGGCTGACCTTCTGCTCGCCGGGAGGCGTTTCCAACCAATTCTCGAATAGAGGAACCACAATGAGCAAAATTCTCGCAGTCATGATCGCTGGCTTGTTCGCCGCTGGCGCCTACGCCCAGAACCCCACCGGCACCACGCCCGAGCAAGGCAACGCGACCAACAGCAAGTCGCAAGCCCGCGCCGAAGCCAAGAAGGACGCCAAGCCCGCCGGTCAAGTGGCTGCGCCCGCTGGCGACATCGCCAAGACGCCCGAAGGCGGCGCCATCGGCACCGACAAGGCTGCCGCATCTGGCGAAAAGCGCGCTGAAACGCGCGACCAGCGTCGCCGCA
Organism: Variovorax paradoxus; assembly: GCF_009755665.1. Taxonomy (NCBI): domain Bacteria; kingdom Pseudomonadati; phylum Pseudomonadota; class Betaproteobacteria; order Burkholderiales; family Comamonadaceae; genus Variovorax; species Variovorax paradoxus. The sequence continues at coordinate 3,182,547 of NZ_CP046622.1, forward strand.
ACAAGGACGGCAGCGTCAAGCGCAAGTCGACCCAAGGCAGCACCCCGAAGTAATTCGGCCAGCCGCACAAGAAAAGCGCTCTCCGGAGCGCTTTTTTTTCGTCTGTCCTGGCGCCGCCGCTGTCAACCGGGGCGAACGGCTGAGGCGTTGAAGCTTGGCCTTCTCGCGAAGGTGATCCATATCAACAATCTCAAAGGATGTCTTCATGAACAAGCTGCTCGCAGCCCTCGTCGCCGGTCTCTTCGCAGCCGGTGCTTTCGCCCAACAAGCCGAACCGGCACCCAAGGTGGACGCGCCTGTGGCGGCTGCCGCGCACAAGGCCAAGCAACCGGCCAAACACGCCGTGAAGAAGCACAAGGCGCGCCACCACGCGGCCAAGGCGCACGCGGCTGCAGCCAAGAAGGTGTAAGCTGCCCAGCTCACCGGCACTGCCTGCCAATGCCCGCATCAGCGGGCATTTTTCTTGGCCCCGCGCCCTTGAATCCGCCTTGAAAGAAGCTCCGATGTTCCAGCGTTTCGCCGCCCTGCTCCTGCTCGCCGCCTCCTTGATCGGCCCGGCGCAGGCACAACAACAGCAACCCCAGACCGACCTCGCACGCACCAAGCTGTCCGTCGGCTTGTACAAGATCGATGCGCAAGTGGCGCAAACACCGCGGCAGCGGGAGATCGGCTTGATGTTCCGCAAGGAGATGCCGCAGTCCGAAGGCATGATCTTTGTCTTCGAGCAGCCGGCCACCCAATGCTTCTGGATGAGAAACACCCTGCTGCCCTTGACCGCCGCCTTCGTGGCCGACGACGGCCGCATCGTCAACCTGGTCGACATGCAGCCCCTGACCGAGAACTCGCACTGTTCCGAAGAGCCCGTGCGCTACGTGCTTGAAATGAACCAGGGCTGGTTCGCCAAGAAAAACATCAAGAAAGGCGCCAAGCTGGGCGGCGAATTGTTTGCCGCTTCCAGGCGCTGAGCCAGGCCGCCTGCCCGGCTCATGAAAAAAGCCGACCCGAGGGTCGGCTTTTTTTGTTTGGAAACCCGCTTCAGCCGAAGTTCTTCGCCGCGAAGTCCCAGTTCACCAGCTTGGCCAGGAAGGTCTCGACGAACTTCGGGCGCAGGTTGCGGTAGTCGATGTAATAGGCGTGTTCCCACACGTCCACCGTCAGCACCGGCGTATCGCCCGTGGTCAGCGGCGTGCCGGCGGCGCCCATGTTCACGATGTCCACAGAACCGTCGGCCTTCTTCACCAGCCACGTCCAGCCCGAGCCGAAGTTGCCCACGGCCGACTTCACGAAGGCTTCCTTGAACGCGTCGTAGCTACCCCACTTGGCATCGATGGCCTTGGCCAGCGCGCCGCTGGGAGCACCGCCGCCCTGGGGCTTCATGCAGTTCCAGAAGAAGGTGTGGTTCCAGATCTGGGCAGCGTTGTTGTAGATGCCGCCGCTGGACTTCTTGACGATCTCCTCGAGGGTCATCGATTCGAACTCGGTGCCCTTTTGCAGGTTGTTCAGGTTCACCACGTAGGCGTTGTGGTGCTTGCCGTAGTGGTACTCGAGGGTTTCCTTCGAGTACTCGGGTGCCAGCGCGTCAAGCGCATATGGCAGGGGTGGGAGCACATGTTCCATGGTTTTTTCTCGTGGGTTGGTTGCGGGGAATAAAGGATTCTAGAAAGGAATTACGCACCCGGCGTCGGACGTGGTCCCGTCTCGCCGGGCGTGACGGTCAGGTCGACCGAACCATCGGCGAGCCGCGCAACCACGGCATCGCCGGCATTCAGTTTCTTGGCGCTGACGATGGCCCGGCCGTCGGGGCCGGTGAGCCATGCGTAGCCGCGCTGCAGCACCAGGGCTGGGTCGAGCAACCGAAGGCGCAAGGCCACGCGCTCGAGGCGCTCGCGTCGCTGCGCCAACGCGCGCTCGAGCTTCAACGGGAAATCGGCCGAAATGGAACGTGGCACATGGGCAAGACGCTCGGCTCTCGATCGCAATGCGTAGTGCAGCCGCTGGGCTTGGTGCGCCAATCGAAGCTGCTGGCGCGCCACGAGCGCCGAAGGCCGGCCGAGCCGCGCCGCCGCCTGGTCGAGCCGCTGGCCCAGCACGTCGAGACGCGCACCCACCGCATCGCCGAGGCGCTCTTCCAGCAGGTCGAGTGCACCGAGCCACATCGCCTGCGGAGCGCTGACGAGTTCCGCCGCCGCCGTGGGTGTGGGCGCGCGCAGATCGGCGCAAAAGTCGGCGATGGTGAAGTCGGTTTCGTGCCCCACGCCGCAGATCAGTGGCACCGGGCTCTGGACGATGGTGCGGGCCAGGGTTTCGTCGTTGAAGGCCCAGAGGTCTTCGATGGAGCCGCCGCCCCGCACCAGCAGGATCACGTCGACCGCCGGCTGCAATGAATAGAACGATTGCAGCGCACGAACGAGCTCCGCCGGCGCACCTGCGCCCTGCACCGCCGCCGGCGCCAGAACCACCGGAATGTGCGGAACGCGGCGCCGCAACGCCGTGACAACGTCGTGCAAAGCCGCTGCGCCGAGCGAGGTGACGAGGCCCACCGAGCGCGGCATGGTGGGCAGCGCCCGCTTGCGCGCGGCATCGAAAAGCCCCTCGGCTTCGAGCCGCGCCTTGCGCTGCAGGAACTGCTCGAACAATGCCCCCTGCCCCGCGCGCTGCAGGCTTTCGACCACCAGCTGCAGATCGCCGCGCGGCTCGTAGACCGCCAGGCGCCCACGCACCTCGACCTGGTCGCCGTCGCGCGGCGAAAAATCAAGCAGGCCGGCAGCCCGGCGGAACATCGCACAGCGCAACTGGCCGGACGCGTCCTTGAGCGCGAAGTAACAATGTCCACTTGAGGCGCGCGAAAAACCCGAGATTTCGCCGCGCACCGCGACCGGATTGAACCGCGCGTCGAGCGCATCGGCAACCGCGCGGCACAAAGCGCCGACAGCCCAGATCCGCGGACCCGGTGTGGCATTCGGTTCACGCAAGTTCACAAATCGCACAAGTGGCCGGCAGCCACTCTTCCACAGTGAGCGGCCACCCACCGGCGGTGAAACCCTGATACGAAACAGGCGCACGGTTTGTCGTGCAAGCTGTTGATTTCATTGAAGAAAGTGCTGCTCAAAATTCAATCGATCTAATGGAAGGCCCGTTCCATGCGGGTCCGGAGCTGTTGCGCATCGGGTTAGTCACAAAGTTATCCACAGAATCTGTGCGTCTCCGCTTACATGCAAACAAGCCGCGTGGCGGTTGTGGGCTCGGTGGATAATCGCCGCGCATTTGCAGTCTACGGGCCGGAGGATTTTCTTGTTTTCCATCATAGTTGCCGCGGGCTGGCCGATTTGGCCATTGCTCGCTTGTTCGGTCATCGCGCTCGCGCTGGTTATAGAACGTTTCACAAGTCTGAAGACCGTGAAGGTCCTTCCGCCCAAACTGCTCGACGAGGCGATGACCGTCTCTCACGGCGCGGTTCCCGGTCCGGACGTGGTGACCAAGCTCGAACGCAATTCGATGCTCGGCCAGGTGCTGGCCGCCGGGCTGCGCGCGCTCAACGCCAACCCGCGCTGCACCGAAGACGACCTGCGCGCAGCCATGGAAGCCTCGGGGCGTACCGTGGCGCATAAGCTGGAGCGCTACCTGCCCGCCCTGGCGACCATCGCGTCGGCGGCGCCGCTGCTCGGCCTCCTGGGCACGGTGATCGGCATGATCGAGATCTTCGGCTCGCAATCGCCCGGAAGCGGCGCGGTGGGTTCCGGCAACCCGGCGCAGCTGGCGCACGGTATTTCGATTGCGCTCTACAACACGGCCTTCGGCCTGATCGTGGCCATTCCGACGCTGATCTTCTGGCGCTATTTCCGCAGCCGCGTCGACGAATACCTGTTGAACCTCGAACTGTCGGGCGAGCGCTTTGCCCGCCACCTGAACGCGCTCCGGAAATGATGGCGCCCACGCTTGCCACTGCCGCGTCGTTCGACGGAGACCTCGCATGAGCCGCGGCCGCATGCATTTCCGCCACGGGGCGCGGGACGAGCCCGAGATCAACCTGATCCCGTTCATCGACGTGCTGCTGGTCGTTCTCATCTTTTTGATGCTGTCGACCACCTACAGCAAGTTCACGGAGATGCAGCTGCGCCTGCCGACGGCGGATGTCGATTCGCAGCGCGACTACCCCAAGGAAGTGATCGTGACGGTGTCCGCCGACGGGCGCTACTCGATCAACAAGACGCCCGTTGCCGATCGCAACGTGGCAACTGTGGCCGCTGCACTCGGTGCGGCAGCCACGGGCGGCAAGGACAGCGTGGTCATCATCAGTGCCGATGCCAGCAGCCCGCACCAGTCCGTGATCACGGTCATGGAAGCGGCGCGCCGCGCGGGCTTGGTGCAGATCACCTTCGCAGCCCAGTCGACGGCGCAAGCAGGACGCTGAGTGCCGCCCTACGGCCGCAGCAGCAGTACCGGCGCACCGGCCTCCCGGCTGCAGCGCGCCTGGCTGCATCGCGGTGTGCTGGCGTGCCTGCTGTGGCCTCTGTCGCTTGTTTATGCGGCGCTTTTTGCGTTGCGGCGCTGGTTCTACCGGCTGGGGTGGCTGAAGACCGAACGCGTAGAAGCGCCCGTGATCGTGGTCGGCAACGTCATTGCGGGCGGCGCCGGCAAGACGCCGGTCGTGATGGCCGTGGTTCGGCATCTGCAGGCTCGCGGCGTGCATGTCGGAGTGATCTCGCGTGGCTACGGCCGCCGCACCGGTGACTGCCGTGAAGTGCTGGAGGAAAGCGATCCGCAAGACGTCGGCGACGAGCCGGCGCTGATCCGCCACGCCACCGGTGCGCCCGTTTTCGTGGCGCGGCACCGCGCCGAAGCCGCACAGGCCCTGCTGGCACAGCACCCGACGACGCAAGTCATCGTGAGCGACGACGGGCTGCAACACCTGGCGCTTGCGCGCGATATCGAGATTTGCGTGTTCGACGACCGCGGAATCGGCAATGGCTGGCGGCTGCCCGCCGGTCCGTTGCGCGAGGCTTGGCCGCGCCGGTGCGACCTGGTGCTCCACAGCGGCGCGCAACCTGCATTCGGCGGCGGCTACACCGCCACCCGCGCATTGGCGCACGACGCCGTGGCGCGCGACGGCAAGCGCGTGCCGCTGAGCGCCCTCGCCGGCAATCCGGTGATTGCGCTCGCGGCCATTGCCCGGCCCGATGCGTTTTTCGAAATGCTGAGCGCTCGCGGCCTCACACTGGCCGAGACGATTGCGCTGCCCGACCACTTCGATTTCAGTGGCTGGCAAGCCCCTTCCGACACCGGGCACCTGCTGCTCTGCACCGAAAAAGACGCGGTCAAGCTGTGGCAAAAAGCCCCCGGTGCATTGGCCGTGCCGTTGCATTTCGCACCCGCGCCGGAATTCTTCGCCGCGCTCGACGCAAAGCTATCATCGCTCGATGGATACCAAGCTGCTTGAACTGCTCGTCTGCCCCGTGACCAAGGGCCCGCTGACCTGGAACGCCGAAAAGCAGGAGCTCTGCTCGCGCAGCGCCCGCCTCGCCTACCCGGTGCGCGACGGAATTCCGGTGCTGCTCGAGAACGAGGCGCGCACCCTGTCCGACGAAGAGCTGGGGCTGTGAGCTTTACCGTTCTGGTACCAGCGCGCCTGGCTTCGACCAGGCTACCCAACAAACCTCTGGCGGACATCGCCGGCTTGCCCATGGTGGTGCGCGTGGCGCAGCGGGCGAGCCAATCGACCGCGCTGCGGGTGGTGGTTGCCGCAGACGACCTTTCCATCGTCGCGGCCTGCAAGCAACACGGCGTGGAGGCGATCCTCACGCGACAGGACCATCCGAGCGGCACAGACCGCCTTGCCGAGGCCTGCGAGCAACTCGCGCTCGACGCCGACGACATCGTCGTCAATGTGCAAGGCGACGAGCCGCTGATCGACCCTGCGCTGATCGACGCGGTCGCGTCCGCTCTCGCCCTTCGTCCGGAAGCCGCCATGAGTACCGCGGCCCACGAGATCGATTCGCTCGACGATTTCGTGAATCCGAACGTGGTGAAGGCGGTGCTCGACGCACAAGGCAACGCGCTGTACTTCAGCCGCGCGCCTGTTCCGTGGTGGCGCGACGGCTCGGTCAACCGCGTGCCCACGGCGCTGCCAAGTCCGGCTCCGCTGCGTCACATCGGCATCTACGGGTACCGCGCGGGTTTCGTGCGCAAATTCCCTTTGTTGCCGCCGGCTCCCGTCGAGGCGACCGAAGCTCTGGAGCAACTGCGTGCGCTCTGGCATGGGCATCGCATCGCGGTGCATGTCACCCATGCGGCTCCCGGGCCGGGCATCGACACCCCTGACGACCTGGCCCGCGTTCGGGCACTGTTCGCGGCCAACCCCGCACCTTGAAGCGGGTCGCCGCAAGAGCGGCTGTAACGGAATTTCTTCACGCTCACGCATGCTATCCTCGACGCAATTCCGCCTTGCACGGCTCCTGGGCCGGCGCTTGGCGCGACACAAGATCTAAGAACCGTCCGAGGACACCATGAGACTAATTTTGCTGGGCGCGCCCGGGGCGGGCAAAGGCACGCAAGCGGCCTTCATTTGCCAGAAGTACGGCATTCCTCAAATTTCGACCGGCGACATGCTGCGCGCAGCCGTCAAGGCCGGCACACCGCTCGGCCAGCAAGCCAAGGCGGTCATGGAATCGGGTGGCCTGGTGAGCGACGACCTCATCATCAACCTCGTGAAGGAACGCATCGCGCAACCCGATTGCGCCGACGGCTTCCTGTTCGACGGTTTCCCGCGCACCATTCCGCAGGCGGACGCCATGAAGGCAGCGGGCGTCAAGCTCGACTACGTGCTCGAAATCGACGTGCCCTTTAGCGACATCATCGAACGCATGAGCGGGCGCCGCTCGCACCCGGCGTCGGGCCGCATCTATCACGTGAAGTTCAATCCGCCGAAAGTCGAAGGCAAGGACGACATCACGGGCGAAGAACTGATCCAGCGCAAGGACGACGAGGAAGAAACCGTGCGCAAGCGGCTCGAGGTGTACAGCCAGCAGACGCGCCCGCTGGTCGACTACTACTCGGCCTGGGCCAAGGCCGACCCGGCTTCGGCACCGAAGTACCGCGCCATCAAGGGTGTCGGCACGGTCGAAGAGATCACGCAGCGCGCACTGGCCGCACTGAGCAACTGAAATTCAGCAGGCCGGCGGGCTGCCTTGGCAGCTTGCGCGCCTGCCTGTCTGCCCCGCTGCTTTTCAGGCGGCAGTCTCGATCAGTTCCAGCATCAACGCGATCCGCGCCTTGACCGGCGTCAGGGCACCGGCATCGCGCAGCTTGTCATCAGGCCTCGGAAGAATGCGCCCGCTAGCGCAGCGCGTGGCGCGCAGCACCGCAACCCCCGCGTCCTGCGCACGAAGCCCGGCAGCCTCCAGCGCATGGTGCACCGTGCCGTTGCCCGTCGCGGCCAGAACCAGGCCGCGCACTGGCTCGGCGACGCCCGTCGCCCGTTCCTGAAGCAGCAAGTCGACGATCGCGCCGGTCGCACCGGCGTGGCTGGTGAGGATTTCGACCCTCGGCCATTGCATCGGCGCGCCTTCGCCTGTTTCGAGAATTTTTGAGCTCGTCGCCGGTTCAGGCCATTCCCGCAAGCGCCGAACCGCCCCCTCTTCCACATAGCCGACCGGACCGGCGTCGCCCGAAGCAAACGCATCCTGACGGTAGGTGTGCACCTTCTGGACATCGAAGGCGCTGTGGATCGCGCCTGCGCAAACCACGGTTACGCCATGCGCCGCCGGAGTGGCCGCGACCGCGATGGCGTCGCGCACGTTCTGCGGGCCGTCGGGCGAGAGCGAACTGGCCGGTCGCATGGCGCAGGTCAGCACCACAGGCTTGTCGGGCGCAAGCACTGCCTGAAGAAAGAAGGCGGTTTCTTCGAGAGTGTCGGTGCCGTGCGTGATCACCACGCCGGCCACGTCGGCCTCGGCCAGCCAGAAAGCACAACGCCGGGCGAGCTGCAGCCAGACGCCGGGTTCCATGTCCTTGCTGTCGAGTTGCGCCACCTGCTCCGCCGCAAGCGCGAGGCCTTCGGGGGCTTCGATGCCGCCGAGCAGATCTGCCACGCCCACTTGGCCGGCCGTGTAGCCGATGTTGTCGCCGCCGCTTGCGGCACGGCCGGCAATGGTGCCGCCCGTTCCCAGAACCACAATGCGCTGCAGGCTCGGCGAGAGCGAATTAACCATGGCTTGCCAACTTTTAAAAACTGGTTAAAAATACAGGTACTGGATATCTAGCCAGTGCCGCAAGGAACAACATATGCAGTTCGCCGTGAAGCTTACCGCCCGCCAGCAGCAAATCCTGGACTTGATCCAGAGCGCCATCGCACGCACCGGCGCTCCGCCCACGCGGGCAGAAATTGCCAATGAGCTGGGCTTCAAGTCGGCCAACGCCGCCGAAGAGCATCTGCAGGCGCTTGCCCGCAAGGGTGTGATCGAACTCGTCAGCGGCACCTCGCGCGGCATCCGGCTCAAGGGCGATGCGCTGCGCTCGCTCAACGAGTCGCGCCATCGCGAAGGCAGCCAGTTCTCTCTCTCGCTGCCCGGCATGGCGCAGTTGGCACTGCCTCTCATCGGCCGTGTTGCGGCGGGTTCACCCATCCTCGCGCAAGAACATGTCGACCAGACCTACTACGTCGAGAACACGCTGTTCCAGCGCCAGCCCGACTACCTGCTGAAGGTGCGCGGCATGTCCATGCGCGACGCCGGCATCATGGACGGCGACCTGCTGGCGGTGCAAGCCACCAAGGAAGCCCGCAACGGCCAGATCGTGGTGGCCCGCCTCGGCGACGAAGTCACGGTCAAGCGCCTCAAGCGCAACAAGCAGGTCATCGAGCTGCACGCCGAAAACCCCGACTACCCGACCATCGTGGTTCAGCCCGGCGAGCCGTTCGAAATCGAAGGCCTGGCCGTCGGCCTCATTCGCAACACCATGCTGATGTAGGCCCCGCGGCCTGCCGCGAAAGCAGCACCCCATCCGGTCGCCACAGGTGGCGGGCGTATGGCGCGAAGTCGCCATCACCCTGTTGCGCCCGATCAAAGAAATCCTGCCTGTGTTCAACCTCAGACTTTTTTGGAGTTCACATGGGAATCGCCCTCCTCGCCATCGTTGATTTGTGGATGCCGCTGCAATCGCTCGCAAGCCGGCTGCTGCCGGCACGCCGCCCGCGCCGCCGCGACAGCGGCAGTGCTTCCGCAGGCTTGCGCTACGTCGCGGTCCGGCCCTCATGCACGGCCCGGGCCCATGGTCCGGCGGCCTCTGCTGATGCAGCACCCGCGCCCGCACGGCCCCTGCGCGTCATTCGCGTGGTGGACGGCCTGCAGGGCGAAAAACGCAGCACCAACCGCATGGTGATTTCCGGCCGCATGGCCGACGTTTGCGCCGAACTCGACCGGCTGGCGGCACTCGAGGCCATGGAAGCCGTCAGCACCGCGCCGGGCTCCACACGCCTGCATTGAGGGCATGCAACCCCCGGTGACCACTGCCCGGGGCGGGTATCCAAACGTTCACACGCGCGTCATGCCAATGCTGCGAGGCACAATGGCACGCCATGAACATTGTGATCCTCGACGATTACCAGGACGCCGTACGCAAGCTGCGCTGCGCCACCAAGCTGGACGCGTACGCGGCCAAGGTCTACACCAACACGGTCAAGGGCATTGGTCAACTGTCAATCCGGCTGAAAGACGCCGACGTGATCGTGCTGATCCGCGAGCGCACCCATATCTCGCGCCAGCTGATCGAGAAGCTGCCGAAGCTCAAGCTCATTTCGCAGACAGGGCGCGTGGGCAACCATATCGACGTCACAGCCTGTACCGAGAGGGGCGTGGCGGTGGCCGAGGGCACCGGCTCTCCCCAGGCGCCCGCCGAACTCACCTGGGCGCTGATCATGGCGGCCATGCGGCGCTTGCCGCAGTACATCAGCAACCTCAAGCATGGCGCCTGGCAGCAATCGGGGCTCAAGTCGGCTTCGATGCCGCCCAACTTCGGGTTGGGCTCGGTGCTCAAGGGCAAGACGCTCTGCATCTGGGGCTACGGCCGCATCGGCCAACTGGTGGCTCGCTACGGCCAAGCCTTCGGCATGCAGGTCGTCATCTGGGGCCGCGAGGCAAGCTGTGCCAAGGCCAGGTCCGACGGCTTCCAGGTGGCGCAGAACCGGCACGAGTTCTTTGCCGCGGCCGATGTGCTGTCGGTACACCTGCGGCTCAACGAAGAAACCATGGGCCTGGTCACGCTCGAAGACCTTTCGCGCATGAAGCCGACGGCGCTCTTCGTCAACACCTCGCGCGCGGAGCTGGTCGAGCCCGATGCCCTGCTGGCGGCGCTCAATCGCGGCCGACCGGGACTGGCGGCGGTCGACGTGTTCGAGAGCGAGCCGCCGCTGCAGGGCCACGCGCTCTTGCGCCTCGAAAACTGCATCTGCACGCCGCATATCGGCTACGTGGAGCAAGACAGCTACGAGAGCTATTTCGGGCAGGCTTTCGACAACGTGGTGAGCTTCATCAAGGGCAACCCCACCAACATCGTGAATCCGGGCGCGCTGCAGGTTCGCCGGTGATTTCATGAGCCGCCGGGCCGCCCCAAGGCGAACACCGCAGCCGAAGGCGAAGGGCCTCCAGTGAGCCGGCCCGCGCCCCGGGGCGCGCTCTGGGCGCTGCTGGCCGGCAATTTCGTGATCGGCACGGGCGTGATGGTGGTGCCCGGCACACTCAATGAAATCAGCACGTCACTGGCGGTTACCGTTGCTACCGCGGGCCAGCTGATCACGGTTGCCGCGGTGGTGATGTGCCTTGGCGCACCGCTTCTGGCGGCGGTGGTCGCGGGCTGGGACAGACGCCAACTGCTCGCCCTCACCCTCGTCTGGTATGCCGCCGGGCACGTCGTTGCGGCTTTGATGCCGAGTTTCGGCGCCCTGCTGCCGGTGCGCATGCTCACCGTGGTGGCACCGGCCATCTTCACGCCGCAGGCCGCGGCCTGCGCGGGCATGCTGGTGCCGCCGGAGCAGCGCGGGCGCGCCGTGACCTTCGTCTTTCTTGGCTGGTCGATGGCCTCGGTGCTGGGCCTGCCACTCGGCGCACTGATCGGCGGCCACCTGGGCTGGCGCATGGCTTTCACGGCCGTCGCAGTGCTCAGCATCGTCAGCGCGGTGTCGATCTGGCTGACGCTTCCGCGCGGCATTCGCCCGGCGGCGCTCACAGCGGCTGCATGGTCGCGCGTGCTCCGCAGCCCGGTGCTGATGGGCATTGTTTCGGTCACGGCGTTGCAGGGTGCCGGGCAGTTCGTCCTGTTCAGCTATTTCGGCCCCATCCTCAAGCAGGATTTCGGTGCCGACCCCACCACGCTGAGCCTGATGTGGGCCCTGTTCGGCGTTTTCGGGCTGCTGGGCAACATGCTGGTGAGCCGCTTCATCGACCGGGTGGGTGCGGGCCGCATGGTGCTGCTGACGAGTTCGCTGATCGCGCTCAGTCTCTTTCTCTGGCCGTGGGCCGGCACGCTTCCCTGGCTGGCGGCCGTTCTCGTGCCGTGGGGCCTGGGGTGCTTTGCGACCAACTCGGCGCAGCAGGCGCGGCTGGTGGGCCTGGCGCCCGCTCTTGCGCCGGGCTCCGTCGCGCTCAACAGCTCGGGCATCTACATCGGCCAGGCAGTCGGTGCCGGGCTGGGCGGATGGCTGCTCGCCAACGAAGCGGTGGCCTGGATGAACTGGGTCGGCCTTGCCCTGCTGCTGTTGGCCATCGGCCTGAGCGTGGCCATCGATCGCAGCCGCCGCGCGGCCTGAAAGCCGGGCCTCGCGTAAAACCCGGGAAGCCGCTGCGCCCGGTGGCTGCAAAATCGAAGGCTGTGCACGCTCCGCGCCCACGCCTGCCATCAGGCCCGGATACACCTCAACCAGCGAAAATCTTCTTCCAATGACAGTGAACTACACCCGGATCGGCGTCGTCGGCGCCGGCGCCATGGGCCGAGGCATCGCCCAGATTGCAGCGCAAGCGGGCAGCGAAGTGCTGCTGCTCGACAGTTTTGAAGGCGCTGCGGAACGCGGGCGCGAAGCCCTCGCGGCGCAATGGAACAAGCTGCACGAGAAGGGCAAGATCGACGCCGCGGCACGCGATGCGCAAATCGCCCGCGTCAAGGCGGTCGATTCGGTGGCGGCCCTGGCCGCATGCGACCTCGTGATCGAAGCGGTGGTCGAAGACATCGAGGTCAAGCGCTCGCTGTTCCGTGAGCTCGAATCGGTTGTCGCACCTGCGGCCACGCTCGCCACCAACACCTCGTCGCTTTCAGTCACGGCCATTGCGGCCGGGCTCAAGCACCCGGAGCGCGTGGCGGGCTTTCACTTTTTCAACCCGGTGCCGCTGATGAAGGTGGTCGAGGTGGTGGCGGGCTTCAAGACGTCCGCCGAGGTCTGCAAGCAGCTGGCGGGCTATGCGGTGCAGATGGGCCACAGCGCCGTGCAGGCGCAAGACACCCCCGGTTTTATCGTCAACCACGCCGGCCGCGGCTACGGCACGGAAGCGCTGCGCATCGTGGGCGAAGGCGTGACCGATTTCGCCACCATCGACCGCATCCTGAAAGACCAGGCCGGCTTTCGCCTCGGCCCATTCGAGCTGATGGACCTGACGGCGCTCGACGTGTCGCATCCGGTGATGGAGTCGATCTATCGCCAGTACTACGAAGAGCCGCGCTTCCGCCCCAGCGTGATCACGGCGCAGCGGCTGGCTGCCGGCGTGCTCGGCCGCAAGACCAACGAAGGTTTCTACAACTACAACGACGGTGTGATGCAGCAGCCCGCCGAAGCCGCGCCGCCGACCGTGGCGGCGCTGCCTTCGGTGTGGGTTTCGCCGCGTGCCGCGCGCCGCGCCGAGCTGCTGCGGCTGGTGAATGCCCTGGGAGCCCAGATCGACAGCGGTGCCACCGCCGCGCCTGCTTCGCTCATCCTGGTGGCGCCGCTCGGCTTCGACGTGACCACCGTGGCCGCGGTCGAGCGCCTGGACGCCACGCGCACCGTCGGCATCGACATGCTGATCGACGATGCCGCCACCAAGCGCCGCGTGCTCGCCACCAATCCGGCCACGCGGCGAGACATCCGCGATGCGGCGCATGCACTCTTCGCGCGCGACGGCAAGGCGGTGAGCGTGATCCGCGACAGCGGCGGCTTCGTCACGCAGCGCGTGATCGGCACCATCGTGAACATTGCTTCCGACATGTGCCAGCAGCGGGTGTGCTCGCCGGCCGATCTTGAAACCGCCGTGCAGCTGGGCCTGGGCTATCCGCGTGGCCCGCTGGCCATGGGCAACGTGTACGGGCCGACCAACATGCTCGAGGTGCTGTTCAACCTGCAGACCGTCTACGGCGATCCGCGCTATCGCCCAAGCCCGTGGCTGCGCCGTCGCGGTGCGCTAGGCCTGAGCCTGCTGCACGAAGAAGAATGAACGAACGCCAAGCCAGGAAAGCACGACACCGATGACCGCCGAACTCAAGAGCACCAGCGAAGGACGCACCATGGTGCTGACCATCGCCAACCCGACCCAACGCAATGCGCTGGGCCCCGAGATCTACGCCGCAGGCATCGAGGCGCTCAACGGCGCCGAGAGCAGCGACGAGATCCGCAGCGTCGTCATCGTGGGCGAAGGCGCGTGGTTCTGCGCTGGCGGCTCGCTGCAGCGGCTGTCCGACAACCGCCAGCGCGACCCCTCGGTGCAGGCCGAAAGCATCGAAGGCCTGCACAACTGGATCGACTCCATCCGCACCTTTCCCAAGCCGATCATTGCAGCGGTCGAAGGCGCGGCGGCAGGCGCGGGCTTTTCGCTGGCACTGGCCTGCGACTTCGTGGTGGCTGCACGCGACGCGATTTTTGCGGCGTCGTACAGCAATGTGGCGCTCTCGCCCGACGGCGGCCTGAGCTGGCACCTGGGCCAAGCGTTGCCGCGCCAGCTGGCCAGCGAATGGCTGATGGCTGGCGAGCGCATCGGCGCGCCGCGGCTGCATGCGCTCGGTCTGGTCAACGAGCTGAGCGAAAACGGCCAGGCGCTCGCAAGCGCGTTGGCGCTTGCGGCCAAGCTCAACGCTCGCGCACCCAATTCGTTGGCCAGCATCAAGGAGCTGCTCAGCGAGGCGCGCGGCGCCACCTTCGCGTCGCAGCTGTCGCAGGAGCGCGACCACTTCGTTCGCAACCTTCACCACCCGAATGCAGGCATAGGCATTGCCGCGTTTCTTGAGAAGAAGCCGCCGCAGTACGAATAGCGGCACGACGTCACTCCCGTGACACCCTTCAGCCTTTCAGTCGCCGACAGGACAGACCAATGGACGACCCCATTCTTACCATCGAAGAACGTGAAGCGATCAACAGTGGTCGCTGGTTTTCTTCTCTCTCTCCATCGCTACGGCACGACATTCTTCGATGTGCTTTTGTCAAACGCTACAAGGACGGCGACCTGATTGCCGCCCGCGGCGATCCGCCCGATCACTGGATTGCCTGTGCCAAGGGCGCGGTGCGAGTGAGCTCGACGGCCGTCTCGGGCAAGCAGGTGACGCTGACCTACGTGGAGCCGGGCATCTGGTTCGGCGACGTGGCGATGTTCGACGGGGACCGGCGCACGCACGACGCTTATGCGCATGGCGACACCACGGTGCTCTGCGTGGCGCGGGCCGATTTCCAGAAGATCCTGGCCACGCACGTGGAGCTGTACGAAGCATTGATGCGGCTGCAGGCGCGCCGCATCCGCACGCTGTTCGGGCTGGTGGAAGACCTCAACACCCTGCCCTTGCGCGCACGCCTAGCCAAGCAGCTCATTCACCTGGTGCGCAGCTACGGCGTGCCCAACCTGGAAGACGGCAGCCAGACGCGCATCGGCCTGCAATTGGCGCAGGAAGAACTCGCGCAGTTGCTCGGCGCGTCGCGCCAGCGGGTCAACCAGGAGCTCAAGACCATGGAGCGCGAGGGCACCATCCGCATCGAGCCGGGCGGGCTGGTCGTGCTGGACCGCGCAGCCTTGATGCGCGTCTCCGAAGCTGAGAGCTGAGAAAACGAAAAAGAGACAGAGACATGAGCCAGGACTTCTCGAACTTCATCGGCACCCGCGCCGTTTCGCAGCAGCATGCCTTCGACATCGAAGTGCTTGCAGCCTGGCTCACGAAGAACCTCGACGGCTTCAAGGGCCCGCTCACGGTCGAAATGTTCAAGGGCGGGCAGTCGAACCCGACCTATAAGCTGGTGACGCCGACGCAGAGCTACGTGATGCGCGCAAAGCCCGGACCCGTTGCCAAGCTGCTGCCGTCGGCCCATGCGGTGGAGCGCGAGTTCAAGGTCATGAGCGGTCTTGCCGGCACCGACGTGCCCGTGCCGCGCATGCACTGCCTGTGCGAGGACGAATCCGTCATCGGCCGCGCTTTCTACGTCATGGAGTTCATGCAGGGGCGCGTGCTGTGGGACCAGTCGCTGCCCGGTTTCACCAACACCGAGCGCGCGGCCTACTACGACGAGATGAACCGCGTCATTGCGGCGCTGCATACCGTGAAGTTTGCCGAGCGCGGCCTTGCCGACTACGGCAAGCCCGGCAACTACTTCGAGCGCCAGATCGGCCGCTGGAGCAAGCAGTACAAGGCCTCGGCCGACGGCGCGGGCGAACTGTCGCAGCCGATCGATGCCATGGAGCGCCTGATCGACTGGCTCCCCGCTCACATGCCGGCGAGCGCGCGCGACGAGAGCAAGGTCTCGATCGTGCATGGCGACTACCGACTCGACAACGTGATGTTCCACGCCACGGAGCCGCGGATCATCGCGGTGCTCGACTGGGAGCTCTCCACGCTGGGCCATCCGCTGGCGGACTTCAGCTACCACTGCATGTCCTGGCACATGCCTCCCACCACCGGCCGCGGCATCGGCGGGGTGGATGTCGCGGCGCTGGGCATTCCCACCGAAAGCGAATACATCCGCCGCTACTGCGAGCGCACCCGCATCAGCACGCCCGAGGCGCTGGCGCCCGACTGGAACTTCTACCAGGCCTACAACCTGTTCCGCATGGCCGCGATCCTGCAAGGCATTGCCAAGCGGGTCGAGGCCGGTACCGCGTCGAGCGAACAAGCCGTGGCCTCCGCCCGCGGTGCGCGACCGATGGCCGAGATGGCCTGGCAGTTTGCCCAAAAGGCGTAACCAGCCCCCAAAACCCCACCAGGAGACAGCATGGATTTCGAATATTCGGCCAAGACCAAGGAATTGCAGAAACGCGTCACCGCGTTCATGGACGAGCACATCTACCCGGCCGAAGCCGCCTACGCAGCCGAGCTGGCCGCCAACACGGCTGCGGGCAAGCGCTGGACGGCGCTCAAGACCGTCGAGAAGGTGAAAGAGAAGGCCAAGGCGCAGGGGCTGTGGAACCTGTTCCTGCCGGTCGACAGCGCCTCCGCCTCGGGATACGAAGGCGCGGGCCTCACCAACCAGGAATATGCACCGCTTGCCGAGATCATGGGCCGCGTGCAATGGGCTTCGGAAGCCTTCAACTGCTCGGCGCCGGACACCGGCAACATGGAAACCATTGCCCGCTACGGCTCGGAGGCCATCAAGGCGCGCTGGCTCAAGCCGCTGCTCGAAGGCGAGATCCGCTCGGCTTTTGCCATGACCGAACCCGACGTTGCGTCCAGCGATGCCACCAACATCTCGACCCGCATCGAGCGCCAGGGCGACGAGTACGTGATCAACGGCCACAAGTGGTGGATTTCAGGCGCCGCCGATCCACGCTGCGCCGTCTTCATCACCATGGGCAAGAGCGACCCCGATGCGCCGCGGCATTCGCAGCAGAGCATGGTGATCGTGCCGGCCGACGCCAAGGGCATTCGCATCGTGCGCCCGCTCAACGTCATGGGCTACGACGATGCGCCGCACGGCCACGTCGAGATGTACTTCGAGAACGTGCGCGTGCCCGTCGACAACATCCTGCTCGGCGAAGGCCGCGGCTTCGAAATTGCCCAAGGCCGCCTGGGCCCGGGACGCATTCACCATTGCATGCGGTTGATCGGCCTGGCAGAGCGCGCGCTCGAGCTGATGTGCAAGCGCGCCTCGTCGCGCGTGGCCTTCGGCAAGACGGTCGCTTCGCAGACCGTGACGCAAGAGCGCATTGCCGAGGCACGCTGCAAGATCGACATGGCTCGCCTGCTCACGCTCAAGGCCGCCTGGTTGATGGACGTGGCCGGCAACAAGGTTGCAAAGAACGAAATCGCGATGATCAAGGTGGTAGCGCCGAGCATGGCTTGCCAGGTGATCGACTGGGCCATGCAAGTGCATGGCGGCGGCGGCATGTGCGACGACTTTCCGCTGGCCTACGCCTATGCCGGTGCGCGCACGCTGCGCTTTGCGGACGGCCCGGACGAAGTGCACCGCAATGCGATCGCGAAATGGGAGCTGGGCAAGTACGCGCCCAGCAAGACCGAAGCCGAAGCACCCGTCACGCGCTTCTGATCTGCATTGCCCCCTCTCCCTCCAGAGAGGGTTGGGGTAAGGGCCGACGGCGCCAAGCGCGCCACGGCCCTTTTTCTTTTTCAGAGCTTCTTCTGCAAGAACACCGCGTGCCCGAATGCCGGGTCGAGTTGGTAGCCGGCAAACCCCTCGCGCTCGTAGCTGCGCAGGGCCGGCGCATTGCCCGAGAGCACTTCCAGTGTGAGCTTGCAGGCACCGCGCGCACGGGCCTCTTGCTCCACGCGTTCGAACATGCGCTGCGCCACCCGCCGGCCGCGATGGCTGGCCAGCACAACCACGTCGTGCACATTGACCAGCGGCTTGCAGGCGAAGGTCGAAAAACCTTCGATGCAGTTGATGAGCCCGATGGGCTGCGAACCGTCGTAAGCCAGCACGCTGAAGGCCTGCGCCCGCGCCGCCAGCGCAGCAGGCAGGCCGGCGCGCACCTCGGCTTCGAGCGGCGTGCCGCCGCCGGCAGGGTCTTGCGCATAGCTGTCGAGCAGATCGACCAGCGCGGCCGAATGCGCGGCATTGCCGTAGTCCGCCAGAACGACTTCGATCATCGACGTCATTGTGCGGACTCAAGGGTCGCGGCAAGGCGCTTGGCGCAAGACTCGGCCTGCTTTGCGTCGCGTGCCTCGACCATCACGCGCACCAGCGGCTCGGTGCCGCTCGCACGAATCAGCACGCGGCCGCCGTCGCCGAGCTCGGCCTCGATACGCTGCGTTTCACTGGCCAGCGCCTTGTTGCTCTTCCAGTCCTGCCCCGGTGTGAGGCGAACGTTGATGAGGGTCTGGGGAAACAGCGTGATGTCGGCCAACAGCTGTGCCACCGTCTTGCCGCTGCGCACGCAGGCTTGCAGCACCTGAAGCGCACTCACGATGCCGTCACCGGTGGTATGGCGGTCGAGCGCCAGCAGGTGGCCGGAGCCTTCTCCGCCGAGCAGCCAGCCGCGTTTATCGAGCTCTTCGAGCACGTACCGGTCGCCCACCTTGGCGCGCACGAACTCGATGCCCTGGTTGCGCAGTGCCATCTCGACAGCCTTGTTGGTCATGAGGGTGCCGACCACGCCGACCGGCTTTTCCCCGCGCGCAATGCGCTCGGCCACCATGAGGTAGAGCAATTCGTCGCCGTTGAAAAGACGTCCGCTCGCATCGACGAGCTGCAGGCGGTCGGCGTCGCCGTCGAGTGCAATGCCGTAGTCGGCTTTTTGTGACGTCACGGCCTCCACCAGAGCGGCCGGATGGGTTGCGCCAAAGCCCTTGTTGATGTTGAGCCCGTCCGGTGCGCAGCCGATGCTGGTGACCTCCGCCCCCAGCTCATGAAACACATTCGGTGCCACCTGGTAGGCCGCGCCGTGCGCCGCATCGATCACGAGCTTCATGTCGCGCAGCGTCAGGTCGTTGGCGAAGGTGCTCTTGCAGAACTCGATATAGCGACCGGGCGCGTCGTTCAGGCGGCGCGCCTTGCCGAGTTCGGCGGAGGTTGCCCACACGGGCGCCTCTTCGAGCGCGGCCTCCACCGCGAGCTCCCATTCATCGTCGAGCTTGCTGCCGTGGGCGTTGAAAAACTTGATGCCGTTGTCCGGATAGGCGTTGTGGCTTGCGCTGATCACCACGCCCAGGCTCGCGCGCTGCGCGCGCGTGAGGTAGGCCACGCCCGGCGTGGGCAGCGGGCCGAGCAGCACCACGTCGACGCCGGCGGAATTGAAGCCCGACTCCAGCGCGGATTCGAGCATGTAGCCCGAAATGCGCGTGTCCTTGCCGATCAGCACCGTGGGGCGCGACTGGCTCTTCTTGAGCACGCGGCCCACCGCATGCGCAAGGCGCAAGACGAAATCGGGTGTGATGGGCGACTGGCCAACCGTGCCGCGGATGCCGTCGGTGCCAAAGTATTTGCGGGTCATGGAGTTTGTGCTTGTTCTAGTTGTTGATCGTTTGAAGCTCTCGGGCCGGAATGCGGTTCTTCGGCCTTCATGGCTCGCCACACCGCGAGTGCGGCCACGGTGTCGCGCACGTCGTGCACCCGCACGATGGCCGCACCGCGGTCGACCGCGAGCATTGCCGCCGTCACGCTGGGCACCAGGCGTTCGGCCGCAGCCGGAATGCCGCTGACCGTGCCGACTGAAGATTTGCGAGACCAGCCCAAGAGCAGCGGATAGCCGGCGTCGAGAAGTTCACGCTGGCGTGCCAGCAAGGAAAAATTCTGCGCCACCGTCTTGCCGAAACCGATGCCGGGATCCAGGGTGATTCGCGACGGATCGACGTTCAGCAAACGAAGCTGCGCCACCTGCTCGGCCCAGAACGACAGCACCTGGGAGAGCACGTCGCCCTGCATGGGCGCGGTCTGCATGGTTTGCGGGTCCCGGTGCATGTGCATCAGGCAAACGCCGCACGAAGGATGCGCAGCCACGGCTTCTCTCGCACCGGGCTGCCGCAGGGCCCAGACGTCGTTGACGATGTCGGCGCCCAGATCGAGCACCGCGCGCATGACTTCGGGCTTGTAGGTGTCCACAGACAGCGGCACGCCCAGCTTGACCGCCTCGCGCACCACCGGCAGCACGCGCGCCAGTTCGGCATCGAGCGGCACGGCCGGGCTGCCGGGCCGGGTCGACTCGCCGCCGATATCGAGGATGTCGGCGCCCTCCTTCAGCAACTGCTCGCAATGCTGCAGCGCGGCCGAGGTGGAGGCATGCGCCCCTCCGTCTGAAAACGAATCGGGGGTGACGTTGACGATGCCCATCACGCGCGGTTGCGCAAGATCGATGGCGAATCGTGCGGTCTGCCAGGTCGACGAAGCTGCCGTCATGGGGCACCTTCGCTATGAAAAACGGGGCCAAGGGCCCCGTTGTTGTGTGAAGCCGGATGCACTTCAGGCAGCTGTCGGTGCCGGATCCGGATTGACAGCCGGCGTACCGCCGCTGCCGCCGCTGCCCGAGGGCGGAATGCGCGGGGTCCAGTCCTTTGGCGGACGCGGTGCGCGGCCGGCCATGATGTCGTCGAGCTGTTCGCTGTCGATGGTTTCCCACTCGAGCAGGGCCTTGGCCATGGCGTGCATCTTGTCGCTGTTTTCCTCGATGAGGCGGCGCGCCAGGGCGTACTGCTCGTCGATGATGCGGCGGACTTCGCCATCGACCTTTTCCATGGTCTGTTCGCTCATGTTCGTGGTCTTGGTGACCGAGCGGCCCAGGAACACTTCACCTTCGTTCTCGGCATAGACCATCGGGCCGAGCGCGTCGGTCATGCCGTAGCGGGTGACCATGTCGCGGGCAATGGACGTCGCGCGCTCGAAGTCGTTGCTAGCGCCGGTGGTCATCTGGTGCATGAACACTTCTTCGGCGATCCGGCCGCCGAAAAGCATGCTGATCTGGTTCAGCATGTATTCGCGGTCATAGCTGTAGCGATCTTGCGCCGGCAGGCTCATGGTCACGCCAAGGGCGCGGCCGCGCGGAATGATGGTGACCTTGTGGACCGGGTCGCACTTGGGCAGCAGCTTGCCGATGAGGGCGTGGCCGGCCTCGTGATAGGCCGTGTTGCGGCGCTCTTCTTCGGGCATGACCATGCTCTTGCGCTCGGGGCCCATGAAGATCTTGTCCTTGGCCTTCTCGAAGTCCTGCATTTCGACCACGCGCGCATTGCGGCGTGCAGCCATCAGGGCGGCTTCGTTGCAAAGGTTGGCCAGGTCGGCACCGGACATGCCGGGCGTGCCGCGCGCAATCACGCTCGGGTTCACGTCCTGGCCGAGCGGCACCTTGCGCATGTGCACGCCGAGGATCTGCTCGCGGCCGCGGATGTCGGGCAGCGTGACGTACACCTGGCGGTCGAAACGGCCGGGGCGCAGCAGTGCGGCGTCCAGGATGTCGGGGCGGTTGGTTGCAGCCACCACGATCACGCCGAGATTGGTTTCGAAACCGTCCATCTCGACCAGCATCTGGTTCAGGGTTTGTTCGCGCTCGTCGTTGCCGCCACCCAGGCCGGCACCACGCTGACGGCCCACCGCATCGATTTCGTCGATGAAGATGATGCAAGGGGCGTTCTTCTTGGCGTTTTCGAACATATCGCGCACGCGGGCCGCGCCCACGCCGACGAACATTTCAACGAAGTCGGAGCCCGAGATCGAGAAGAACGGCACCTTGGCTTCGCCGGCGATCGACTTGGCGAGCAAGGTCTTGCCGGTACCCGGAGGGCCGACCAGCAGCAGGCCGCGCGGAATGCGGCCGCCGAGCTTCTGGAAGCGTTGCGGGTCCTTGAGGAAGTCGACCACTTCACGGACTTCTTCCTTGGCCTCGTCGCAACCTGCGACGTCGGCAAAAGTGACCGTGTTGTTGTTCTCGTCCATCATGCGGGCCTTGCTCTTGCCGAAGCTGAACGCCCCGCCCTTGCCGCCGCCCTGCATCTGGCGCATGAAGTAGATCCAGACGCCGATCAGGAGCAGCATCGGGCCCCAGCTCACCAGGAGCGTCATGAGGAGCGAGCCCTCTTCGCGCGGCTTGACGTCGAACTTGACGTTGTGGTCGATCAGATCGCCCACCAGGCCGCGGTCGAGCACCGTGGCGGTCGTGCGGATCTTGCGATCGTCGTTGGTGACGGCGATGATTTCTCCGCCGCCTGCGCCTTCAGGAATGACGGCGCTCTTGATCTGATTGTTTCGGACCTGATCCAGGAATTCCGAATAACTCACCGTCCCCGAGCCGACGCCGCCGCGGGTGTCGAACTGCTTGAACACAGTGAACAACACCATGGCAATGACGAGCCATACGGCAACTTTGGAAAACCACTGATTGTTCAAACGAAGCTCCAGTCGAAAGCGCGTGACAAGATTGTGAAAAGAACGCGCTGTGGGTACGCAATTGCGCCCCATTTTAGGCTTTTCAAGCTACGAAAAGCCGGCATTTCCCTAATGCAGCCATAGCCTCGGAAGGGTTTGCGCCCCATTGACACCCTTTGGCGGCCCGTTCAAGAGGTTGTAGCGTCAAGGTATCAAAGCGTTTCCTGGGCCTTCAGACCCATGCCGACCAAAAAGGTTTCAGACGATTTGTCGCGCGAGGCCTTGGGTTTGAAGGGCTTCACGGTGCGAAAGTTCGCCTTGAACAGCTTCACCAGCTCGTCGTAGCCGCTTCCGTGGAAGAGCTTGGCGACCAGCGCCCCCTCAGGCTTCAGGTGGTGCTGCGCGAAGTCGATTGCAAGCTCGATCAGGTGCGCAACCCGGGCGGCATCGGCCGAATGAATGCCCGAGAGATTGGGTGCCATGTCCGACACCACCAGGTCGGCCTTGCGGCCCGCCAGCACTCCCAACACCTGCTCCAGCAGCTCCGCCTCTCGGAAATCGCCTTGCAGGAAGGTCACGCCCTCGATGGGCTCCATCGGCAGAATGTCCAGCGCAATGATGGTGCCGTTCAATTCCCCGGCCGCGGCGCCGTCCGGCGACATGCGCCGCCTCAGGTACTGGCTCCAGGCGCCGGGTGTGGAACCCAGGTCGACCACAAGCTGGCCCGGCTTGACCAGCCCCAGCGACTCGTCGATTTCCTTGAGCTTGTAGGCGGCACGTGCGCGGTACCCCTCCCGCGTGGCCAGCTTCACGTACGGATCGTTGATGTGGTCGTGCAGCCACGCCTTGTTGACTTTTTTGCTTTTTGCCTTGGTGCTCATGGGTGGCCTCCCGTGCTTCGCGCTGCGGTATTCGCTCGGAAGCGGCCCGGCGTTTCGAGAGGTTGCTTTCTACCCTCGATAATACGGGGATGCCCGCCATTCAACTTACCCCTGCCGAGCGCAAGGTGCACCGCGCCGAAGCTCACCACCTGGATCCGATCGTCATGGTCGGTGGAGACGGGCTGACCCCTGCCGTTAAAAAAGAGGCCGATGCGGCACTCAAGGCCCACGGCCTGATCAAGATCCGCGTCTTTTCCGATGACCGCCTGGCGCGCGACGCCATGCTGCAGGAACTGGCCGAAGAACTCGACGCAGCGCCCATCCAGCACATCGGCAAGCTGCTGGTGCTGTGGCGCCCCAAGCCCGAGAAGGAGCGCGTGGTCGACGAAGACCGCATGCCCGGCCCACGCGACATCAAGGTGCTGAAGTACAGCAAGCGCGGCGGCCAGCGCCCCGAAATCAAGACCCTGCGCGTGCTCGGCAACCAGCGGCTCACCCCTGGCGGCACCATCAAGCGCGCCAAGGCAAAGCGGCCGCTTTCGGCCAAGAAGCGTAACCAGGCAGACTGAACTTGGTGCCAGCGCAAGGCGCCCAGCGCCATATCCTCTGCATGAAGTGGGGCACGAAATACGGACCCGAATACGTCAACCGCCTCTATGCCATGGTGCGCCGCAATCTGAGCGGCGATTTCAAGTTCGTGTGCCTGACGGACGACGGCACCGGCATTCGACCCGAGGTGACGTGCCTGCCGATTCCCCCACTCAACCTGAAGCTGGCGCCCGGCCAGCGCGACGGCGCGTGGAAGAAGCTCACCACCTTCGAAAAGGACCTGCACGGCCTGCGCGGCACCGCCCTCTTCCTGGACGTGGACGTAGTGGTCGTCGGCAGCCTCGATGCATTCTTCGAGCACCCGGGCGAGTTCCTGATCATTCACGACTACGCGCGTCCCTGGCGGCGCCAGCGGATCACCGGGAACTCATCGGTCTACCGCTTCGAGCTGGGTGCCCACGCCGACGTGCTGGCGTACTTTCGCGAGAACATGGACAAGGTCCAGGCCGAGTACCGCAACGAGCAGACCTACCTGTCCGCCATGATGCACAAGCAGGGCAAGCTGGGCTATTGGCCCACCGCCTGGTGCCCGAGCTTCAAGTACCACGGCATTCCCATGTGGCCGGCCAACTACTGGGAAGAGCCTTTCGTGCCCGAAGGCGCTCGCATCATGGTGTTCCACGGCGAATGCAACCCGCCAGATGCGCTCGCCGGCCGGCGCAACCGGGCTTTCCGGTACATCCGGCGGGCGAACTGGATCGCGAAGTTCTGGAAGGAATGAGCTGAACGGATGCGGACCGGGACGGCAGCAGTCCCGTCGCCGATCCTCAGCTTGCCGCGGGAACCTTGGCAGCGCCCATGCGCCACAGCAGCGCACCCGCGCACAGCCACTGAACCAGGTACATGCCGCTTCCCACGGCGTGCCAGAGCTTGAGGTTGTCGCGCGCAAGAATGCGGGGCGCCACCGCATATTGCTGGAGCAGCGCCAGCAGCAAAGCACCCAGTATGAGGAAGATGGCCGTCATCGAGGCGTTGTCGATACGGTCGTCCATCTTCGTCCTGAAATGAACCAGCAGCAGCAGGCCACAGCCGATGGCGATCCAGCTCTGCGCTTCGAACAGCTGCCCTGCAAAATTGCCCGCCACGGCGGGATTGCCGAGCCGCGCGAAAAGCATCGGCACGACCAGAAAACCGATCGTCGTGAGGCTGCCCCACCAGAAGGCGGCCAGCAACAGCGCGAGACGGTCTTTCATCGGGCGCAAATCAGATGTAGCGAACCGCCACGATCTCGTAGCGCTTCAGGCCGCCGGGGGCCTGCACTTCAGCGACGTCGCCCTCTTCCTTGCCGATGAGTGCACGCGCGATCGGGCTGGAGATATTGATGAGTCCGAGCTTCAGGTCGGCTTCGTCCTCGCCGACGATCTGGTACTTGACTGCTTCGCCGGTTTCTTCTTCCTCGAGTTCCACCGTGGAACCGAATACCACCTTGCCGCCGGCGTCCAGTTCGGCCGGATCGATGATCTGCGCGGCCGACAGCTTGCCTTCGACTTCCTGGATGCGGCCTTCGATGAAGCCCTGGCGGTCCTTGGCGACTTCGTACTCGGCGTTCTCGCTCAGGTCGCCCTGTGCGCGGGCTTCGGAGATCGCATTGATGACCCAGGGGCGGTCCACGGTCTTGAGCTGATGCAGCTCGGCGCGCAGCTTCTCGGCACCGCGCTTGGTAATTGGGATGGTGGCCATGTTTGGTTCTCCATAAAGCGAAACCGCCGAACGCTGCCGTTCGGCGGTCGATTGGGGGAAAGGATCAGACGAGTGTGCGTCCGGTCAGCCGGCTCAGGATGGCGAGCGGGCTCGAATCCGGATTGTATTGCTTCGACGCAGCCAGATGAAGGGTCTGCTCGAGCATGTACTGGCCCGCCATGACGGCGTGCGAGGTCTGGTCGGAAAAACACACCCACACCGAGCCCGGCGGAAATTCCGCCTTCTCCTGAGGCGAATTTTCCTGGTAGGCCATGTCTGACTTCATGCCGTCGTGCAGTTGCAGCATCAGGTGGTCGTACTCGCTGCGGAACGACTTGGTCACATGCAGCGCCTGCAGCAGCTTCGCCTGCCAGCGCACATAAGGCTTGGCACGCGGCAAGAAGCGCTTGGCAATGTCTTCGAACGGCTCGCCCACGCGCCACACGCGCGGTGCACCTTCGGGGTTCACGTTGGTGAACACGCGAAGGATGCGCTCGCCGTAGTTGGGCCGCGAAGGAAACGCATCGACGTGCAACCGGCGGTCGTCGGCGCGCCAGGACTGCACGCGCGTCTCGACCTGTGCCGGCCGGTAGCTGGTCGGCGCTAGCCGCAGCGCCGGCGTGTAGTGCGGCAGCAGGCCGTGGATGAGTTGCTGCGCCTGCGCGCGAAACCGTCCCACCATTGCCGTTGCCTTGCGCTGCACGTCCTCGTCGCCGACGGCGCCCTTGAGCTTGCCGTGGGCGTCGAGGCTGATGTTGCGCACATCCGGCGACAACAGGCTCGGCGTGAGCAGAGCGCGCTCTTCAGGCAGCAGTTCGAAGCCCAGGCGCGGAAAGTACAGCACCTTGCCCGCTTCCAGTGCGGCGATCCATCCCTCGTTGGGCTTGGCCGCGTTCCAGTCCGCGAGGTCGAGTTCGACGAGCTGCGTTTCCATGGCCACGCTCAGGCGGCTGCCAGCTGCGCGTGCATCTCCTGCACCGAGATCACACCGAGTTCGTCCATGAAGCCCATGCCTTCGACCGCGGCTTCGGCACCAAAAATGGTGGTGAAGGTGGTCACGCGCGCGAGCAGCGCCGAGGTGCGGATCTGGCGCGAATCGTTGATCGCGTTGCGGCGCTCTTCCACCGTGTTGATGACCAGCGCGATCTCGTTGTTCTTGATCATGTCCACGATGTGCGGGCGGCCTTCGGTCACCTTGTTCACCGTCGCGCATTCGATGCCTGCGGCGCCGATGGCGGCGGCCGTGCCCTTGGTGGCGATGATCTCGAAGCCCAGCTTGACCAGGCCGCGCGCCACTTCCACCGCACGTGCCTTGTCGTTGTTCTTCACCGAGATGAAGACCTTGCCCGACTTCGGCAGGTGCGTGCCCGCGCCCAGCTGCGACTTCACGAACGCTTCGCCGAAGGTCTTGCCTACGCCCATCACTTCGCCGGTCGACTTCATCTCGGGGCCGAGGATGGTGTCGACGCCCGGGAACTTGACGAACGGGAACACGGCTTCCTTCACGCTGAAGTAAGGCGGCGTCACTTCCTTGGTCACGCCCTGCGACTTGAGCGACTGGCCGGCCATGCAGCGTGCCGCCACCTTGGCGAGCTGGATGCCCGTGGCCTTGCTCACGTAAGGCACGGTGCGCGAAGCACGCGGGTTCACTTCGAGCACGTAGATGACGTCCTTGCCGTCCTTCTGCTGGATGGCGAACTGCACGTTCATCAGGCCCACCACGTTGAGCGCGGCGGCCATGGCGGCGCTCTGGCGCTTGAGCTCTGCAATGGTTTCGGCGCTCAGGCTGTAGGGCGGCAGCGAGCAGGCGGAGTCGCCCGAGTGCACGCCGGCTTGCTCGATGTGCTCCATCACGCCGCCGATCAGGGTCTGGCCCTCGGCATCGCGCAGGCAATCGACGTCGCATTCGACGGCATCGTTCAGGAAGCGGTCGAGCAGCACCGGCGAGTCGTTGCTCACCTTGACCGCTTCGCGCATGTAGCGCTCGAGGTCGCGTTGCTCGTGCACGATTTCCATCGCGCGGCCGCCAAGCACGTAGCTCGGGCGCACCACCAGCGGGTAGCCCAGTGCCGCTGCCTTTTCGAGCGCTTCGGGCTCGGTGCGCGCGGTGGCGTTCGGCGGTTGCAGCAGCTTGAGTTCGTGCAGCAGCTTCTGGAAGCGCTCGCGGTCTTCGGCCGCATCGATCATGTCGGGCGAGGTGCCGATGATCGGCACGCCGTTGGCTTCGAGGTCGAGTGCGAGCTTGAGCGGCGTCTGGCCGCCGTACTGCACGATCACGCCGAGCGGCTTTTCCTTGTCGACGATCTCCAGCACGTCTTCGAGCGTGAGCGGCTCGAAGTACAGGCGGTCGGACGTGTCGTAGTCGGTCGACACGGTCTCGGGGTTGCAGTTGACCATGATGGTCTCGTAGCCGTCCTCGCGCATGGCGAGCGCGGCGTGCACGCAGCAGTAGTCGAACTCGATACCCTGGCCGATGCGGTTGGGACCGCCGCCGAGCACCATGATCTTCTTCTTGTCGGTCGGGTCGGCTTCGCACTCGTCTTCATAGGTCGAGTACATGTAGGCCGTGTTGGTTGCGAACTCGGCCGCGCAGGTGTCCACGCGCTTGTAGACCGGGCGCACGCCCAGGGCGCGGCGCTTCTCGCGAATGGCCGTGTCGGTGGTCTTGAGCTGCTTGGCCAGGCGCCGGTCGGAGAAGCCCTTTTTCTTGAGCGCGAGCAGCGTGTCCTTGTCGATGTCGGCCAGCGACTTGGTTTCGAGTTCGAGTTCGATCTTCACGATCTCCTCGATCTGCACCAGGAACCAGGGGTCGATCTTGGTCAGCGCAAACACCTCATCGACGCTCAGGCCCATGGCGAAGGCATCGCCCACGTACCAGATGCGCTCGGGACCGGGCTCGCCCAGTTCCTTCTCGAGTACTTCGCGGTCCTGCGTCTTCTCGTTGAGCCCATCGACACCCACTTCGAGGCCGCGCAGTGCCTTTTGGAACGATTCCTGGAAGGTGCGGCCCATGGCCATCACCTCGCCCACGGACTTCATCTGCGTGGTCAGGCGCGAATCGGCCTGCGGGAATTTCTCGAACGCGAAACGCGGGATCTTGGTGACCACGTAGTCGATCGACGGTTCGAACGAAGCCGGCGTGGCGCCGCCCGTGATTTCATTGCGCAGTTCGTCGAGCGTGTAGCCCACGGCCAGCTTGGCCGCGACCTTGGCAATCGGGAAACCCGTGGCCTTGGAAGCCAGCGCCGACGAACGCGAGACGCGCGGGTTCATCTCGATGACGACCATGCGGCCGTCCCTCGGGTTGATGGAGAACTGAACGTTCGAGCCGCCGGTGTCCACGCCGATCTCGCGCAGCACGGCCAGCGAGGCGTTGCGCAGGATCTGGTATTCCTTGTCGGAGAGCGTCTGTGCCGGTGCCACGGTGATCGAGTCGCCGGTGTGCACGCCCATGGGGTCGAGGTTTTCGATCGAGCAGACAATGATGCAGTTGTCGGCCTTGTCGCGCACGACTTCCATCTCGTACTCTTTCCAGCCGAGCAGCGACTCTTCGATCAGGAGCTCGTTGGTCGGCGAGGCTTCGATGCCGCGCTTGCAGATGGTCTCGAATTCTTCCGGGTTGTAGGCAATGCCACCGCCGGTGCCGCCGAGCGTGAAGCTCGGGCGGATCACGGTCGGGAAGCCGACCGACTTCTGCACCGCCCAAGCCTCTTCCATCGAATGGGCGATGCCGGAGCGCGCCGAACCAAGGCCGATCTTGGTCATCGCATCCTTGAACTTCAGGCGATCTTCGGCCTTGTCGATGGCCTCAGGCGTGGCACCAATGAGTTCGACCGGCTTGTTGGTGGCTGCGCCGGTGTACTTGTCGAGCACGCCGTTGCGCCAGAGGTCGAGCGCGCAATTCAGCGCGGTCTGGCCGCCCATGGTCGGCAGGATGGCGTCGGGGCGCTCCTTGGCGATGATCTTCTCGACCGTCTGCCAGGTGATCGGCTCGATGTAGGTGACGTCGGCCGTGGCCGGGTCGGTCATGATCGTCGCGGGGTTGCTGTTGATCAGGATGACCTTGTAGCCCTCTTCGCGCAAAGCCTTGCAAGCCTGCACGCCGGAGTAGTCGAACTCGCAGGCCTGGCCGATGATGATCGGGCCGGCGCCGATGATGAGAATGGATTTGAGGTCTGAGCGCTTGGGCATCTTATTTATCCTTGGTGAAACCGATGCCGCGGCCGCTGTAGGCGCCCGGCTTCGGTTCATCCATCAGTTGATGGATCGCGTTGAATACATCGCGAAAGTTCTGGTCGTATCGCTGTTCCAGCGCGTTCAGCTTGCGTTTGAGATCGGCGTGCTCCGACAGCATGCTGCGCAGCTTGACGAAGGTCCGCATGATCTCGATGTTGACGGCCACGGCGCGTTCGCTGCGTAGCACGCTCGACAACATGGCCACGCCCTGTTCGGTGAACGCCACGCTGCGGTAGCGCGCGCCGCCGGAACCCGGCTTCTCGGGTTTTGAGATCACAAGTTGTGATCTCAAATTCTCGAGGTCGTGGTTCTCCAGGGTGAAGGCAAAGTCCGCGGGAAAACGATCGAGGTTGCGGCGCATGGCCTGCAACAACACCCGGGTCTCGACGCCGTAGAGCGCGGCAAGGTCCTGCGCCAGCATGACCTTGAGGCCGCGCAGCACATAGATCTTGCCCTCGGCATCGCGCAAGGCGGCGATGACCGAGACGTCGAGCACCGCGGGTGCATCAGCCACGTGCCTGCTCCATGAGTTCGGTGAAGCGGTCGAACAGGTAGCCGATGTCGTGCGGGCCGGGCGAGGCTTCCGGGTGGCCCTGGAAGCAGAACGCCGGCTTGTCGGTGCGCGCAAGGCCCTGCAGCGTGTTGTCGAACAGGCTGATGTGGGTGGCGCGCAGATTGGCCGGCAGCGACTTCTCGTCGACCGCGAAACCGTGGTTCTGGCTCGTGATGCTCACGCGGCCGTTGTCCAGGTCTTTCACCGGATGGTTCGCGCCGTGGTGGCCGAACTTCATCTTGAAGGTCTTCGCACCCGAGGCCAGCGCCATGATCTGGTGCCCCAGGCAGATGCCGAAGGTGGGAATGCCGGTTTCGATGAGCTCCTTGACTGCGCTGATGGCGTAGTCGCAGGGTTCCGGGTCGCCCGGGCCGTTGGCCAGGAAGATGCCGTCGGGCTTGAGCTTGAGCACATCGGCGGCAGGCGTTTGCGCCGGCACCACGGTAATGCGGGCGCCCCGCTGCGCGATCATGCGCAGGATGTTCTTCTTGACGCCGTAGTCGAACGCCACCACGTGGAACTTGGGCGTGATCTGCACGCCGTAGCCGGGCTTGCCGTTCAGGTTGACAAGCTTCCACTCGGTTTCGGTCCACTCGTAGGTTTGCTTCACCGACACGACCTTGGCCAGATCGAGCCCGGCCATGTTGGGCGCGCCCTTGGCGGCGGCAATGGCCTTGTCGATCAGCGCCTGCGTCACGGCCTCGCCCGCGGCCAGGCCCAGGATGCAGCCGTTCTGCGCGCCATGGGTGCGCAGGTGGCGGGTGAGCTTGCGGGTGTCGATGTTCGCAATGGCCACCGTCTTGCCGGCCACGAGGTATTCGGTCAGCGTGGCGGTCTTGCGGAAATTGGATGCGACGAGCGGCAGGTCTTTGATGATCAGGCCAGCGGCATGGATCTTGTCGGCTTCGATGTCCTCCCCGTTGACGCCGTAGTTGCCGATGTGCGGATACGTGAGCGTCACGATCTGCTGGCAATAACTCGGGTCGGTGAGGATTTCCTGGTAACCGGTCATCGAGGTGTTGAACACCACTTCACCGGTCGTGGAGCCGGCGGCTCCGATCGAATTGCCTTGAAAGACCGTGCCGTCTGCGAGCGCCAGAATGGCGGGCGGGAAACTTCCCTTTAGAGACAAAAGCACTGGGTTCTCCGGATGGTTACGGTCGCCCGGAGCCCCAGGCGCGTTGCCTGCGGACTGCTGCTTAAGGGGAAGATGGCGTTGTAGGCGGCCGGGCGACGCTATTGCGAGTAAGCCCCCGATTGTAGCCCGGCGGCGTCACCCTCTTGCCTCGAAAGTCCGGAAAACATACGGGGCCGACGCCTTTATGGCGTCTGAAAATCAGGATTTCGCCCGAACAAGGCGGGCCGCGCCGCTCGCGTGCAGGCAGATGGCCGCCGCGGCGGCCACGTTCAGCGATTCCTCGCCGCCCGGCTGGGCAATGCGGATGTGATGCGTTGCGCGCGCCTCCAGTGCCGCTGAAACGCCCTGCCCCTCATGCCCCATGAGCCACGCGCAGGGATGCGGCAGCCTGGCCTCGTGCAGCCATTCGCCCCGATGCGAGCTGGTGGCCACCAGTGGCACCTTCAGTTCGTCGAGCGCATCGGCCTCCACGCCTTCGATCAGCCGCAGGCCAAAATGCGCGCCCATGCCGGCCCGCAGCACCTTGGGCGCCCACAGCGCAGCGGTGCCCTTGAGCGCAATCACCTGCCTGAACCCGAAAGCCGCCGCGCTGCGCAGGATGGAACCGGCATTGCCGGCGTCCTGCAGGCGGTCGAGCACGACGCTGGGCGCGTCGGGCAGCAGCGCCGGCCGCTCGGGCAGGTCGAGCACGAAACCCATGGGCGCAGGCGACTCCAATCCACTGGCGCCGCGCAAGAGATCATCATCGATCACTACGGTTTTGATAGCGATACTCGCCCATTCGGAGGGACACTGCGGCCAGAACGATTCTGAAAATACGGCGATGGCGGGTTTGATGCCCCTGGCGAGCGCCGCGCGGCAAAGGTGGTCGCCCTCCAGCCACACGCGGCCGAGCTTCCGATAGGCGCCCGGGTCCT
Organism: Variovorax paradoxus; assembly: GCF_009755665.1. NCBI lineage: Bacteria > Pseudomonadati > Pseudomonadota > Betaproteobacteria > Burkholderiales > Comamonadaceae > Variovorax > Variovorax paradoxus. The sequence goes on from NZ_CP046622.1 coordinate 3,214,795, forward strand.
GTGCAAGCTTGCGCAAGTCCTTGAGCAGCGGGTTGTCGCGCGAGCTGATGTGGCTCGCGCCCGATGGAGTGGTCATGCGTCGGGCATCTCAGGGGACCGTACGCAGGTCAAGATGCACGGTCTCCACCGTTGATGCGGCCACCGCGACCGGCATGGAGGCGTCGGCGGGCACCGCAACTTCGCCGGCCGCACGCGCCAGGGCCGCAGCCACCGGGCTGAACGAGCGGCGGTGATGCACGCAGGCGCCGTGGCGCAGCAGCGCCTCCAGATGCTCCGGCGTGCCATAGCCCTTGTGGCCGGCAAAGCCGTAGTGGGGAAATTCGACGTGCAGTTGCTCGCACAGGCGGTCGCGGTGGACCTTGGCGAGGATGGACGCAGCGGAAATCGCCTTGATTCGCGCGTCGCCCTTCACGATGGCCTCGGCCAGCACATCGAGCGTGGGAAGGCGGTTGCCGTCGACCAGCACTTTCGCGGGTTTGAGGCGCAGGCCCTCCACCGCACGGCGCATCGCGAGCATCGTGGCCTGCAGGATGTTGTGGGTGTCGATCTCGTCGACGCTGGCCTGGGCCACCGAGCAACACAGCGCCTTGGCAAGGATCTGGTCATGCAGGCGCTCGCGCTGCAAGGCGGTGAGCGTCTTGGAATCGGCCAGGCCGCGAATCGGGCGCTGGTCGTCCAGGATGACTGCCGCAGCGACCACCGGGCCGGCCAGCGGACCGCGGCCCGCTTCGTCGACGCCCGCAACGAGGCCCGGTGCATCCCACACCAGCGCCGCCTGCTCAGCCTTCAAGAACTTTCTGGATCGCATCGGCGCAAAGTGTCGGCGTATCGCGCTGCAGTTGCACGTGCAGCTCTGAAAATTTTTGTTGCAGCGCTCGGGTTTTTTCGGGCGCGTCGAGCCACTCCAGCGTGGCGTGGGCCAGCGCCTCGGGTGTGGCGGCCTCCTGCAGCAGCTCCGGCACCACGAACTCACGCGCCAGGATGTTGGGCAAACCGACCCAGGGCTGGAGCTGCTTGCGCTGCATCAGGCGCCACGAGAGCGCGTTCATGTTGTACGCAATGACCATCGGCCGCTTGAAGAGCGCTGCCTCGAGCGTGGCGGTGCCGCTGGCAATCAGCGTCACATCGCAGGCAGCCAGCGCGGCATGCGACTGGCCGTCGAGCAACTTCACCCGGCCTGCGGCGCCGCTGGCCTGCAGCAAGGCCTCGACCTCCACGCGCAGCCCCGGCAGGATGGGGGCGACAAACTGCAATGCCGGCCTTGCCTTGAGCATTTGCGCCGCGGCGGCGAAGAAGCGCGCGGCCAGATAGCGCACTTCCGAACGGCGGCTGCCGGGCAGCAAGGCGACGACCTCCGCATCCGGCGCCAGGCCCAACGCTGCGCGGGCGGCGCCACGATCGGGCGCCATGGGAATCACATTGGCCAGCGGATGGCCGACGTAGCTGCCCTGCACCCCGTTTTCCGCCAGCAACGCCGGCTCGAACGGAAAGATGCACAGCACATGGTCGGCCGCCGCGCGGATCTTTTCAATGCGATCTGCGCGCCAGGCCCAGATCGAAGGACAGACGAAGTGCACCGTCTTCATGCCGCGACTGCGCAACCCGGCCTCAAGATCGAGGTTGAAATCGGGGGCATCCACGCCAATGAAGAGTTCGGGCCATTCGCGCAGCAGCCGTGCCTTGAGCTGCCGGCGGATCCCGGCGATTTCGGCATAGTGGCGCAGCACCTCGATATAGCCGCGCACAGCGAGCTTTTCTTGCGGCCACCAGCTCTGGAAGCCGTGCGCGAGCATTCGGGGGCCGCCGATGCCGGCGGTCTGGAGCGATGGCCAGCGCGCCTGCAGGCCGTCGAGGAGCAGGCCCGCCAGCAGGTCGCCGGAAGCCTCTCCCGCGACCAGCGCGAACCGTCGCTGTTCGTCCTTGCCCATGCGACTGCTACTTCAACGCGCGATGCCGCGCGTCGAGTTGGAGAGAAAGCGTTCCATCAGCGCCACGTCCTCGGCCGCTTCAGGAGTTTCAGCCGCCAAGGCGTTGATGCCGGCACGCGCTTCTTCGAGCGTCTTGCCCTGCCGGTACAGCAGTCGATGCATCTGCTTCACCGCGGCCAGCCGGGCTGCCGAGAAATCGCGGCGGCGAAGGCCCACCACATTGAAGCCACGCACCGCAAGCGGATTGCCGTCGACCAGCATGAAGGGGGGCACGTCCTGCGACACGGCGCTGGCAAAGCCGACCATGGCGTGGGCGCCGACCGAAACGAACTGGTGGATGCCCGTCAGCCCCCCGATCGTGACCCAATCGGCCAGATGCACGTGGCCGGCCAGCGTGGTGTTGTTGGCCAGCGTGGTGTGGTCGTCGACACGGCAGTCGTGCGCGATGTGCGTGTACGCCATGATCCAGTTATCGTTGCCCACGCGCGTGATACCCCCCGCCCCAGGCACGCCGAGGTTGAAGGTGCAGAACTCGCGAATGACGTTGCGGTCGCCGATGACCAGCTCGGTCGGCTCGCCGGCGTATTTCTTGTCCTGAGGCACGGCGCCGAGGGAGGAAAACTGAAAGATCCGGTTGTCGCGGCCGATGGTGGTGCGGCCCTCGACCACGCAATGCGCGCCGATGGTCGTGCCGGCGCCAACCCGCACGTGGGGGCCGATGATGGTGTAAGGCCCGACCGAAACCGAGGCGTCGAGTTCTGCCTTCGGATCGACGAGCGCTGTCGGATGAACCTGCGTCATGCCTTGTTGTAACCGCCGCTAGATCAGTTGATCTGGCGCATGGCGCACATGAGCGTGGCCTCGCAGGCGAGCTCGGCGCCCACCAGGGCACGACCCTTGAATTTGGAGATGCCGGCCTTCATGCGCTCGATTTCGACTTCGAGCGTGAGCTGGTCGCCAGGCTCCACGGGGCGCTTGAATCGCGCGCCATCGATGGCGGCAAAGTAGTAGACCGTGTTGTCGTCCGGCACGATGTCCAGCGAGTGGAACGACAGCAGCGCCGCCGCCTGCGCCATGGCTTCGAGCATCAGCACGCCCGGCATGACCGGACGGTGAGGAAAGTGGCCGTTGAAGAACGGCTCGTTCATCGTCACGTTCTTGAGCGCCGTGATGCGCTTGCCCTTTTCCATGTCCAGCACGCGATCCACCAGCAGGAACGGGTAACGGTGGGGCAGCAGCTTGAGGATTTGATGGATATCGAGCGTCGTCGTCATGATTTTCTGTTCCTGCATCGTCTTCATTTTTTCTGGGGGGCCTTCTCCAGCGCCTTCAGTCGTTCGCGCAGGCTGTGCAACTGCTTGAGCGTTGCAGCATTTTTTTCCCAGCTCGCATTGTCGTCGATGGGGAACATGCCGGTGTACTGGCCGGCCTTGTGGATCGAGCGTGTGACCACCGTGGCCGCCGAAACGTGCACGCCATCTGCAACGGTCAGGTGGCCCAGCACGATGGCACCGCCACCAAAGGTGCAGTGCGCGCCAATGGTGGCACTGCCCGCCACGCCGACGCAGCCCGCCATGGCGGTGTGCTTGCCCACGCGCACGTTGTGGCCGATCTGGATGAGGTTGTCGAGCTTGACGCCGTCTTCGATGACGGTGTCGTCCAGGGCGCCGCGGTCGATGCAGGTGTTGGCACCAATCTCGACATCGTTGCCGATGCGCACCGCACCCAGCTGCTCGATCTTGACCCACTCTCCCTTGTGCGGCGCCAGGCCGAAGCCGTCGGCACCGATCACCACGCCGGGATGCAGCAGGCAGCGGTCGCCGACCACGCAGTCTTCGCTGACGGTCACGCGCGACTTCAGGACCGTGCCGGCTCCGATGTGCGCGCCCCGCTCCACCACGCACAAGGCACCGATGCGCGCCGTGGCGTCCACATGGGCTTCCGGGTGGATGACGGCGGAGGGATGAATGCGGTTGGACTCAGGACGCGCATGGTGCGCCTTCCAGAGTTGCGTGAGCCGCGCAAAGTAGAGATACGGATCCGCCGCGACGATGTACGCTCCGCGCGCCGCTGCCGCCTCGCGCATGGCCGGCGAAACGATTACGCAGGCGGCCTTGGATGCCGCCAGTTCCTGCTGGTATTTGGGATGGCTCAGGAAACTGAGCGCATCGGGCTGGGCGTTCTGCAGCGGCGCGAGCCGCTCGATAGAGAGCGCAGCGTCCCCGTGGAGCTCGCCCCCCAGGGCGTCAACAATGGCTCCGAGCTGCAATGCCACGCCGTTTTTGCGGCGTTATTTGCCGCCCGCAGGCGCGGAAGAAGTGGTCGAGGCGTTCAGCGCCTTGATCACCTTGTCCGTGATGTCGTGCTTCGGATTGATGTAGATCGCTTCCTGCAGGATGGCGTCGTACTTTTCAGCCTCTGCCACCTGCTTCACCACGCGGTTGGCACGCTCGTAGACCTGCTGGAGCTCTTCGTTCTTGCGCGCATTGAGGTCTTCCTGGAACTCGCGGCGGCGGCGCTGGAAATCACGGTCCTGGTCGACCAGCGCGCGCTGGCGCGCCGTGCGCTGGCTTTCCGACAAGGTAGGCGCCTCGCGCTCAAACCTTTCGGAGGCCGACTTCAACGCCTCGCCCTGCGTCGTGAGGTCCTTCTCGCGCTTGAGGAACTCCGACTCGAGCTTGGCTTGCGCAGCCTTGGCCGGCTGGGCTTCGCGCAGCACGCGATCCGGATTCACGAATCCGATGCGAAAAGTCTCCTGCGCCTGGGCAGCAGGCGCGGCAACCAGCGCGAAAACGGGGATCAACAACGCGCCAGCTGCGGCGCGGATCAAATGCGTCATTTAGAAAGAAGTTCCGATCTGGAATTGCAAGCGCTGAATTCTATCCTTCGGGATCGTAACGAAGCCGGTCGCCGGATCCACCACTTCCTTCTGGGATTTGATGGGGAAGGCGTAGGCCAGGCGCAGCGGGCCGAGCGGCGAAATCCAGCTGACGCCGAGGCCGACGGAGGCACGCAGCTTCTTCTGGGCCTTGTACTGGGCGTCGGTCAGGCCTTCGGCACGCGAGCCGAACACATTGCCGACGTCGAAGAAGCCGTACAGACGCAAGGTGCGGTCGTTGCCGGCGCCGGGGAACGGCGTGCTGAGCTCGGCATTGAAGATCGCCTTCTTGGTACCACCCAGGGCGGCGCCTTCGGTCTGGCCGAGCAGCGGCGCATCGCGCGGACCCAGCGAGTTCTGCTCGAAGCCGCGGATCGAACCCAGGCCACCGGCATAGAAGTTCTTGAAGATCGGGAAGGTCTTGCCGCCGAACGCCTTGCCGTAACCGACCTCGCCGTTGATCGCGAAGGTGTACTGCTTGCTGATGGGGAAGAACTGCTGGTACTGGTAGCTCGTCTTGAGGTACTTCATGTCCCCGCCGACACCCAGCTCGACGTTGGCGCGCTGAAGGCGCCCGCTGGTGGGAACCAGCGCGCTGTCGCGGTTGTCCCGGCCCCAGCCAATGGTCAGCGGCACGCCCCACACGCTGTCCTGGTCGCATCGCGAGACGAACAGGCCGCTGGCGTCGGTCTTGCACTGGAAGTAGTCGCGGTACGACTTGGGCGTGAGGAAGGCGAACGAACTCTGCGCGTCGAATGCGTAGCGCTCCAGGCCGACACCGAAGAAGACGGTGTCGACCTCGCTGAACGGCACGCCAAAGCGGATGGACGCGCCCTGGTTGACCAACTGGTAGTCACCGTCGACCGAATAGTTGTATGGGCGCGTGGTCGTGTGATAGACGCTCACCGTGCGCGAGATGCCGTCCTGCGTGAAGTACGGGTCGGTCGTGGTCAGCGAAAGCGTGCGGTTGTACTTGCTGGTGTTGACCTGCAAGCCCAGGAAGTTGCCCGAACCGAACACGTTCTCCTGCGAGATACCGAAGGTGAGAGCCACCTTCTCCGCGCTAGAGTAGCCGGCGCCGAGTTGCAGGCTGCCGGTGGGCTTTTCCGCCACGTTCACGACCAGGTCGACCTGGTCGGGCGACCCCGGAATTTCCTGGGTTTCCACGTTCACTTCGGTGAAGAAGCCGAGGCGGTCCACGCGGTCGCGCGAGATCTTGATCTTGTCGCCGTCGTACCACGAAGCCTCGAACTGGCGGAACTCGCGCCGGATCACTTCGTCGCGCGTCTTGGCGTTGCCGCCCACGGCCACACGGCGCACATAGACGCGGCGCGACGGTTCGGCTTGCAGCGTCAGCGTCACGCGGTTGTTGACGCGATCGATTTCAGGACGGGCCTGCACGCGCGCAAACGCATAGCCGAAAGTGCCGAAATAATCGGTGAAGGCCTTGGTGGTTTCGGTAACCTGCTCGCCGTTGTACGGCTCGCCTGGCTTGATGGTCACGAGCGACTTGAACTCTTCGTCGCGGCCGAGATAGTTGCCGTCGAGCTTGACGCCGGCCACCACGAACTTTTCGCCTTCGGTGATGTTCACCGTCACCGTCAGGTCCTGCCGGTCGGGCGAGATGGCCACCTGGGTCGAATCGATTCGGAATTCGAGGTAGCCGCGGGTGATGTAGTACGAGCGAAGCGTTTCCAGGTCGGCGTTCAGCTTGGAGCGCGAGTATTGGTTCGACTTGGTGTACCAGCTCATGAAGCCACCGCTGTCCTGGTCGAACAGGCTCAGCAGCGTCGATTCGCTGAAGGCCTTGTTGCCGACCACGCGCACTTCGCGGATGCGGGCTGAGTCGCCTTCGGTCACGGTGAACGTGAGGTTGACGCGGTTGCGCTCGATGGGCGTGACCGTGGTCACGACCTGCGCGTTGTAGAGGCTGCGGCTCACGTACTGGCGCTTGAGCTCCTGCTCGGCACGGTCGGCCAGTGCCTTGTCGTAGGGCCGGCCGTCGGTCAGGCCGACTTCGCGCAGCGCCTTCTGGAGCGCGGCCTTGTCGAATTCCTTGGTTCCGACGAAATCGACATCGGCGATGGTGGGCCGCTCTTCGACGATCACCACCAGCACGTTTCCATTGACGTCGATGCGCACGTCCTTGAACAAACCCAGGTCGAACAGCGCGCGGATGGCGGCCGATCCGCGTTCGTCGCTGTAGGTATCGCCCACACGCAGCGGCAGCGACGCGAAGATCGTGCCGGGCTCCACGCGTTGCAAGCCTTCGACGCGAATGTCGCGCACCGTGAAAGGCTCGACGGCCCAAGCTGCCGTGGCCGCCAGGGCGCTGGCCACTACCGCGGCAACGCTACGCAGGCGAAAGCGACTGAAGTTTGTGTTCATCTGTGAATTGGGCCGGCGCGGAAAGGGCCGGCAGAAAGTTAACCAAAGAGCCGCGTGACGTCGTTGAAGAGTGCGACCGACATCATGACCAGCAGCAAGGCGACACCGCCGCGCTGAAGCCGTTCCATCCAAGCGTCAGAGACGCTCTTGCCGGTCAGGCCCTCCCAAAGATAATACATCAGGTGCCCCCCATCGAGGACCGGCAGCGGCATGAGATTGAGCACGCCCAGGCTCACGCTGATCAGCGCAAGGAACACCAGGTACTGGGTCAGCCCGAGGCTTGCGGACTTGCCCGCATAGTCGGCGATGGTGAGCGGCCCGCTCAAGTTCTTGAGCGAAGCTTCGCCGATCACCATCTTGCCCATCATGCGAACGGTGAGCGCCGAGACCTCCCAGGTGCGCACGATGCCGCGCCAGACACCATCGACAGGCCCCTGCCGGACCGTGACCATTTCGGGCGGCGCTCCCACGTAGGCGCCGATCCGGCCGACCTTCACGCCCGCGTCGTCACGCAGCTCCGGCTTGACTTCGAGTTCGACAACTTGGCCGCCGCGCTGCACCTGCCAGGTTTGCGCGCGCGGCTGGTCGCCATCGATCGAAGTGCGGATCAACTCCCGCAATTGCTGCCCGTCGACGATGGGCGCGTTGCCAATGGCACGGACCAGATCGCCATTGCGCAGGCCAGCGCGCTCTGCGGCGCTACCCGCCATGACCTCGCCAATCTCGGGCCGCGTAAGAGGAGCGAGCACGCCGATCTTGCGGAACATCTGCGGATCGGCGTCCTTGGCTTGCATGCGGCTCAGGGGCAGCACGATCTGGCGTTCGGGCCGACCGCCCTCGCCTGCGATTTCGAGTGTCAGGTCCCGGCCGTCGAGAGCACCGCGCGTCATGCGCCAGCGAAGGTCCTCGAACGACTGCACCGGCTCCAGGTCGCCGTCGAAACCGGCGCGCGTGACATGCTCGCCGCCGCGCAGGCCCGCGGCTTCGGCCAGGGAAGCCGCCACGGGGCGAGCCAGCTTGGCGACGGGTTCATCCACGCCGATCCAGTTGACGGCCGTGTAAAGCGCTACCGCGAGCAGCAGGTTGGCAATGGGCCCGGCGGCGACGATGGCCGCGCGCGAGCGCAGCGGCTGAGTGTTGAACGCGCGGTGCCGTTCTTCGGGTGCCACCGGCCCCTCGCGCTCGTCGAGCATCTTGACGTAGCCGCCGAGGGGGAATGCGCCAATGACGAATTCGGTCGACTGGCCAGCGCGCTGATGCTTGGGCTGCCAGCGGTAGAGCGTCTTGCCGAAACCCACCGAGAACCGCAGCACCTTGACGCCGCAAGCGACGGCGACGCGGTAGTGGCCGTATTCGTGCACGGCAATCAGCACGCCGATGGCAACTACAAAGGCTATGACAGTGAGCATCCGAGTCCTCGGTTGTCCGGCGTATCAGGCCGCAAAGCGCAGCGCCGCGGCATTGGCGGCCGCGCGGGCACTGGCATCGAGCGCCAGCAGGTCCGCCAGCGATGCGGGCTTGGAGGGAGAAATGGCTTCCAAAGTTTCCATGTTGACTGCATGAATGCGATCGAAGCGAAGCCGCCGGTCAAGAAATGCTTCGACTGCGACTTCGTTGGCAGCGTTGAGCACTGCCGTGGTCCCGGGTGCCGCGCGAAGTGCGTGCCACGCCAGGCCCAGCCCCGGAAACAGCGCCGCATCGGGCGCATCGAAGCTCAGCGCCGCCATCTGGCGGAAGTCCAGGCGCCCCGCCCCGCTTTCGATGCGCTCGGGCCAGGCTAGGCCGACGGCGATGGGCACGCGCATGTCGGGCGTGCCGAGTTGCGCGATGACCGACGCATCGGTGAACTGGACCATCGAATGCACCACGCTCTGCGGATGGATGACCACTTCGATCTGCTCGGGCAGCACGCCGAAGAGGTGTCGCGCCTCGATGACCTCGAGCGCCTTGTTCATCATGGTGGCGGAATCGACCGAAATCTTGCGGCCCATGACCCAATTCGGATGCGCGCAGGCCTGCTCAGGCGTTACCGTGCCCAGGGTGCCGGGCGCGCGCGTGCGGAACGGGCCGCCCGAAGCGGTCAGGATGATCTTGTCGATGCGCCGCGACCAGGTGGACGGATCTTCAGGCAGCGACTGGAAGATGGCCGAGTGCTCGCTGTCGATCGGCAGCAGCGTGGCGCCGCCTTCTTGCACGGTGCGCATGAAAAGCTCGCCGCCGACCACCAGCGCTTCCTTGTTGGCCAGCAGAAGCCGCTTGCCGGCACGCGCCGCGGCCAGGCACGGGCCCAGGCCCGCAGCGCCCACAATGGCCGCCATGACGGCATCGACTTCTTCGTGCGATGCTATTTTTTCTATAGCACCAGCGCCATCCAATACTTTCGTCGGGAGATTGTTCTGCTCGAGCTTTTCCGCCAGCAGCGCCGCATGCGGCGCACTGGCCATGACTGCGTAGCGGGGTGAGAACCGCGCGCATTGCGCCAGCAGTTCGTCGACCTTGGTGGAGGCGGACAGCGCAAAAACCTCGAAGCGCTCGGGATGCCGCGAAATGACATCCAGCGTACTGACCCCGACCGAGCCGGTCGAGCCCAGCACCGTGATGCGTTGTTTGGGTGTGTTCACAAGGAAGCCAGCATCATTGCGATGGGAAGCGCCGGCAAGAGGGCATCCACGCGGTCGAGCACGCCGCCGTGGCCCGGTAGCAGGCGGCTGCTGTCCTTGGCGCCCGCGCTGCGCTTGATCAGCGATTCGACCAGGTCGCCGACAACGCTCATCGCGGCAAGAAACACCACGCCCACGAGCAGCAGCCACCAGCCGCGCTCATGCAGACGGGTGTAGAGGCTTGCCACGGTTGCACCAGCCGCCCTGTCGGCCCAGACCCACGCAAAAGCCAGCACCACCACGCCTGCCATGCCGCCCCATACGCCTTCCCAGCTCTTGCCGGGGCTGATAGTGGGAGCGAGCTTGCCGCGGGTGAACTTGAGGCCGAAGGCGCGGCCCGCGAAATAGGCAAAAACGTCGGCCACCCAGACCAGCACAAGAATGGAAAGCAGAAAGTTGATGCCGACCATGCGCGCCTGCACGGCCGCGAGCCAAGCCACCCAGAGCGCCAGCAACCCGCCGACCAGCCGCAGGCCGCGCGGAATGCGGGGCCAGCCCGGCACGGCCACGCGCAGCAGCGCGGCGCCACCAAGCACCCAGGCGGCGCTGGCCAGCAGCCACATGAGCATCAGTGGCCGCTCGAGCAACCCGAGCCACCACGACAACGCACAAAGCGCCACCGTCTCCAGGCCAAGGAACACCGACAGTTGCTGCCCGTACCCATTGAGTCGGCCCCACTCCCAGGCTCCGGCACCGATCAGCACCAGCATGACGCAGGCAAATGGAACGTGCGACGGATAGAAAAGCGCCGGCAGCAAGATCGCCAGCAGGACGATGGCCGTGAGAATGCGTTGTTTGAGCATGCGGCGGTATTTCGGGCCGTTGAAGGCCGTCAGGCCAACTGGCGATCTGAGGTGGAATCGCTGCCAGCCGTGACCTGCGCGGAAGTCTTGCCGAAACGGCGCTCGCGAACCTGGAATGCGGCAATTCCCGCATCCAGTTCGGCTTCGTCGAACTCCGGCCACAGCTTGTCGCTGAAGAAAAGCTCCGCATAGGCGCTTTGCCACAGCAGGAAGTTCGACAGGCGCTGCTCGCCGCCAGTGCGAATGAGCAGGTCGGGGTCGGGCACATGAGCCAGGGCCATCGCGCGATCGAGATTGGCTTCGGTGAGCGGCTCGCCCTGCTCGGCCAGCTTGGCGGCTGCCCGTGCAATGTCCCATCGGCCGCCATAGTTGAAGCAGACGTTGAGTATGAGCTTGGTGTTCTGCGCCGTGGCCTCTTCGGCATCGACCAGGCCTTGCACCATCTTTTTGGAGAGCCCGGCCCGCTCGCCGACGAAGTGCAGCCGCACGCCGTCGCGGCTCAGCTTGGGCACTTCGCGTGCGAGCGCACCGACCATGATTTCCATCAGCCCCGAAACCTCTTCGGGTGGCCGGTTCCAGTTTTCGGACGAAAACGCGAACACCGTGAGAATGCCCACGCCGCGATCGACGCAGGCCCTGACGCAGCGGCGCAGCGATTCGACGCCCTGCTTGTGACCCGCCACGCGAGGCAGGAATCGCCGCGTGGCCCAGCGTCCGTTGCCATCCATGACGATGGCAACGTGGTGGGGAATCTGCAGCGAAGACGAGGCCATGCGCAGCCTCAAACGGCCATGATCTCCGCTTCCTTGGCCGCGACCAGCCGGTCGATTTCCGCGATGTGGCGGTCGGTGACCTTCTGGATCTCGGCCTCGGCGCGCTTCTGGTCGTCTTCAGAGGCGAGCTTTTCCTTGACCAGCTTCTTGACCGCTTCGTTCGCGTCGCGGCGCAGGTTGCGCGTGGCGATCTTGGCGCTTTCGCCTTCGTTGCGGACCAGCTTGGTCATTTCCTTGCGGCGCTCTTCGCTCATTGCGGGAAGCGGCACGCGGATCAGGTCGCCCATCGAGGCCGGGTTCAGGCCCAGGTCGCTTTCGCGGATGGCTTTTTCGATTTTTGCGCCCATGCCCTTTTCCCAGGGCTGGACGCTGATGGTGCGCGAATCGAGCACCGATACGTTCGCCACCTGGCTCAGGGGAACCTGCGAGCCGTAGTACTCCACATGGATGGAGTCGAGCAGCGCGGAGTTGGCGCGGCCGGTACGAATCTTGGTGAGGTTGTTCTGGAACGCAGCCAGCGACTGGTTCATCTTCGCATCGGTCGTGCTGCGAATTTCTGCAATGGTAGGGGTGGTCATCTCAATACTCCTCAGGCATGCACCAGCGTGCCTTCGTCCTCGCCCATGACGACGCGCTTGAGTGCGCCGTTCTTGAAGATCGAGAACACCTTGATCGGCAGCTTCTGGTCGCGGCACAGCGCAAAGGCCGTGGCGTCCATGATGCCGAGATTTTGCGCGATTGCCTCGTCGAACGTGAGCGTGGAATACCGCGTTGCATTCGGATGGGTCTTGGGGTCGGCGGAATAGACACCATCGACCTTGGTCGCCTTGAGCACCAGCTCGGCACCTATTTCGGCACCGCGAAGCGCGGCGGCCGTGTCGGTGGTGAAGAACGGATTGCCGGTACCCGCGGCAAACACCACGACCTTGCCCTCTTCGAGATACTGCAGCGCCTTGGGCCGCACGTAGGGCTCGACCACCTGCTCGATGGCAATGGCGGACATCACGCGAGCCACCAGACCCTGCTTGTTCATGGCGTCGGCTAGCGCTAGCGAGTTCATCACCGTGGCCAGCATGCCCATGTAGTCGGCCGTGGCGCGATCCATGCCAACCGAACCTCCCGCGACACCGCGGAAGATGTTGCCGCCGCCGATGACGACGGCGACTTCCACACCCATGTTCACCACCTCAGCCACCTCTTCGACCATGCGAACGATGGTCGCGCGGTTAATACCAAAGGCATCGTCCCCCATTAACGCTTCACCCGACAGCTTCAACAAGATTCGCTTGTGGGCTGGACGGGGATCAGACATGGGCAATTTCCTTACTTGGGTTGGCGGGGGCGAGTGTAGAACGAGGCGGTGAAAAAGCGGCGGCACACACACGCGCGCCGTCGCTTTAGGGCGTAACAGTTTTTACGCGGCGGCCTTGGCGGCAGCAACTTGCGCGGCCACTTCGGCTGCGAAGTCGTCGACCTTCTTTTCGATGCCTTCGCCGACCACATACAGGGTGAAGCCCTTGATGGTGGTGTCGGCGGCCTTGAGCATCTGCTCGACGGTCTGCTTGTCGTTCTTCACGAACGGCTGGTTGTGCAGCGAGACTTCCTTCAGGTACTTCTGCACGCCGCCTTCGATGCGCTTCGCAACGATGTCGGCAGGCTGCGCCTTCTTGCCTTCGGCTTCGGCCGTCTTGCGGTCTTCTTCCGCCTTGCCGGCGGCAACGGCGCGCTCTTTCTCGATCAGGTCGGCGGGCACGTCTGCAGCCGAGATCGCGACCGGCTTCATGGCGGCGATATGCATTGCCACGTCCTTGGCCGACGTTTCGTCGCCCTCGAACTCGACCATCACGCCGATGCGCGTGCCGTGCAGGTACGAAGCCAGCTTGCCGTTGCCGGCAAAGTGCTTGAAGCGGCGGAAGCTCATGTTCTCGCCGATCTTGCCGATCAGGCCCTTGCGCACGTCTTCGAGCGTGGGGCCGAAGCCGTCCTGCTCATAGGGCAGCGCGCCGAGCGCAGCGATGTCGGCGGGGTTGTTCTTGGCGACCAGCATCGCGGCAGCGTTGGCCATGGCCAGGAAGCTGTCGTTCTTGGTGACGAAGTCGGTTTCGCAGTTGATTTCGATCATGCCGCCGGCCGAGCCTTCGACAAACGCCGTGACCACGCCTTCGGCGGTGATGCGACCCGAAGCCTTGCCAGCCTTGTTGCCGAGCTTGATGCGCAGCAGCTCTTCGGCCTTTTCCATGTTGCCGTCGGCCTCGGTCAGGGCCTTCTTGCATTCCATCATGGGCGCGTCGGTCTTTGCGCGCAGTTCGCCGACCATGCTTGCGGTGATTGCAGCCATTGTTCTATCTCCGTGTCCAAAAAATCAGATTAAAAAAAAGGGGCACCAAAGCCCCTTCTTCAGGCGCGTGAGAGCACTCGATCAGGCCGAGGCGCCCTCTTCGACTTCGACGAATTCGTCGCTGCCTTCGGCGATGGCCTTGACCACGTCACCGGTGGCGCTGTTGCGGCCTTCGATGATCGCGTCGGCGATGCCGCGGGCGTACAGCGTGACAGCCTTCGACGAGTCGTCGTTGCCGGGAATGACGTAGTCGATGCCTTCGGGCGAGTGGTTGGAGTCCACCACGCCGATCAGCGGAATGCCGAGCTTCTTGGCTTCTGCCACGGCGATCTTGTGGAAGCCCACATCGATCACGAAGATGGCGTCGGGCAGCGCGGTCATGTCCTGGATGCCGCCGATGTCCTTTTCGAGCTTCTCGATTTCACGCGTGAACGTGAGCTGCTCTTTCTTGCTCAGGCTTTCGAGGCCGGCTTCTTGCTGGGCCTTCATGTCCTTCAGGCGCTTGATCGAGGTCTTGACGGTCTTGAAGTTGGTCAGCATGCCGCCGAGCCAGCGGGTGTCAACGAAAGGCACGCCGGCGCGGCGGGCTTCGGCAGCCACGATTTCACGGGCCTGGCGCTTGGTGCCGACCATGAGGATGGTGCCGCGATTGGCGGTGAGCTGCTTGGCGTACTTCATCGCGTCCTGGAACATCGGGAGCGACTTTTCCAGGTTGATGATGTGGATCTTGTTGCGATGGCCGAAGATGAACGGAGCCATCTTGGGGTTCCAGAAGCGGGTTTGGTGACCGAAGTGGACACCGGCTTCCAGCATTTCGCGCATGGTGGTCGACATTGAAATTACTCCAAAGGTTGGGTCTAAAATCCAGCCCGTTTTGCGCCTCCTTCGAATGGAGTCACAACACCTTGATTGGGCCGGTTTGCGAATGTGTCTGGCTGGGTGCGGCGAGAGCCGTCGCATGATCAGCGAAACCCAACGAGTATAGCACGGCCTGCCCCCGTCCTTCCCCCTTGTCCCACCCCGGAACCGAGCCGTCCGCGCCCTCGCAGCCAACCCATGAACGACCTTCACGCCGTCCGTCTGAACCTTCTGGCAGGCGGCAGCGATGCACGCACCGAAATGGAGCGCGCCATCGAGATTTCCGAATCGCCGGCCTGCAAGCATGTTTTCACCCGCACGCTGTTCGACGACGCCCGCCGGCAAGCCGACCGGCCGGCGCTTCAAAGCAGGCTCGCCGGGCTGGCGTTCACCGCCAAGGACCTGTTCGACATCGAGGGACAGCCGACTCCTGCCGGCTCCATGGTGCTTTCGCATGCCCCGGCCGCCAAGGCGGACGCCGTAGCCGTGGCGCGGCTGCGCGCCGCAGGCGGCGTACTGACGGGCCGCACCAACATGACCGAGTTCGCTTTCTCCGGCGTGGGCGTCAACCCCCATCACGGCACCCCGGCAAATGTGAGCGACCGGGCCACGCCGCGCATTCCGGGAGGCTCTTCTTCCGGCGCCGCCGTTTCGGTTGCCACCGGAGCGGCGTTCATCGGGCTGGGCTCCGACACCGGCGGCTCGATCCGCATTCCCGCGGCGCTGAACGGCATCGTCGGCTTCAAGAGCACCGCCCGACTGGTTCCGGCCGACGGCGCCCTGCCGCTGTCGACCACGCTGGACACCGTTTGCGCCATGACGCGATCGGTGCGGGACGCCGTCACCGCACATGAAATCCTCGCAGCGCGCCGCGTGACTGCCGGCGCAGCCTCTCTGGGCGCATACCGGTTGGCCGTGGTGAAGAACGTTTTTTTCGACGGCATCGAGCCTGCCGTGGCCCAGGCTTTCGAAGGCGCGCTGCGAGCATTGCGGGCCGCTGGCGCCCAGATCGAGGAAATCGCATTGCCTGAATTGGCAGAGCTGCAGGCCATCAACGCCACCGGCGGATTTTCGGCGGCCGAGTCTTACGCCTGGCACCGGCTGTTGCTGGAACGCAGCGGCGCCGGCTACGACCCGCGCGTTGCGCAGCGCATTCTCAAAGGCGCCGGCATGAAGGCGCATGAATACATCGACCTTGTGAATGCCCGGCGCGCCTGGATTGCCCGCGTCGAAGCGGCGCTCGCGCCCTACGACGCCGTGCTGTCGCCAACCGTGCCGATCACCGCGCCTCCCATCGCGAGCGTGGCACCGGGGGCCGAGCGCGACGACGAGTTCTTTCGCGTCAACGCACTGCTGCTGCGCAACCCGTCAATCGTCAACATGCTCGACGGCTGCGCCATTTCACTGCCCTGCCATGCCGCCGGCGAGCTGCCCGTCGGCTTGATGCTGTGGCACGCGGCACTGCACGACGACGCCGTTCTCGCGATTGCCTTACAAACAGAACACGCACTGCGAAGACAATAGGCTGCACGCCTAGCGACGGGCGTCAGCCATTTCTTCTTACTCAAGCATTCAATGAAAATCGCGATCGTGGGCGCCGGCATCATCGGCGTCACCACCGCCTGGGAACTGGCTTCGGACGGCCATGAAGTGTCTGTGTTCGAGCGCCGCGGCGCGGCCGCCGAGGAAGCCAGTTTTGCCAATGCGGGTGTGGTCGCACCGGGCTATGTAACGCCGTGGGCCGCACCGGGCATGCGCGCCAAGGTGCTGCGTTCACTGCTCTCTTCCCACGGCGCCATCAAGCTGCGCTGGCCGCTGAATTCACGCGACATCGGCTGGATGTCGCGCTGGCAAAAGGCCTGCAAGCTCGAAACCTATCTCGCCAACCGCGCCCGCATGCAGCGGCTGGCGTTCTACAGCCGCACCCGCCTGCACGAGGTGACCGAGGCGCGCGAACTCAGCTACGAGCGCAGCGACGGCTACCTTGTGCTGCTGCGCTCCAAGCGCGAGAAAAAGCTGGTGCAGCCCGGCCTCGACGTGCTGCGGGCGGCTGGCAGCGTCTTTCGCGAAGTCGACGCCGACGAGGCTCGGCGCATCGAACCCGCGCTCAGCACCGACACGGCGCTTGCAGGCGCCATCTACCTGCCCGAGGACGAAGTGGCCAACTGCCGCCAGTTCGCGCTGCTGCTCAAGTGGGAGGCCGAGGCACTCGGCGCCCAATTCCACTTCAATTGCGACATCGCGCCGCTGAGCCGCGCCGAGCCCACATCCGTTTCGCTTGCAAGCGGTTCCCCGCCGCTGCGGTTCGACGCCGTCGTGGTGTGCGCCGGGCTGGCCTCGGCAGCGCTTGTGCGGCCGCTCGGGCTTCGGGTTCCGCTTGCTCCCATCTACGGCCACTCCATCAGTGCGCCAATTCGCGAATCGCTCAATGCGCCGCGCAGCGCGGTGATGGACGAACGCTACAAGGTCGCGATCTCGCGCTTGGGCCAGCGCGTGCGCGTGGCCGGGAGCGCCGAAATCGGCGGTTCGCTGAGCACCATGAATCCATCCGCAGTGCAAACGCTCTACAAGGTGCTGCACGACTGGTTCCCCGGCGCGGTCACGCTGCAGTCGGGCGTGCAGCAATGGAAGGGCGCGCGGCCGATGCTTCCCGACGGCCCTCCGGTGCTCGGCGCCAGCGGCGTGCCGGGCGTCTGGCTCAACCTGGGCCACGGCTCGAGCGGCTGGGCGCTGTCGTGCGGCAGCGCGCGGGTGGTGGCCGACCTGATCGGGGGCCGCGATGCCGGCGTCGACCTCGAAGGCCTGGGCGTCGAGCGGCTCCATCTTTCCTAGAGATACCGCCGCAGCTCCTGCCAGGGCACATGGGGCGGCAAAATGAACCGATGCAACGCATCACGTCCGAAACCGTCGCCGACCTTTTCGATATCGCGGCAACGCGGCGCATCGAGGAGGCGGCCGCAGCCGCCCTGCCCGCCCACACGCTGATGCAGCGCGCCGGCCTTGCGGTTGCGCGCCTGGCCATGGCTGTCGCGCCGCATGCGCGCACGGTATGGGTCGCCTGCGGGCCGGGAAACAACGGCGGCGATGGTTTTGAAGCGGCCGCGCAGTTACAGCAACGTGGCTTTCTGCCGATCGTCACTTTCGCCGGCGACGAGAACCGCCTGCCGCCGGACGCGAAGGCATCGCTGCAGCGAGCCAGGGATGCCGGTGTGATCTTCGCGCCCAACCCGCCCGCAACCTATGGACTGGCCATCGATGCGCTGCTCGGCATCGGCGCCACCCGGCCGCTCGAGAACGCCATGGCCGAATGGCTGCGGCAGATGCATTCGACGGCGCAACCGGTACTGAGCGTCGACGTGCCGTCCGGCCTGGACGCGGACACCGGCGTTTCAAGCGCCATCCCTCATTCGAGTGCCGCATCGTTCCGCTTCTGCATCACCTTTCTGACCCTGAAGCCAGGCCTCTTTACGGCGCAGGGCCGCGATGCCGCAGGCACGGTGTGGTTCGACGACCTGGGTTGCAGCGGCAGCATCGCTGAACCGCCCGCCGCGCGCCTTGCGGGCCGGCCGGCGGCCCCGCCACGCAGCCACGCATCGCACAAGGGCAGCTATGGCGATGTCGCCGTGATCGGCGGCGCACCCGGCATGGCGGGCGCCGCGCTGCTGGCCGGATCGGCTGCGCTGCATGCGGGGGCCGGACGCGTATTCGTGGGCTTGCTCGACCCGAGCGCCACCCCTGTCGACCTTGCACAGCCCGAGCTGATGCTGAGAGACGCCGATGCGCTCGATCTTTCAGGCATGACGGCGGTCTGCGGATGCGGCGGAGGCACAGACATACGCGCGGTGCTGCCGCGCGTGCTGGCGACAGCGGCTGCACTGGTGCTCGATGCCGATGCACTGAACGCCATTGCGAGCGACAGCGCGTTGCAAACGCAACTGGCATCACGCGGCCGACGCGGAAGGCCGACCGTCATCACACCGCATCCGCTCGAAGCCGCGCGCCTGCTGGATTGCACGGCCGCCGACATTCAAGCCGACCGGCTGGCAGCAGCCCGCGAACTGGCATCGCGCTATGGCGCAGTTGCCGTGCTCAAAGGCTCGGGAACAGTCATCGCCGACAACAGCGGCGCGCCGCCCGTGCTCAACCCGACTGGCAATGCCGCGCTCGCAACCGCCGGCACGGGCGATGTGCTGGCCGGGATGATCGGCGCCGCGATGGCCTCGAAACAATCGCCATTCGAGGCTGCGCAAAGCGCCGTCTGGCGCCACGGCCACATCGCGGACACCTGGCCGGCCAATGCGCCCCCGCTGAGCGCCGGTGGGCTGGCGCGCCAGGCACCCGGCTGATGAGGAGGTTCTAGCCGCGTCCGACGAAGGGCATCTTCGTCGCCATCACGGTGTGGAACAGCACGTTGGCTTCCAGCGGCAGGTTTGCCATGTAGAGCACCGACTGCCCGACGATCTTGACGTCCATCAGCGGCTCGATCGCCAGTTCACCGTTGGCTTGCGGCACGCCCTTGGCCATGCGCGCGGCCAGCTCGGTCATGGCGTTGCCCACGTCGATCTGGCCGACTGCGATGTCGTACTTGCGCCCGTCGAGCGACGCGGTCTTGGTGAGACCCTCGACGGCATGCTTGGTCGCCGTGTAGGCCGGCGAATTCGGCCGCGGCGCGGTGGCCGAAATGGAGCCGTTGTTGATGATGCGGCCGCCTCGCGGGCTCTGCGCCTTCATCGTACGGAACGCCTGCTGAATGCAGAAGAACATGCCGTTCAGGTTGATGTCGACCACACCGCGCCATTGATCCGGCGTCCAGTCTTCAAACGCACCCGGTGGGTTGCCCACGCCGGCATTGTTGAACAGCAGGTCGACACGGCCGAAGCGTTCGACCACCGCGGCGAAAAGTGCCTGCACCGATTCGGCATTGGCCACATCGGTGGGCACCGCAAAGGCGCGCGCACCAGCCCCGGACTCTTCGGCCACCTGCTCCAGGGGCTCGGGGCGGCGCCCCGCCAGCCCAACGCTCCAGCCATCGGCCAGCAATGCGAGCGCCGCGGCGCGTCCGATGCCCGTGCCGGCACCCGTGACGATTGCGATGCGGCCCTTGTTGTTTTCTACGCTCATGCTCAGTGTCTCCTTCTCAGCTTGTCTGTCTTGCTTGTGTATGGATGCGATGCGTTGTGCGTCATGTGCGGCGCGGTGGCTTGCGACCCTTCATCTTGTTGGCGGCCTTCTTCACCGCCGACTTGAAGGCCTGCATCGCCGATTGAGGCCCCGCAGCTGCACCGATGGCGCGGTCGCCGCGTGGTTCGGGGGCGGCCTCGGCCTTGTGGCGCGAGCTGCGCTTGGCTGACGCCTTGACCGGCACGCCGGCCGAGCCCACGCCCTTGTCCTTCATGGCACGCGACGTGAGTTCTTCGCCCTCTCGCACCAGCCGGAAATCGATCTTGCGCCCGTCCAGGTCGACGCGGCTCACCTGCACCCGAACGCGGGTGCCAATGGCGTAGCGGATGCCGGTGCGCTCGCCGCGCAGTTCCTGGCGCATTTCGTCGAACTTGAAATACTCGCCGCCGAGCTCGGTGATGTGCACCAGCCCCTCGACATACATGGCGTCCAGCGTCACGAAGATGCCGAAGGTGGTGGCCGCGGTGACCACACCGCCGTATTCCTCACCCAGGTGCTCGCGCATGTACTTGCACTTGAGCCACGCCTCGACATCGCGGCTGGCTTCGTCGGCACGGCGCTCGTTGGCGCTGCAATGCAGGCCGGCGGCTTCCCACGCCAGCACTTCCTTGCTGGGCGCGACCGTGGCCTTCTGCGGCTTGGTCGTCGGCGCCTTGACGCGAGAAGCCAGCCGTTTGGCGAGCTTGGCATGCGCCTCGCCCGGCGTCGGCAGCATCGGCAGCTGATAGCGCGTCTTGCCGAGAATCGCCTTGATCACACGGTGCACCAGCAGGTCCGGGTAGCGCCGGATCGGGCTCGTGAAGTGCGTGTAGGCCTCGTACGCCAGGCCGAAGTGGCCGCTGTTGATGGGCGTGTAGATCGCCTGCTGCATCGAGCGAAGCAGCATGGTGTGGATCTGCTGCGCGTCGGGCCGCTCCTTGGTGGCTTCGGCAATGGCCTGGAACTCGCCGGGCCGTGGGTCGTCGGTAATGCTCAACCCCACGCCCATGGCCTTCAAATAGCCGCGGAGGATTTCCTTTTTCTCGGGCGTCGGGCCTTCGTGCACGCGGAACAGGCCCGGGTGCTTGCCTTCGGCGATGAAGTCGGCGCTGCACACGTTGGCCGCGAGCATGGCTTCTTCGATGAGGCGGTGCGCTTCGTTGCGCGTGCGCGGCACGATCTTCTCGATGCGGCCGGCGTCGTCGCAGATGATCTGCGTCTCGGTGGTTTCGAAGTCGACTGCGCCGCGCTTGCCGCGCTGCTTGAGCAGGGCCTTGTAGACATCGGCCAGGTTCAGCAGATCCTTCACGCGGTCCTTGCGCTTGGCTGCCTCAGGGCCGCGCGTGTTGCCAAGAATGGCCGCCACTTCGGTATAGGTGAAGCGCGCATGGCTGAACATCACCGCCGGGTAGAACTGGTAGGCGTAAATCTCGCCGTCGGCGGCCACGAGCATGTCGCACACCATGCACAGGCGCTCGACCTCGGGGTTCAGCGAGCACAAGCCGTTAGAAAGCTTTTCCGGCAGCATCGGGATAACGCGGCGCGGAAAGTAGACACTGGTCGCGCGGTCGTAGGCGTCGATGTCGATCGCCGAGCCGGTCTGCACATAGGCGCTGACGTCCGCAATGGCCACTAGCAGGCGCCATCCCTTGCCTCGGCCAACCTTCGCGGGCTCGCAGTACACCGCGTCGTCGAAGTCGCGCGCGTCTTCGCCGTCGATGGTGACCAGCGGCACGTCGGTCAGGTCGATGCGGCCCTTCTTGTCCGCAGGCCGAACCTTCTCCGGCAAGGCCTTGGCCTCGGCCAGGCATTCGGCGGAAAACTCGTGCGGCACGCCGTACTTGCGCACGGCAATTTCGATCTCCATGCCCGGGTCGTCTATTTCGCCAAGCACTTCCTTCACGCGGCCCACGGGCTGCCCGAACAGGGCCGGCGGCTCGGTGAGCTGCACCACCACAACCTGTCCCACCTTCGCGGGACCGGTCGCGCCCTTTGGAATCAGTACGTCCTGTCCGTAGCGCTTGTCTTCGGGCGCGACGAGCCAGATGCCGCCTTCATGCAACAGGCGGCCGATGATCGGCTGCTCGGGGCGCTCGACGATTTCGACCACCCGCCCCTCGGGACGCCCGCGCCTGTCTTGCCGCACCACGCGCGCCTTGACGCGGTCTTTGTGCAGCACCGCACGCATCTCGTTCGGGGGCAAATAGATGTCGGCTTCGCCGTCGTCGCGCTGCACGAAACCGTGTCCGTCGCGATGTCCCTGAACAGTTCCTTCAAATTCATCCAGCAGACCGCTGGAGTGGCCATTATTTTTGATATGATTCTCTCTTTCCTGAAATTCAAAACATAACTGCTTCGGCAGCTATGTGGGCCCAGATGGCGGAATTGGTAGACGCACTAGTTTCAGGTACTAGCGAGTAACATCGTGGAGGTTCGAGTCCTCTTCTGGGCACCACCCCTACCAAGCTGAAACCCCTGTGAATCTGTGATTTACAGGGGTTTTTTCTTTTCCCTGGGAACATGATCGAGGGATGCTCTCCCTCTCGAAAACCGGCCACGGCCAAGGCAGGCCAGACCGACGAAAATCCGCCGCATTCGCGCACACCATCGCAGTCCCTAAGCGGGAGTTTTTGCGAAACGGTTTTCGACGACACGGATTCGGACAAGTGGAACGGGCTTCGTCTCATGAAGTGATGCAGCAACCTGCTCACCGAGGAGCGGCTTTTCGCCATTCTGACGCAGTACATCGACGAATGATCGCGCACAGTCTCATGAAGCGCGGCAACCGAGTCAATACACCGCGTTGCCAATAAAGGTGAACCGCAAACCCAACCTGATGAGCGCGGCGTTCAACTCGCTGCGCGATCACAGGACGGATCTGCGGAGTTGCGACAGGCCTTGAAGCCCGCCGTGCACCTTACCACGCCAAGGTTGCGGCCGATCCGGCCAGCCGATTGTTCCGCGCGGTCCGCCATACTCGGGCCGGCCGACCGCCGCTTCTCGTCCATGTCCATTTTCCAGAACATCCGTCAGTGGGCTTCGCGGATCAAGCGCGACGCCGTCACGCTGTGGTTTGCCTACCGGCATCCTGGCACGCCGTGGTTCGCAAAGGCGCTCGCCGCCTTTGTGGTCGCGTATGCGCTGAGCCCGATCGATCTGATTCCAGATTTCATTCCGGTACTTGGCTATCTGGACGACGCCTTGCTGCTGCCCGGCCTGATCTGGCTGAACATCCGGCTCATTCCCGCAGCTGTTCTCGAGGAATGCCGCGTCGGCGCAGACACGTGGATGAAAGAGCAAGGCGCGAAGCCCCGAAGCATGACGGGCGCGGTTCTCGTTCTTGCGGTCTGGATCGCCGCTGGCGTTGGTTTGTGGGCTTGGTTCATCACGCGCGCCTAGCCTTGCCGCGGCACACGCGGCTTCGAGACTCAAAAGTGTGGCGAAAGTCACACTTTTCCATCAATATGCTTCAAAAAGTAACGTGAAAACGCACAAAAGGTTACGTTTGGTTTGAAAATATGGACATCAAACCTACTGGAAACCATCGTGATCGCAGCATTTACCTTGTTAATCGGCATGTTCCTCGGCGCGTTGTTCATGAGCCTCCTGGTCATTTCGCGCTCGGATGACTGACGACAGCCGGGCCGTGGCCGCCCCACCCAAGCCCATCGAAAAGCCCGCTTACGCGGGCTTTTCTTTTTGGGTCTGGCTACGTCAGCAGATTCGACTTGGGCCTGCGGCTCGTTTCAATCGAGTAGATGGCGGGCTTTTCCTGCTCGGCCCTCGCGTCGGGCTCCACGCCGGGAGCAGGCAGCGGATAAACCTCATGGGTCAGGCGCTTCACTCGGTCTGCGTACATCATTGCCAAGGCGGCGTGATGCTCCGCCGCCGCCTGGTGTTCGAGGCGTGCCATCTGCGCCTCCTGCAGCAACGCCGCCGCCCTTTTGAGGTGAAGGCTGGAACCGGATTGAAAGAGTTGGAAGAACATGGAACCTCCTCGAAGCAGAGGCAGCCACATTCAAGCCTTGGGTTCTACGTGTCTGTAGGCGCACAACTTTTCAGGCTGTCGTTCGGCCCTTAGTTCGCAGGTCGGCCAGTGCCGCCGCATAACCGGCAACGCTGCGGCGGCGTGTTTCGAGTTGCAGGGCCGAACGGCTCAGATCGGCAAGGCGATCAGATCGTGGCCTTCGGCGCCGACGATGCGGGCCTTGGTGAATTCACCCACCTTGAGCGTCTTGCTGATTTTCTCGGGTGGCAGCAGGCGCACGGTGCCGTCGATCTCGGGCGCGTCGGCATAGGTGCGGCCAACGCCGCCCTTGCGACCCATGCCGGGCGCCGAATCCACCAGCACCTGCATCGTTGCACCGATACGCTGTTGCAGCTTGGCAATCGATACGGCTTCAGCCACTTCCATGAAGCGGGCACGGCGCGCTTCGCGCTCGGCGGCCGGCAGCATGCCGGGAATGTCATTGGCCGTTGCGCCTTCCACCGGGCTGTAGGCAAAGCAGCCCGCCCGGTCGATCTGCGCTTCGCGAATGAAGTCGAGCAGGTGCTCGAACTCCTGCTCGGTCTCACCGGGAAACCCGGCGATGAAGGTGCTGCGGATCACGAGTTCGGGGCAGACCTCGCGCCAGCGCGCAAGGCGCTCCAGGTTCTTTTCGCCGCTTGCCGGCCGCTTCATGCGCTTGAGCACATCGGGGTGGCTGTGCTGCAGCGGCACGTCGAGGTAAGGCAGCACCTGCCCGCTCGCCATCAACGGAATGATTTCGTCCACGCTCGGGTATGGGTACACATAGTGCAGACGGACCCACGCGCCGTACGGCTCGGCAATTTCGCCCAGCGTGCGCACCAGTTCGAGCATGCGGGTCTTGACCGGCTTGCCGTCCCAGAACCCGGTGCGGTACTTCACGTCCACGCCGTAGGCCGAAGTGTCCTGGCTGATTACCAGCAGCTCCTTCACGCCACCTTCGAACAAGGCCTTGGCCTCGCCAAGCACGTCGCCGACCGGCCGCGACACCAAGTCGCCGCGCATCGAGGGAATGATGCAGAAGGTGCAGCGGTGATTGCAGCCTTCGCTGATCTTCAGGTATGCATAGTGGCGCGGCGTGAGCTTGAGGCCGGCAATGCCGAAGGTGTTGGGAACGAGATCGACGAAAGGGTCATGCGGCTTCGGCAGGTTGGCATGCACCGCATCCATTACTTCTTGCGTGGCGTGCGGACCGGTCACGGCCAACACGCTCGGGTGCATTTGCCGAACCAGGTTGCCGCCCTGGTCGCCCGTCTTGGCGCCAAGGCACCCCGTGACGATGACGCGGCCGTTCTCCGCCAGGGCCTCGCCAATGGTATCCAGGCTTTCCTTCACCGCATCGTCGATGAAGCCGCAGGTGTTGACGATCACCAGGTCGGCGCCCTCGAAGGTCTTGGCCGTCTGGTAGCCCTCAGCGCTGAGCTGGGTCAGGATCAATTCGGAATCGGTAAGGGCCTTGGGGCAGCCCAGGCTCACAAAACCGACCTTGGGGGCAGCCGGCGTGGCGGTACGTTCGGGGGAGGCAACTTCGCTCATATATGCCTCTATTGTCCCAGCTATCGGCCGGGACCGGGAATTCAGGGGCGTTTGATGCCGAATGCGCCCAGAACCTGCTCGGTATTCTTCTGCATCTGTTCCTGCATTTGCAGGAACACGTTCTTGGACTGCTCGACGTAATTGCCCATCAGCCCCTGCAGCATTGGCGACTGCATGGTCATGAAGCGCGACCACATTTCGGGCGTCAGCCCTTCGGCCTTTTCGGCGAGCTGGGCCTGCACTTCGGTCATGGCCTGGATGTTCTTCTCGAGGTACGGCCCCATATAGCCCTGCATCGCTTGTCCGTAAAAACGGATGATGTTGGCCAGCACCTGCTCGGTGAACATGGGGGCACCGCCCGCCTCTTCTTCGAGAATGATCTGCAGCAGGATGCTGCGCGTGAGGTCGTCCCCGGTCTTGGCATCGCGCACCACGAACTGGGCGTTCTGTATCACCAGCTGCTTCACCTCGGTGAGCGTGATGTAGGTGGATGTCTCGGTGTCGTAGAGCCTTCGGTTGGGGTACTTCTTGATTACACGTTGCACCGGCTTCACCCCGGACTTCTTGCTCTGCACTGCGGACTCCTTCACATGGATGCCCATGTCATCCGATCAATTCTAGGTAGCGGTTTTGCTGCATCGCGACAAGGTTTACCCTGACCGCGCGTCCGCTGCCTCAGTCGGGCGTTGTCGCGTACTCGGCGCCGCAGGCATTGCAGCCGGCGCTCTCGGGGCGCTCCGCGGTCGCCTCTCGAAAACGCAGGGGGCTCTTGTGGCCGTACACCACCCAGCAACGCGGGCAGTGCTCATGGCCGGCCGTGGGCAGGTAGGCGCGGGCGCGCTGTTCGGCACGCTCCTGAGTCACCGCAATGCCCTGCTGCAGGGCACGAGCAATTTCGCGCCCTGCCATGGTGTCGGTACGGCCGCTCGCGTGGTCGTTGATGCCGTAGACCGCACGCGCAAATTCAATGGGGGCTTGCCGAAGCAATGCGGCCAGGCGCATCTCGGCATGAGCCCGATCAACCAGCGTTGATCGCGTATTCATCAGATCGCTTATCAAGAAATTTGGAAAAGGTTTGCAGAGCGGCCAAGGTAGCACAACAACATGGCCATGGTCTTTGTCTGCTTACCGCAAGGACGATTGAGACACCGGGGAACCCGGTGAAAGCTCTGTTCAACAGACCCGGTGGTTGGCCGGAAGTTGAAACAGAAATTGGTAGGCGCGATTGGACTCGAACCAACGACCCCCACCATGTCAAGGTGGTGCTCTAACCAGCTGAGCTACGCGCCTAAGGATGTGTCCGAGAAGCAGCTATTGTAGCAGGAGAAAACGCGCTTTTTAGCGACGACGTGCAGATCGCACGCCGGCAACCGCCGTAACCACGCCAAGCACCTGCGCGAGCCGCGCCGCATCGGAGATTTCCACGGTGAAAGTCATCCACGCCGTGCCCTTGACCGATTGGGTCTGCACGCCGATCACGTTCATCTTTTCTCGTGCGAACACATCGGAGATGTCGCGCAGCAAGCCTTGGCGGTCGGCCGCTTCCACGGCCACGTCGACCGCATACATCGGTGCTTCGCCGCCCTTGGCTGCACCCCACTCGACATCGATCACGCGCTCGCCGTCGCGCGAAGCCATCATCCGGAAGTTGCTGCAGTCGGTGCGATGGACGCTCACGCCATGGCCGCGTGTCACGAAGCCGCTGATGGCATCAGGCGGTGCAGGCTTGCAGCACTTGGCCAACTGCGTCATCAATGAAGAGACACCCACCACCAGCACCCCGCCCTTGCCTGACTTTTCGCTCGCGCGCGGCTTCTTGAGCTGCACGCCGTCGTCGGGGTTGGGCGCGGGCTCCGGCGGGCGCAGCAGCATCTCGATGTTGCGCAGCGAAAACTCGTCCTTGCCCACGACTTCGAACAGATGGTCCGCCGACTTGAACCCCAGCTGCGACGCCAGGTCTTCCAGCCGCGTGGAGGTCTTGCCCTCCCGCTGCAGCAGCTTCTCGACGGCTTCGCGCCCGCGCGCCACCGTCTCGTGGGTGATTTGCGCATTGAACCAAGCGCGCACCTTTGCACGGGCGCGGTGGCTTGCAAGGTAGCCCAGTTCGGCGTTGAGCCAGTCCCGCGAAGGGCCGCCTTCCTTGGCCGCGATGATCTCCACCGTCTGTCCGTTGGAGAGCGGCGTATTCAGCGGCACCATCGCGCCATCGACACGCGCGCCGCGGCATCGGTGGCCGAGCGTGGTGTGCACGGTGTAGGCAAAGTCGACCGGTGTCGCGCCTTGCGGCAGTTCGACAATGGCCGCGTCGGGCGTCAATACATAGATGCGGTCGTCGAAGAGGCCCTGGCCCTGCGAGCCACCCGAAAGATCGCGCTCCCACGCCAGCAGCTGCCGCAGCACGGCAATCTTTGCGTCGTATTCCCCGCTTGCCCACACGCCCGCATAGCCCTTGTGGCCCGCTTCCTTGTAGGCCCAGTGCGCCGCCACGCCGTGTTCGGCATGGTCATGCATTTCTTCCGTGCGGATCTGGATCTCGATCGGCTTGCCGGGCTTGCCGTCGACCACCTCGCGCACCACGGTGTGCAGCGACTGGTATCCGTTGGGCTTGGGCCGCGCGATGTAGTCGTCGAACTCTTCGTCGATCGGCAGGAAGTGCGAGTGCACCCAGGCCAGCGCCGCGTAGCAGTCCTTCACGTCGGGCACCACCACGCGCAGCGCGAGGATGTCGAACACCTGCGCAAAGTCGAGCGACTTGCCGCGCATTTTCTTGACGATGCTGTAGATGTTCTTCGGTCGCCCCTGCACCGTGGCGCGCACGCCCTCGGCCTGCAGTTCGCGTTCAAGCTGCGAGCGCAGCTGTTCGACGTGGCCTTCGCGTTCGACCCGTTTTTCGTCGAGCAGGCGCGCAATCAGCTTGTAGGTTTCGGGTTCGAGAAAGCGGAACGAGAGATCTTCGATCTCCCACTTCACCTGCCAGATACCCAGGCGATTGGCCAGCGGCGCAAATACCTGCAGCGATTCGCGCGCCACGCTCTCGGGCGCGGGCTGCTTGCTGGCCGCGGCATGCCGCAAGGTCTGCAGCCGCGAAGCCAGGCGCAGCATCACCACGCGCAGGTCGCGCGAAAACGCGAGCAGCATCTTGCGCACGTTCTCGGTCTGCGCCCCTGCGCCTTCGGACAGATGGTGGCCTTGCGACGCCGAGCGCGCCTGTTCCTGCACGCGGACCAGCTTGGTGGTTTCCACCGCCAGCGCCGCAAAGTTGTCGCCGAACACCTTGGCGATCACTTCCTGCGGGCGATTGAGGTGCTGGCAGGCGTACACCAGGTAGCTCGCGGCCTGCATGGCCTCGGAGCCGCCCATCTTCGCAACGATGGCGGCCACCGCATCAGCGTGCGCCAGTGTGTTTTCGCCGGTGTCGAGCTTTTCGTCGGCAATCAGCGGCTCGGCAAATGCCCGCGCGCGCGCCAGCATGTTCTCGATGACCGGGGTGCGATCGGCCGTTGCGGCGGACAAGGGATAGTCCACCATGACCGTGTCGGACGTGTTTGCCGTTTGCAGGCTGGAAGACTCGCGCTTCACGTTGGCCTCAATCGAACAGGAAGGATGTGACGGCGGAGACCTGCGCAGGGTCGATGAAGGTCGGCGCATGGCCCACGCCTTCGAACTCGACCAGCGCCGCGCGCGGGCCGCGCTCGGTCATGGCCAGTGCCGTTTCGCGCGAGAGCAGATCCGACTGGGCGCCGCGCGTCACCAGCGTGCGCGCGTCGATGGCGTCGTAAAGGCTCCACATCACCGCGCCGCCCTGGGCCGCAGCTTCGGGCGTGATGGCGCGCAGCGCCACGGCGATGGCCGGGTCGTAGTGAAGCACCCATGGGCCTGCACCGTCATCGTTGCTCGCTTCCAGCTTGCCCGATCCATCGGCCGTGCGCTGCGATGCCGGCACTACCATGTGCTGCGACAAGGCAAGCCACTGCGCCGGCGTGTGCGGGCCGAAAGTAGTCGATATCGACCACATGGCATCGGCCGCTTGCTGCACGCCGTCGTAGCGGCCGCCCTGCCCCACGTAGGCGCCGATGCGCTGAAGGGCGCTGGCCTCGATCGTCGGGCCGACGTCGTTCACGACGAAGCGGCGTATCGGCCGGGCCAGCGGCAATTGCTTGTGCCCCGCCAGTATGAAGCCGATCAGCCCGCCCATGCTGGTACCCAGATAGTCGAAGGTACCGATCGGCTGTTCGCGGTGCAGCTGCGCCACCAGCGCCAGCATGTCGGCCGCATAGACGGGCACCTGGTAAAGCGCCGGGTCGCGCAGCCAGTCGCTCCGGCCGCGCCCCGCAACGTCGGGACAGACCACGCGCACATTGCCACCAGCACGCGCCACGATGGCTTGGGCCAGCACGTCGAAGTCGCGCCCTTGCCGGGTGAGCCCGTGCACGCACATCACCACATGCGCACTGCGTGAATCGCCCCATTGCCAATAGGCCATGCGATGGCCGCCCTGGGCGTCATCGCACGCCACGTGATGAAGCGTCGGGTCGGTCATGAAAACGAAGTCGTCCTGGTGCGGATAATGGTCTCGTCGCATCCTAATTCATCCGGAGATTGATCTTTATGCTCAAAGGCAAAACCGCGCTTGTCACGGGGTCCACCAGCGGCATTGGCTTTGCCATTGCCAAGGCTCTTGCACAGCAAGGCGCACACATCGTGCTCAATGGCTTTGGCGATGCCGAGGCCCCCCAGTCGCAGATCGAGGCGCTCGGCGTACGCGCCGAATACCACGGCGCCGACATGAGCAAACCCGACCAGATCGAAGACATGATGAAGTTCGCCGCGGACAAGTTCGGCCGCGTCGACATCCTCGTGAACAACGCCGGCATCCAGCACGTGGCAAAGGTCGAGGACTTCCCGCCCGAACGGTGGGACGCGATCATCGCAATCAACCTTACCAGCGCGTTCCATACGACGCGCCTTGCAATTCCGGCCATGCGCGAAGCCAACTGGGGCCGCATCGTCAACGTGGCGTCGGCCCATGGGCTGGTCGCCTCGGCGCAAAAATCGGCTTACGTGGCGGCCAAGCACGGCATCGTCGGCTTCACCAAGTCGGTTGCGCTCGAAACCGCGACCACCGGCATCACCAGC
This sequence comes from Variovorax paradoxus, assembly GCF_009755665.1. Taxonomy (NCBI): domain Bacteria; kingdom Pseudomonadati; phylum Pseudomonadota; class Betaproteobacteria; order Burkholderiales; family Comamonadaceae; genus Variovorax; species Variovorax paradoxus. The sequence goes on from NZ_CP046622.1 coordinate 3,245,280, forward strand.
AATGCAATTTGCCCCGGCTGGGTGCTGACGCAGCTGGTGCAAAAGCAGATCGACGACCGCGCCGCGCGCGAAGGCATCTCGGCCGAACAGGCGCAGAACGAACTGCTCGGAGAAAAGCAGCCTTCGCTGCAGTTCACAACGGTCGAGCAGCTCGGCGGGCTGGCGGTGTTCCTGTGCTCGCCCGCCGCCGACCAGGTGCGCGGCGTCGCCTGGCAAATGGACGGCGGCTGGACGGCCCAGTAATCAGCGCGAAGCGGCCGGCGCGCCAGCCGCGCTTGCTTCTTATTTGAGCTGCACCGATCCGGACACGCTCACGACCACGCTGGTTTTTCCAGCTTCCACCGGCACCGGCGCATCGGCGGAAAAAGACTTGGCAGATGCCGCCATGGCGCGCGGCCGGATCGGGCCGTTGTCGTTAGCGTTCACCGAGACCTCGCGCAGCGTGTAGCCGCCAAAGCCGAAGCCCCTGGCCAGTTCAGTGGCCTTCTGCTTGAAGTTCTCGATGGCGATCGTCTGGGCCTCGGTCTCGCTCTTGGCACGCTGCTCGCGGCTCAGTGCAAAACCCACATTGCCGACGTTCAGCGTGGTGATGCGCCCGGCGGTCTGGGTAATGCGCGGAAAGTCGCGGCCCTCGAGCACCATTTCAGCGGAGCCCTGCCAGCCGTTGATCTTGCCTTCGCGGGTATAGCGCGGCGACAGGCTGAAGTTGCCCGTGCGCACATCAAGCTGCCCCGGTTGGGCGTTTTTCTTGGCTTCGGCCAGCGCTGCGTCCACCGCGGCCTTGAGCTGCGACTGAACAGTGGCGGCGTCGGTGGCGTCGCGCGTGGTGGTGAGCGTCATGCTGAGCAGGTCCTGCTGCACTTCGACCGTGCCCGAAGCCGTGAGCTGCAGCACGTTCTGCGGCGGCGCGGCCATGTTCTGGGCCATGGCGGTGCCTGCAGCTCCAGCCGCGGCCAATGCAACGCAAGCCGCGATCAGTTTGATTTTTTTCAAGACGAGATACTCCCTGGATTGGTATTCAAGACGCCAAACGCGCCGCGCCGCCTCAGCGGCGCTGGCTGCGTGGCAAGGTCAGCGCGCGAGTGGCTGAAATCGGCGCGGGCGCGAGTCGCTCGGCCGGCTGCGATTCTGCCGAATTCGGCCGCGGAGGGGTGCCGGGGGGCGTCCACTGCCTTCGCACCTGCTGCCGCAGCTCGAAGAGTTCGGCCGCGGTGAGGCGCCGGCCGGCAGCCGCCTCCTCCCGCCGGATCTCGTCGCGCTGGGCCGCGCGGTGGGCGGCTACGGCTTCGCGCACTTCGCTTCGGCGCAGGTCGCCAACCTTGAGAAAGTCGCCGGCCACAGCCAAGGCAGGGCCACAGCCGCAGGCAACGATGATCGGAAACGCTGAAAGAAGAGTTCTCATTGAACGAAAGTCATCAATGAGATGGACTTTGCCACTGCCGGGCTAACGTCGGATGACTAGACAGCGAGCGACCGCAAGTTTTGTAACTTAGTGTCAAACCATAAGTAAAACCGGCTCAACGGGGGCCTAACGCCTTCAGAATCGGCGCTGTTACAAATTCAACGTTGTAGAAATGACTCAAGTTCCCGCTCGCACTGACAAGATCGTGATCGTCGACGACGACGCCCGCATCCGCGACCTGCTTCGCCGCTACCTGACCCAGGAAGGTTTCGAAGTAATCGTGGCCGAGGACGGCAAGGCGCTCAACCGCATCCTGCTGCGCGACACGGTCGACCTGATCGTGCTCGACCTGATGATGCCCGGTGAAGACGGCCTTTCGGTCTGCCGACGCCTGCGCGCCGCCAACGACCGCACGCCGATCATCATGCTCACCGCCAAGGGCGAAGACGTCGACCGCATCGTCGGCCTCGAAGTCGGCGCCGACGACTACCTTGGCAAGCCCTTCAACCCTCGCGAACTGCTGGCCCGCGTGCACGCGGTGCTGCGCCGCCGTCCGCCGCTCGAGGCACCGGGCGCCCCTTCCACCGAGAACGAAACCGTGACTTTCGGGCCGTTTGCATTCGACCTCGGTTCGCGCACGCTCAAGAAGGACGGCGAGGAGCTTTCGCTCACCACCGGCGAATTCGCGATGCTGAAGGCGCTGGTGCGCCATCCGCGCCAGCCGCTGTCGCGCGAAAAGCTCGCCCAGTTGGCCCGCGGCCGCGAGTTCGAGCCCTTCGATCGCAGCCTCGACGTGCAGATCTCGCGCCTGCGCAAGCTGGTCGAGGCCGACGCCGCGGCGCCCCGCTACATCCAGACGGTGTGGGGCGTGGGCTACGTGTTCGTGCCGGACGGCGCGGCCTGAACGACGTTCAGAGGTGGCCATCGGCCTGCAATCTGCCAGACCCAGCCCAGCCCAGGAGGACGGCGCCCAGGTCACCATGCCAAGCCCTCTCGAGGGCATCGGCCAGCGTGACCGGCGACCGGGCCTGAAGCTCGGCTTCAGCCTTTTCTGGCGCACATTCTTCCTGCTCGCCCTGCTGCTGATCGGCTGCACGGTCGCTTGGCTGCAGACTTTTCGCTCGCTCGAATACGAGCCGCGCGCCATCCAGACCGCGCACCAGATCGCCTCGCTCGTGAACCTCACGCGCGCGGCGCTGGTGTATTCGGACGCGATCACCCGGGTGTCGCTCATCAAGACGCTGGCCGACCAGGAAGGCGTGCGCATCCTCCCGCGCGAGCCCAACGACCGATTTCAGCCCTACACCAGCGGCGCACTCGACCAGCGTGTGACCGAAGAACTGATCGACCAGCTCGGCGAGGGCACCACGGTGGCCAGCCGCGTCAACGACGAGCCGGGCCTGTGGATCGGCTTCACCATCGAGAGCGACGCCTATTGGCTGCTGCTCGACCCAACCCGCTTCAGCCGCGTGGGCGGCCGCACCTGGCTGGTGTGGCTCAGCACGGCAATGGCCCTTTCGCTGGCCGGCGCGGCGCTGATCACCCGGCTGATCAACCTGCCCTTGAAGCAGCTTTCGCGTGCCACCATGCAGGTGCGAGAAGGCGAATACGAGGCCCACCGCCTCGACGAGCGCGCCCGCACCAACGAAATCCGCGCGGTGAACATCGGCTTCAACCGCATGGCCGACCAGCTTGCCAAGATCGAACAGGACCGCGCCATCATGCTGGCCGGCATCTCGCACGACCTGCGCACCCCGCTGGCGCGCCTGCGGCTCGAAACCGAGATGAGCGTGGCCGACGAAGACGCGCGCGACCACATGGCGGCAGACATTGCCCAGCTCGACGCCATCATCGACAAATTCCTCGACTACGCGCGCCCCGACCATGTCGACCCCAAGCCCGTGCTGCTGCGCGACGTGGTCGATGCCTGCACTTACGCCGTGCAGGACTACGAAGAAATGAACATCCGCGTCGACGTGCCGCCCGATCTGCGCGTGATGGGCGATGAGGTCGAGCTCACCCGCGTGATCTCCAACCTGGTGGAAAACGCCCGGCGCTACGGCAAGACGCCTTCCACGGGGGTGGCCGACGTGGTGATCCAGGCGCAGGCGAACAACGACGCGGTGCTGATCAAGGTGCGGGACCATGGCGCAGGGGTTGAACCCGCCCTGCTCTCGCAGCTGACCAAGCCCTTCTTCCGCGGCGACGTGGCGCGCACTTCGGCGGCCGGCGCCGGCCTCGGCCTATCGATCGTGGCCAAGAACATCGAGCGCATGGGCGGCACCTTCGCGCTCACCAGCACGCCGGGGCGCGGCCTTGCGGCGCATATCCGCATGCCGCGCGCCATGCCCGTACCAAAACCTGCTGAAGCCCCCAGCCGGCGGACGTAGGCGCAGACCGCCGCCGGTCAGCGGTGGAGCAGCGCCACGGCGCGGGCTTCCATCGCCCGGCCCTCGCCAACGGGGCCAAGCTTCTCGGCCGTCTTGGCCTTCACGTTGACCTGCTCGGGCGCAAGCCCCAGCGTCTCGGCAATGCGCTGGCACATCGCCGGAATGTGCGGCGCCAGCTTCGGCGCCTGCGCAATCACCGTACTGTCTATATTGCCGATTTCCCAGCCAGCGGCCCGTACGCGCCGCGCCGCCTCGCCGAGCAGCACGGCCGAATCCGCGCCGCGAAACTGCGCGTCGGTGTCCGGAAAATGCCGGCCGATGTCACCCAGCCCCGCCGCGCCGAGCAAAGCGTCGGTAATGGCATGCAGCAGCACGTCGGCGTCCGAATGCCCGAGAAGGCCGGTGGTGTGCGGCACCTCGACCCCGCCCAGGATCAGTTTGCGTCCGGCCACGAGCTGGTGAACGTCCCAGCCTTCGCCGACGCGAATGTTGAACGGCGCCGTCATGCCGCGCCTTTCTTGCGGCCAAGCAGAACCGCTTCGGCCAGCGCAAAGTCTTCAGGGAAGGTCACCTTGAAGTTCTGCGCGCTGCCCGGCACCAGCAGCGGCGACAGGCCGATCGCCTCGATGGCGCCCGCCTCGTCCGTCACCGCATCGCCCGCGCGCTCCAAGGCATCGAGCAGCATGCCGATGCGGAACATCTGCGGCGTCTGGGCCAGCCACTTGTCGGCGCGCGGCAGCGTTTGCGACACCCGGCTGTCGCCGGAAGAAACCTTCAGCGTGTCCGCCAGCCGGTGCGCAAGCAGCCCGCCGACCGCGTCGTGTTCGCAAGCCGCAATCAGCGCCTCGATCTGGCTCGACGTGACCAGGCAGCGTGCCGCGTCGTGCACCAGCACCCAGTCATGCGCCCCGGCCCCTTTTTGCCGAAGCGCCGCCAGGCCGTTGCGCACCGTGGCCGCGCGCGTGACGCCGCCCACCTGCAGCAGGAATTCACCCGTGGCCGGAAAACGCGGCAGCGCCGCCTGAATGTCGCGGTCTTCGGGCGACACCACCACTGCCAGCCCGGCAAAGCGGCCCGCCAGCGCGCGGAAAGCCTCCACCGTGTGGGCGACCATCGACGCCCCCGCGATCCGCTGGTATTGCTTGGGCTGCACGCCACCCGCACGGTGGCCGGAACCGGCGCAAGGAATCAGCACGAAGAATCGGGAGGAAGACATGGGGTCCGGCAGCGGCCAAGGGCCGGCAAGCGAATAAGGGGCCGCCATTCTAGAATCGACAGCTTCACACCCCTCGCCAGCCGGCGCGGGGTGTCGTGCATTTTCAGAAGCGTTCCATGGACCTCCCCCACCTCACGGCGGGCAAGCGATTCACGCTGCCGCGTCCTCCCCTATCGGCCGACGCCCTGCTGCTGGCGCAACTGGGCGTGCGCGAAAAAGCCGCCGGCCGGGCCACTGCGGTGTTCACGGCGGACGCGAACGACGCCCAGCGCCTGATCGACGAAATGGCGTTCTTTGCGCCGGATCTGCGCTGCGCCTTGTTCCCCGACTGGGAAACGCTGCCCTACGACAGCTTTTCACCCCACCAGGACCTGATCAGCGAGCGGCTCGCCACGCTCTGGCGCATCAGCCAGAAAGAAGCCGACGTGGTGCTGGTGCCTGCCACCACCGCGCTCTACCGGCTGGCGCCGCCCGCCTTCCTGGCCGGCTACACCTTTCACTTCAAGGCCAAGCAGAAGCTCGAGGAATCGAAGCTCAAGGCCCAGCTCACCCTCGCCGGATACAGCCATGTGACGCAGGTGGTGAGCCCCGGCGAATACGCGGTGCGCGGCGGCCTGATCGACCTGTTTCCCATGGGCTCGCTCGTGCCCTACCGCGTCGACCTGTTCGACGACGAGATCGACTCGATCCGCACCTTCGACCCCGACACCCAGCGCAGCCTCTACCCCGTGCCCGAGGTCCGCCTTCTGCCGGGCCGTGAGTTTCCGATGGACGACGACGCCCGCGCACGCTTTCGCAGCCGCTGGCGCGAACTGCTCGAAGGCGACCCGACCAAGAGCCGCATCTACAAGGACATGGGCAACGGCGTGGCCACCGCTGGCATCGAGTACTACCTGCCGCTGTTCTTCGACGAGACGGCCACGGTGTTCGACTACTTCGGGCCCGACGCCACCGTGGTGCTGCACGGCGATCTCGAACCCGCGTTCCAGCATTTCTGGCAAGACACCAACGAGCGCTACCGCCTGGTGCGCGGCGACCCCGAGCGGCCGGCGCTGCCGCCCGAGGCGCTGTTTCTCAATGCCGAGCAGTTCTACCAACGCGCCAAGCCGCATGCGCAGCTCGCCATTCGAGGCGACATCGCCGCCGAAACGCCGTATGCGGAATTCGACCGGCTTCCGCCGTTCGCAGTGGTGCGCGGCGCCGAAGATCCGCTGGTCGGCCTCAAGGCCCACATCAAGGCAACGCCGCACCGGGTGCTGCTGATTGCCGAAAGCGAAGGCCGGCGCGAAAGCCTGCTCGACTTCCTTCGCGCGAGCGGTGTGAGCCCGCCGGCCTTCGACTCGCTGGCCGAGTTCGAGGCCTCGACCGACGAGAAGATCGGCATCGCCACCGCCGCGCTGGCCTCTGGCTTCGCGTGGCGCGAACAGGGCATCGACCTCGTCACCGAAACCGAGCTCTTCGCGACCGCGCCCACCACCCGCCGCCGCAACAAGAAGCAGGAACAGGTCAGCGACGTCGAGGCGCTGATCAAGGACCTGTCCGAGCTGAACGTCGGCGACCCGGTGGTCCACACGGCCCACGGCATCGGCCGCTACCGCGGCCTCATCCACATGGACCTGGGCCAGGGCGTGGATGCCGAAGGCAAGCCGCTGCTGCAGGAAATGCTGCACCTGGAATACGCCGACAAGGCCACGCTCTACGTGCCCGTTTCGCAGCTGCACCAGATCAGCCGCTACACCGGCGTGAGCGCCGACGAAGCCCCGCTGCACAAGCTGGGCTCCGGCCAGTGGGAAAAGGCCAAGCGCAAGGCCGCCGAACAGGTGCGCGACTCCGCCGCCGAACTGCTCAACATCTACGCACGCCGCGCCGCACGGCAAGGCCACGCCTTCCGCTATTCGGCCGCCGACTACGAGGTGTTCGCCAACGACTTCGGCTTTCAGGAAACAGCCGACCAGAAGGCCGCGATCCATGCCGTGGTGCAAGACATGATCTCGCCGCAGCCGATGGACCGCCTGGTCTGCGGCGACGTGGGTTTCGGCAAGACCGAAGTGGCGCTGCGCGCCGCCTTCATCGCCATCACCGGCGGCAAGCAGGTGGCGTTTCTCGCGCCCACCACGCTGCTGGCCGAGCAGCACTACCAGACGCTGGTCGACCGCTTCGCCAAGTGGCCGGTCAAGGTGGCGGAAATGAGCCGCTTCCGTTCGGCAAAGGAAATCACTGCGGCGGCCAAAGGCATTGCAGAAGGCACGGTCGACATCGTGGTCGGCACGCACAAGCTGCTTTCGCAATCGGTCAAGTTCAAGAACCTGGGCCTGCTCATCATCGACGAGGAGCACCGCTTCGGCGTGCGCCACAAGGAGGCAATGAAGGCGATGCGCGCCGAGGTCGACGTGCTCACCCTCACCGCCACGCCGATTCCGCGCACGCTGGGCATGGCGCTCGAAGGACTGCGCGACCTGAGCGTGATTGCCACCGCGCCGCAGCGGCGCCTGGCCATCAAGACCTTCGTGCGCAACGAGGGCACCGGCGTGATCCGCGAAGCCGTGCTGCGCGAACTGAAGCGCGGCGGGCAGGTGTACTTCCTGCACAACGAGGTCGAGACCATCGAGAACCGCCGCCAGAAGCTCGAAGAGATATTGCCCGAGGCCCGCATTGCCGTGGCCCACGGCCAAATGCCCGAGCGCGAGCTGGAACGCGTGATGCGCGACTTCGTGGCGCAGCGCTACAACCTGCTGCTGTGCTCGACCATCATCGAAACGGGCATCGACGTGCCGACCGCCAACACCATCGTGATGAGCCGCGCCGACAAGTTCGGCCTGGCGCAGCTGCATCAGCTGCGCGGCCGCGTCGGGCGCTCGCATCATCAGGCCTATGCTTACCTCATGGTGCCGGACACCGAGGGCCTGACCAAGCAGGCGGCGCAGCGGCTCGACGCGATCCAGCAGATGGAAGAACTGGGCTCGGGCTTCTACCTGGCCATGCACGACCTGGAGATTCGCGGCACCGGCGAGGTGCTGGGCGAGAACCAGAGCGGCAACATGATGGAGATCGGCTTCCAGCTCTACAACGAGATGCTGGGCGAAGCCGTGCGCGCGCTGAAGGCCGGACAAGAGCCCGACCTGCTGTCGCCGCTTTCGGTCACCACCGAGATCAACCTGCACGCACCCGCCCTCTTGCCCGACGACTACTGCGGCGACGTGCACCTGCGCCTCTCTTTCTACAAGAAGCTGGCCACCGCCAAGACGCCAGAGCAGATCGACACGCTGCTGGAAGAAATCGTCGACCGCTTCGGCAAGCTGCCGCCGCAGGCGCAAACGCTCATCGACACCCACCGGCTGCGCGTGCTGGCGCGGCCGTACGGCGTGGTCAAGGTCGATGCGGCGCCGGGCGTGATCCACATCACCTTCAAGAAAGACCCGCCGGTCGACTCGATGGCCATCATCCACCTGATCCAGAAGAACAAGCACATCAAGCTTGCCGGCAACGAAAAGCTGCGCATCGAGCGCGAACTGAAAGAGCCGAAGGACCGCGCGCAGATGGTGCGCGACGTGCTGCGCAGCCTCGGCCAACCCATCGTCAAGGAAACCGCCCCCGCATGAGCGCTACAGAATTCTCTCCCGGCCTCGTCATCCAGCGCGTGAAGCCGCCGCTGAAGCTCGCCGACTTCAAGCTGATTGCGTTCGACATGGATTCGACGCTGATCAACATCGAGTGCATCGACGAGATCGCCGATGCAGTGGGCAAGAAGGCCGAAGTGGCAGCGATTACCGAAGCCACGATGCGCGGCGAGATCAAGGACTTCAAGGAAAGCCTTCGGCGCCGCGTGGCGCTCTTGAAGGGTGTGCCGGTCGAGGCGCTGCAGCAGGTGTATGACCAGCGGCTGAAGCTCAACCCGGGCGCAGCCGAACTTGTCGCGGCCTGCAAGGCGGCCGGGCTCAAGGTGCTGCTGGTGTCGGGCGGCTTCACGTTCTTTGCCAACCGGGTGAAAGACCGCCTTCGCATCGACTTTGCGCGTTCCAACCTGCTCGACGAAGCCAATGGCCAACTCACCGGCGAGGTGGTGCAGCAAAGCTGGGGCGACATCTGCGACGGCGCCGAGAAGCGCCGCACGCTGCTCGAAGTCGCGTCGCTCCTGGGCATTTCGCCGCAAGAGACCATCGCCGTGGGCGACGGCGCCAACGACCTGCCGATGATGGGCGAAGCCGGCCTCTCGGTGGCCTACCACGCCAAGCCGAAGGTGCGCGAGCAGGCCATGGTGGCCATCAACGAGGGCGGCCTCGACAGAGTGCTGGAGATCCTTAAATGACTGACCCAACCGCACCGCTCTACAGTGCAGACGCACTCAGGGACTACGGCAGCGCCTTGCTGCAGAAGGCCGGCCTCGACGCCTCGATGGCCGACAGCGTCGCCCGCACCCTGGTCGAAGGCGACCTGCTGGGCCACGACACGCACGGGCTCGCCCTGTTGGCCGGCTATGTGAAAGAGATCGAATCCGGCGGCATGACGCCAAGCGGCGCGCCGGAGGTTCTGTCCGACCGGCCTGCCGCCGTGCTGTGGGACGGCAAGCGCCTGCCCGGCCCCTGGCTCATGGACCAGGGCATGGACATGTTGCTCCCGCGTGCCCGCGAGCTCGGCACCGCCTCGCTCGTGATCCGCCGCAGCCATCACATCGCCTGCCTTGCCGTCTACATGCTGCGCGCGCTGCAGGAAGACATGCTGATGCTGCTCGCCTGCTCCGATCCCAATACGGCCAGCGTTGCGCCCTTCGGCGGCACGCACGCGGTGTTCACACCCAATCCGCTGGCCATGGGTTTTCCACTGTCGCAAGGCGGCGTGATGGTCGACATTTCGGCTTCCATCACCACCAACGGCATGAGCAACCGCAAGCGCGCGGCCGGCGAGACTTTTGCCGAAGAATGGCTGATCGACGCTTCCGGCAAGCCTACGAACAACCCGCAGGTGCTGTTCGACCAGCCGCCCGGCACGCTGCTGCCGGTAGGCGGACTGAGCCACGGCCACAAGGGTTATGGAATGGCACTGTTGGTCGAAACGCTGACCGCCGGCCTCGCAGGCCATGGCCGGGCCGATCCGCCCGAGGGTTGGGGTGCGACGGTGCACATCACGCTGCACGACCTGCATGCGTTCGGCGGCAAGGAAGCTTTCTTGCGCCAGATGGACCACGTGGCGGCCCAGTGCCGCAACAACGTGCCCATCGATCCGGCGAAACCGGTGCGCCTGCCCGGGGAAGGCGGCTTGAAGCGCCGTGAAACCCAATCGAAAAGCGGGGTGCGGCTGCACCCCTCGATTGCGCGTGCGCTGCAGGATGCGGAACAGCGCTACGGGCTGCAGCTCGCGCAGGCGCTGATCTGAAAAGAGGCCTAGATTTCTTCGGGCGGCTCTTCCGACTGCGCGCCGGCGGGCCGCGGCGTACGCTTGCCCGGCTTGGCCAGTATCTCGACGTAGAACTGCTTGCCGGCCTCCTTGACGACGCCGTCGATCAGGCCCGTGATCGCCGAAAGGTGCACGGCTTCGGCGGTTTCGGCCGAGGCGCCGAACTTGCAGTCGAAGTCCCAGAAGTCCGCGCCCTCGGGCAAAACGCGGCGACGCTCACGCTTGATGTACTTGCGAATCTCGTGCTTGATGGCTTCGAGGAGGCGGTCGGGGTGCTTGCCCTCGACCTGAAGCTGAAAGGTTTTTCTCATGGGTGATCGTAACGCGCCGCGCTGTGTACAGTCGGCGGTTCAATGGAAAGCAGGTAAAGACATGGCGCGCGCAAACGACTGGGCAAGCAAGGTAATGGCATTGGTCAACGGCGGCAACGCATCGGCGGCCATCGCGCAAATCAAGGTCGCGCCTTCGGTCAAGGACCTGAAGGCGCTCCAGACCATCATGACGCTGTCGAAGATGAAAGGCCGCTATCCCAATGTGGATGCGGCCATCGAGGACAACCTGGCGCTACTGGCAGCGCCGCGGCTGCACCGCTCGCCCTGAAGACCTACAGCGCCTGGCCGAGGCGCTTCACGCCCTCTTCGATCTTCGCCACATCCGCCGTCGCAAAGCTCAACCGCAGCGTGGCCAGGTCGGGCTTCTCGGCATAGAACGGCGCACCAGGCACAAAGGCCACCAGCTGCTCGATGGCGCGCTTGGCCAATTCGCTTGCATCGGCCAGCTTGCCGTTGGCACCCGTGAGGCGGGCCCAGAAGAACAAGCCGCCCTGCGGCTGGCTAAAGCTCACCGCGTCACCCAACTCGCGCTCCAGCGCCGCACCCATCGCCTGCGCCCGCTGGCCGTACACCTCGCGCACATGCGCCAGCGTGGCCGGCATGCGGCCGCTCTTGAGGTATTGCGCGGCCGTGGCTTGCGAGAAGGTGCTGGTGTGCGCATCGCTGAACTGTTTGCACATCGTGGCCTTGGCCAGCAGCTCGGCGGGCGCGATCATCCAGCCGATGCGAAGGCCCGGGCTCAGCACCTTGCTCAGGCTGCCGCAATGCGCGAGCAACTCGCGGCTGCCCGGCACATCCTTGCTGAGCGCCATGATCGACGGCGGCGGTGCCTCACCAAAGTAGAGATCGCCGTACGGGTCGTCCTCGACGATCAGCGTCTGGTACTTGACGGCCAGCTCGAGCACCTTCTTGCGGCGCTCCAGGCTCAGCATGGCGCCGCTCGGATTGCCGAAGGTGGGAATCAGGTAGACGAACTTGGGCTTGTGCTCGGCAATCAGCTTTTCGAGCTCGTCGGTCTTCACGCCGTTGGCGTCGATGGGCGCGCTGATGAGCTGCGCGCCGTACAGCCGAAAACACTGGATGGTGGCCAGGAAAGTCGGGCCTTCGACGATCACCTTGTCGCCGGGCGAAATCATGGTCTTGCCCAGCAGATCGAGCGCCTGCTGGCTGCCGGTGGTGACGATGAGCCCGCTCGGGTCCACGTCGACACCCTTGGTCTTCATGAAGGCGCTGAGCTGCGTGCGCAGCGGCTCGTAGCCTTCGGTGGCGCCGTATTGCAGCGCGCCGCCGGGTTCTTCGGTCAGCGCCTTCTGGCTCGCCTCCTTCAGGCCCTCGACGTCGAACATGGCGCTGTCGGGAAATCCGCCCGCAAAGCTGATGATGCCGGGCTTGCCAAGCAGCTTGAAGAGTTCGCGGATTGCGGAGGTTTCGACGTTGTCGAGGCGGGAAGCGAATTGCATGGGAAGTCTCACTTTCTGAAGCGCTATTGTGGCGAAACCCGCAGGCAATAAAGCTGCGTAAGCCCATCGGCTTTCAACGATATATTGCAACTATCGCCTCCTGCCACCGTACCGCAGGCGAGCGCGGCGCTTCCAGACCCCATGAAAAAAGACAATATTCCCCTCTTCTTCGCCACCCTGCAGGCGGCCAACCCCACCCCAGAAACCGAGCTCGAATACGCCACGCCCTTCGAGCTGCTGGCCGCCGTGCTGCTGTCGGCGCAGGCCACCGACGTGGGCGTGAACAAGGCCACGCGCAAGCTTTTTCCGGTAGCGAACACGCCGCAAGCCATCCTGAGGCTGGGCGTGGAGGGGCTCGAGGAATACATCAAGACCATCGGGCTCTACCGCAGCAAGGCCAAGCACCTGATCGAGACTTGCCGCATTCTTGTGGAGCAGCACGGCGGTGAAGTGCCGCGCACGCGCGCGGAGCTCGAAGCGCTGCCGGGCGTCGGGCGCAAGACCGCCAACGTGGTGCTCAACGTGGCATTCGGCGAGGCGACGATCGCCGTGGACACGCACATCTTTCGCGTCAGCAACCGCACCGGGCTTGCGCCGGGCAAGACGCCGCTCGAGGTGGAGCTCAAGCTGGAGAAGCGCGTGCCTTTCGAGTTTCGCCTGCATGCGCACCACTGGCTCATCTTGCACGGCCGCTACATCTGCGTGGCACGCACGCCGAAGTGCTGGGAATGCGCGGTGGCGCCCTACTGCGACTACAAGCCGAAGACGCCGCGGCCCAAGTCGGCCTGACGCCGGCTCTCTTCCAGGCTAAAGCTCGAACGCTTCAGGCTGACGGCCGTCGATGTCGGTAAAGCCGTATTCACGCGCCAGGTCAGCCACGCGGTGCACGCCGCCGCTTTTCTGCATCACCCCCGCATCACCCGCCAGCGCGGCAACAGCGCGGCCGAGATAGCGCGGCGACTCGGTTCTTGCGAGCGCGGGGCGTTCATGCCAATGCGCCTCGTCGGTCTTGTGCCCAGCCAGCACGAACTCGGTTCGCATCCAGCCCGGAGAAAGCGCGAGCGACGCCACGCCGTGCGGGCGCAGCTCCTCGGCCATGCCGAAGGCCAAGCGGTTCATCGCCGACTTGGCGAGGTCGTAGAACAGGTTGCCCCGCAGGTATTTGCCCCGGTCCCAGAAGCTGGTGATCGCGATCAGCCCGCTCTTCTGCGCCACCATGAGCGGCGCCGCGAACCGGCTCGCGAGCAGGTGGTTGCGCACGCCGCGGTCGAACATCGAGTCCCAGCTGGAAAGCGGGTGTTCCCAGAACGCCGCCTCGAAAACGCCGTCGAAGGTCTCATGTCCGCCCCAGGCGTTGTTCACCAGCAGATCGAGGCGGCCCTGCTCGCGCTGCACACGCGCGAAGAGGCTTGCCACTTCGTCTTCCTGCGTGTGGTCGCAGCGCACCGCAATGCCGTGGCCGCCCATGCGCGTGAGTTCGTCGGCCGTCTCGTCGATGCTGCCCGGCAGGGCTTCAAGTTCCGAGAGCCCGAGGATGCGCCCATAGCTTTCGGCCGGCTGCGCGCGCGTGCTGCGGCCGGTCACGTACACGGTCGCCCCCGCCGCGCCCAGTTCCAGGGCAATGCCGCGGCCGGCGCCCCGGCTGGCGCCGGTCACCACGGCCACGCGGCCCGTCAGCGGCTTCTTGACTTCTTCGTCTTGCATCGAGTTCTTTCCTTTTTCTCCGAGTTCGAAGCCCGAAGGTACCGCCGCGTCACGCCGCTGTATTGGAAGAAACCGAAATCGCGCGGCCGAGAAACTCCGTCGGTGTAAGGCCGCTCAGCGCCTTGAACTCGTTGACGAGGTGCGACTGATCGTAGAAGCCGCCATCGAGCGCCAGCTCCGCCCAGCCGGGCATGCAAGGCCGTGGCTGCCGCAAGGCGCGCAGGCATGCATGCAGCCGCGCGAGCCTGCCCCACGTGCGCGGCGAGAGGCCCACCTGTTGCTGGAACAATTGCTGCAAACGGCGCTCGCCGACGCCGACCGCCGCGGCTACATCGCGCAGCGACTGCCGACCGCCCGATTCCGCGATCAGCTGCGCCGCCCTTGTTGCGGCCATAGGGGCGGCCGGGTGCAGAGCCGCATCGGCCCGCGCCAGCCGCTGCCCGAGCATGGCGCAGAGCACCGCAACGCGCGAGGAGTCGTCGGGCGCGGCTGCCATGCGTTCGCGCAGTTCGGCGCCCTGGCCCCGCCAGAGTTGATCGAGGTGCACCGCGGTGCCGGCAATCTCGCCGGCCGGCATGCCGAGCAGCGCCGCCGACGCGCCCGGGCGCAGCGTGACCGACAGCCCCTCGACCCTGCCGCGCAACCGCACCAGCGCCGGTGCGGCCGAAGCGCCAATGGCCTCGACGGGCTGCCCGGCGCCCTCACCCGCCGAGGGTGCGTCGCCAAGATTGAAGACCAGTCGCACCGCGCCGTCGGGCAGCACGCGCTCGAGCACTTCGCGCCCGTCAGGCAGCGCTTCGCGATAGAGCAGGATGTGCGCGACATGCGCGCGCAGCGGCGCCGCGACCGGAAAGGCCTGCAATGAGCCCACAGGCATCGCGGCCTCGGGACCGTGCAAGGGGTCCTCGTCGAGGCGAACGTACAGGCGCTCGTGGGAAGGCGGTGCGGGCATGGCGCGAATGGGGGCAATGGAATGGCGCGGACGCTGCCGCCCGTCACCCGCATTCGATCAGCAGGCACGCCCCATAGTCAATGGGTGCCGACGGCCATTGCGCGGCGGCCTCCACGCGCCGCACGCCGCCATGCAGCAGTTGCACGGCGCGCATCACGCCCGCATGCGTGACCCACACCGCGTCCTGGCCCGACGCCCGCCACTCGTCGAAAGCAGCGCCGGTGCGCTGCATGAAGCTGGCCGTGCTTTCGCCGTACTCGCCCGGAAGACCGTCGGCGAAATTGCCGGTCCATGCATCGAAGTCGGCACTGGTGATGGATGCCCACGGCCGGCCTTCCCAGGCGCCGAAGTCCATTTCGGCCAGGCGCTCGTCCGCCCGCATGGCAAGGTCCGGGCGCAGCGTGCCGATGGCGGCTGCCAGCTCGGCACAACGCCGCAAAGGCGAATGGACCAGTGCGATGCCCGCGGGAATGCGGGACACCACGGCGCGCGCAACCGCCAGCGTCGCCTCCATCGGCACGCCGACATCCGTGACGCCATAGCAAAGGCCCGGCGCGGCGTCGGTTTGCGCATGGCGCACCAGCCACAGCTTCATGCCTGCCACGCCAGTGCAAGATAGAGCGCAAGCTCGCACACCTGCTGCGTAGCGCCGAGCCCGTCGCCGGTGAAGCCTTGCAGCCGGCGCCGGAACATGCGCGCCATGACCAACGCGGCAAGAGCGCATGACATCGCCATGGCGATCGTTCTTCCTGGGCCGTGAGTCACCAGCACCAGCGCAAGGGCCGGAACCGACCAGAGCACGCCGACCAGCAAGGCGCCGCCGCCAATTGCATCGGCCAGCGGCTTGGCCTTGCTCGCGCCGGCATCACCCACATACGGCAACCAGCGAATCAAAAACAGCGGCGCCAGCCGTGACAGCACATGCGCACCGACGATGGCGGCTGCCACTGCTTGCAGGCCCTGCCCTGCCAGCGAAGCAAGCAGCGCAGCCTTCAAACCGAGTGCCAGCACCAGCGCAATGGCGCCGAATGCACCAATCCGCGAGTCCTTCATGATCTCGAGCGCGCGGTTGCGGTCGACCGATCCGCCCAACCCGTCGGCCACGTCGGCGAGCCCGTCTTCATGAAAGGCGCCGGTGAGCAGCACGGTTGCCACCATGCTCAGCAGCGCCGCTGCCAGTGCACCGGATGGGCCCGGGAGGCCCTGCAGCGCCAAGACGAAAACAGCCGCACCTACGACACCCACGAGCCAGCCTACGCCCGGAAAATGCGCCGCGCTCGCGCGCAGCATCTGCGGGCTGAACCCGACCCACCCAGCGAGCCGCCCAGTCACCGGCACCCGCGTGAAGAATTGCAGTGCCAGCAGGTAGTGGCGAACGCCGTTCATCGAATTCAGCCGTCCTTGCGCGACACGCCCGCCGCCTCGAAGCTCGCCATTTCGCGCAGGATGCGGCAGGCCGATTCGAGCAGCGGCCAGGCCAGCGCGCCGCCAGAGCCTTCGCCCAGGCGCAAGTCGAGATTCAGCAACGGCTCCAGCCCCATGTGCTTCAACAACAGCGCATGCCCCGGTTCCGCCGAGCTGTGCGCCGCCACGCACCGCTGCACCACATGCGGCTGCAGTGCCCCTGCCACCAGCACCGCCGCACTCGCAATGAATCCATCGACAACGATCACGCGGCGCTCTTCTGCCGCCTGCAGCACCGCGCCGACCAAGGTGGCAAGTTCGAAGCCGCCGAACGCAGCCAATGCATCCAGCGGCGCGACGGCCGATGCATGCAGGGCCAGCACTTCGCGCAACACCGTGCGCTTGCGCGCCAGCCCGTCGGCGTCGAGCCCCGTGCCCGCGCCGGTGCAGGCATCGATGTCGAGACCCGCCAGGCGCGCAAGCAGCATGGCCGCCGCCGAGCTGTTGCCGATGCCCATTTCGCCGAGCAGCAAAGCATTGCCGGGGAGCGCGCGCACCACCTCTCGGCCATTGGCAATGGCTTGCGCGCATTGCTCCGGCGTCATCGCGGGGCCGGCCGATGCATCGGCGGTGCCTGCGGCGATGCGTCGCGACACCAGCCCCGGGCGCGCCTGGAAGTCGCGCCGCACGCCGCAATCGACCACCGTCAGCGCGAGCCCGTGCTGGCGCGCCAGCACGCTCACGGCCGCGCCACCTGCAAGAAAGTTTTCGACCATCTGCCAGGTCACATCGCTCGGAAACGCGGAGACACCGCGCGCCGCCAGGCCGTGGTCGCCCGCGCACACCAGCATCTGCGGCGCTTCGAGCACGGGCGTTTCGCTGCCCAGGATCAGCCCGATACGCAGGGCCAGTCCTTCGAGGCGGCCGAGCGCGCCGAGCGGTTTGGTCTTGTTGTCGAGCGCGCCCTGCAGCCGTGCTGCAAGTGCATCATCGCGAATGTCGGAGATGGAAGGAATGATGTTCTTGTCGGTCATGCGATCAGGCCTTGCAGTACGCCGGCCTCGAAGTGGGTGTCGATGAAATCGGCCAGGCCGTCGAAGGTCGAATCGAGCGTGGGCGCCGCGGCGCCGAAAAGCGCGTGCAACACGGCCGCATCCTCGAACAAGCCGTGCAGGTAAAGGCCCAGCACATTGCCGCGCGCGTTTTGCCAGGCCAGGCCTTCGGGCATCACGGCATGGCCGTCCTGCGCCATTTGCGGGTGTATCGCTGTATTGCCGTGGTGAATTTCGTAGCCCGCCACCGGCACGTTCGAAAGCGCAGCCCATTGGCCGCCCAGTTCACCGAAGACGGCAGCCCGGTGGCGCACGGTTTTCTCGCGCTCGAACACGGTGACAAGCGGCAGCAGCCCCAAGCCGGGCGCATTGCCGTCGATGCCGTGCGGATCGACCAGCGCCTCGCCCAGCATCTGCAAGCCGCCGCAAACACCCAGCACGGCGCCCCCGGCGGCGGCGTGCGCGGCAATGGCGCGGTCCAGCCCCTGCGCGCGCAGCCATGCCAGGTCGCCGCTGGTGTGCTTGGAGCCGGGCAGAACAATCCAGTCGGCGCCGGCCATGTCGGCCGGCGTGCGCGCCCAGACCAGGCGAACGCCGGTCACGTTCTTGAGCGGCTGGAACTCGTCCAGATTGCTGATGCGCGGATACGCCACCACCGCCACGGTACGCGTGACGAAGCCGTTCGAGCGGCTCCGGTCGTCGAACACGCCGTCTTCCTCCGGCAGGCCGTGCTGCCACCACATGGGCAGCGTGGCCACGGTGGGAACGCCGGTCAGCGCCTGCAGCTGCTGCGGCGCCGGGGCCAGCAGGGAGGCATCGCCCCGGAATTTGTTGAGCACGAAGCCGCGCAGCAACGCGCGGTCGCTTTCGGGCATCAATGCCCAGGTGCCGTAGAGATGCGCAAAGGCGCCGCCACGGTCGATGTCTGTCACCAGCAGGCAGCGGGCATCCGCATGGCGGGCCACGCGCAGGTTGACGATGTCGCTGGCCATCAGGTTGATCTCGGCCGGCGAGCCGGCGCCTTCGATCACCACCACGTCGTTGTCGGCGCGCAGTTCGTCGAATGCCGAAGCAATTTGCGGCCACACGCGCTCGCTGCGTCCGCGCCAGGGCATGGCCGTGAGTTCTTGGTTCACCTGCCCCATCAGCACCACCTGGCTGTGGGTGTCGCGCTCGGGTTTGAGCAGCAGCGGGTTCATGCGCACGTGCGGCACGGCGCGCGCCGCCAGCGCCTGAAAGTATTGCGCGCTGCCGATTTCGCCGCCATCCACCACGCGGGCGTTGTTGCTCATGTTCTGCGCCTTGAAAGGCGCCACCTTGAGGCCCTGCCGCGCATACCAGCGGCACAGCGCAGTGACCAGCCAGCTCTTGCCGGCGCCACTTGTCGTGCCCAGAACCATCACGCATCGGGTTGTCATGCGGCTATTGTCGGTTGTCGCCGCACGTCCCCCGAACCGTAGAGGGGCAAAGAAAAAGGGGCTTGCGCCCCTTTGGTGTTTCAGCGTGCCGCGGTCTGTACCGCACCCGGCGCGCCGGGCTGAGGCTGCGCCTGCGCAGTGGCGGCAGGCACTTCCCACCCGCCGCCGATGGCGCGGATCAGCCCCACGGCCGCCTGGTACTGCGCCGACTTCACCTGCAGCGCCTGGCGCCGGTTGCGCAGTTCGCTGCGGCGGGCGTCGAGCAGGTCGAGCTGGCTGATGTAGCCATTGCGGTAGCGCGTGTCCGACAGGCTGGTCGCGCGCTGGGCCGAAGTGACGGCCTGCGCCTGCACGGTCGACTGCTCCTGCAGGATGCGGATGGCGGAGAGTTGGTCTTCCACCTCCTGGAACGCCACCAGCACCTGGCTGCGGTAGTTGGCCAGCGCGCCGTCTAGCTGTGCGTTGGCGCCCTGCACACCGGCTTCGCGGCGGCCGCCGTCGAAGATTGGCAGCGAGAGCAGCGCGCCCACGCCCCACGAGCGGGCCGACCACTTGAACAGGTCGCCGATTTCGGGCGATGCATAGCCGGCGGCGCCGGTCAGCGAGATGTCCGGGAACCAGGCGGCCTGTGCCACGCCCACGCGAGCCTGCGCCGCGAGCACGGCGTTCTGCGCGGCCGAGACGTCCGGGCGGCGCGTGAGCACCGTGGCCGGCACGCCCGGCGGCACCGATGGCAGCGCGGTGGCCCACTCGTCGGTACGCAGGCCGAAGCTCGAGGCCGAATCGCCCACCAGCACCGCAAGCGCATGCTCGACCTGCGCACGCTGGCGGTCGAGCGCGAGCGCATCCGACTCGGTCGACGACACCTCGGTCTGCACGCGTGCCACGTCGAGCTCGGCGATGTCGCCGGCCTGTTGGCGGCGCTGCGTCAGGCGCAGCGTGTCGCGGTAGGCCTCGACCTGCTCGCGCACCAGGGCGCGCTCGGCGTCGAGCGCACGCAGTTGCAGGTAGGTCTGCGCCACCTCGGCCTGCACGGCAAGGCGCGTGCTTTGCAGCAGCGCTTCGCGGCTGGCCGCATCGAGCTTGGCCGCATTGCTCGCGCCCGAGAGCCGGCCGAACAGGTCGACCTCGTACGAGAACGTGGCGCCGATGTTGGTCATCGTGGCCGGCCGGGTGCTGGCCGTGGCCTTGTCGAGGCCCGCGCCGCGATTGGCGCCGGCGCCCAGGCCGATCTGCGGCAGGCGGTCGGCCTGGGCGCTGCGCGCCAGGGCGCGAGCTTCCGCAAGCCGGGCCGCGGCGGCCTGGATGTTGTTGTTGTTGACGTCGGCCTTTTCGACCAGCGCATTGAGCACCGGGTCGTTGAAGGCCAGCCACCAGGCGCCGCGGGCCTGCGCTTCGGACGGCACCGCACGCGTCCAGCCCGCGGGCGGGGCCGCGCCCTGCTCCTTGAACTGGGCGGTGGTCTGGATCTCCGGCACGCCGGAGGGCACGGTCGCGCAGCCGGCCAGCGCCAGGGCTGCCACCAGCGGCAGCAAGGCGGTGCGAAGCGGCTTGACCCAAGGTTGTACTGAGAATTTCATGATGAGCTTTCTTCTCGATCAGTCATGCGAGCCGTGCGAAGGGCGCGGCGCGGCAGGCAGCGGGTGCAGCCCGCCACCGCCCGAACCACCGTGGGACGACGGTGCCGGTGCAGCCGGGTGGGCAAAGTCTTCCCCGTGCGGCACGTCGCCGTGCAGCTTGAGCGCGCGGTTGCCCGCCAGGCGGCGCATCAGCACATAGAACACCGGCGTCAGGAACAGGCCGAAAGCCGTCACGCCGATCATCCCGGCGAACACCGCCACGCCCATGGCCTTGCGCATTTCAGAGCCAGCGCCGGTCGACAGCACAAGAGGCAGCACGCCCATCACGAAGGCCAGCGAGGTCATGAGAATCGGGCGCAGGCGCAGACGGCTGGCTTCGATCGCAGCCTGGACGGGCGTGCGACCGGCAAACTCGAGCTCGCGTGCAAACTCCACGATCAGGATCGCGTTCTTCGCACTCAGCCCCACCAGCACGATCAACCCGATCTGCGTGAAGACGTTGTTGTCACCCCCCGATATCCACACGCCCGTCATCGCAGCCAGGATGCCCATTGGCACGATCAAGATGATCGCGATGGGCAGCGTCAGGCTTTCGTACTGCGCGGCCAGCACCAGGAACACCAGCAGGATCGCCAGCGGGAACACCAGGAAGGCGGAGTTGCCGGCCAGGATTTCCTGGTAGGTCAACTCGGTCCACTCGAAGGTCACGCCCTTGGGCAGCGTCTCGGCCGCAATCTTGGTGATCGCGTCCTGCGCCTGGCCGGACGAATAACCGGGAGCCGGGCCGCCGTTGATGTCGGCTGCCAGGTAGCCGTTGTAGCGCATGGCGCGTTCCGGGCCAAAGGTCGAATTCACCTTCATCAGCGCCGAGAGCGGCACCATTTCGCCCGAGGTCGAGCGCACCTTCAGCATGCCCACGTCTTCGGCACGGGCGCGGTAAGGCGCATCGGCCTGCACACGCACGCTGTACGTGCGGCCGAACTTGTTGAAGTCGTTCGCGTACAGGCTACCGAGGTAGATCTGCATGGTGTCGAAGATGTCCGTCACCGGCACGCCGAGCTGGCGGGCCTTGGTGCGGTCGATGTCCGCATACAGCTGCGGCACGTTGACCTGCCAGCTCGTGAACATGCCCGTGAGCTCGGGCGCTGCATACGCCTTGGCCATGAAGGCCTTCACTGCGGCGTCCATCTGGTCGTAGCCGACCGAGGCGCGGTCTTCCAGCTGCAGCTTGAAGCCGCCCGTGGTGCCCAGGCCCGCCACCGGCGGCGGCGGGAACATCACGATGAACGCGTCCTGGATGCTGTCAAAGGCACCGTTGAGTTGGCCGGCCACCGCACCGCCGCTCTGGTCGGCGCGCTTGCGCTGGTCAAAGGGCTTGAGCGTGGCAAACACGATGCCCGAGTTCGAGCTGTTGGTGAAGCCGTTGATCGACAGGCCCGGGAACGCGATGGCGTCTTCCACGTTCGGGTTCTTCTTCATGATCTCGCCCATGCGCTGGATCACTTCGTCGGTGCGGTCGAGCGTGGCACCATCCGGCAGCTGGGCAAAGCCGATCAGGTATTGCTTGTCCTGCGCCGGCACGAAGCCGCTGGGCACCGCCTTGAAGAGGCCGAAGGTCACGCCAACCAGCGCGAGGTAGATCACCAGCATCAGCGTCTTGCGCGAAATCACGCTCTTGACGCCGCCGCTGTAGGCTTCCGAGCCGCGGCTGAAGAGCTTGTTGAAGCCGCGGAACAGCCAGCCGAAAGCCTTGTCCATGCCGCGCGTCAGCGCGTCCTTCGGTTGGTCATGGCCGCGCAGCAGCAGTGCCGCGAGAGCCGGCGACAGCGTGAGCGAGTTGATGGCCGAGATCACCGTCGAGATCGCGATGGTCACCGCGAACTGCTTGTAGAACTGGCCCGTGAGACCGCTGATGAAAGCCAGCGGAACGAACACGGCCACCAGCACCAGCGCAATCGCGATGATGGGCCCGGACACTTCGCGCATTGCGCGGTACGTGGCTTCGCGCGGCGTCAGCCCCGCCTCGATATTGCGCTCGACGTTTTCCACCACCACGATGGCGTCGTCCACCACGATACCGATGGCCAGCACCAGCCCGAACAGGCTCAGCGCATTGATCGAGAAACCGAGGACGTGCAGCACCGCAAAGGTACCGATCACCGACACCGGCACCGCCAGGAGCGGAATGATGGAAGCGCGCCAGGTCTGCAGGAACAGGATCACGACCAGCACCACCAGCAGGATGGCTTCGAGCAGCGTGTGGATCACCGATTCGATCGATGCGCGCACGAACTGCGTCGGGTCATACGCAATGCGGTATTCCAAGCCTTCAGGCATGTTCTTGTTGAGCTCGGCCATCGTCTTGCGAACGTTGGACGAGATGTCGAGCGCGTTGGAGCCCGGCGCCTGGAACACGCCCATGCCCACGGCCGGGTCGTTGTTCAAGAGCGAACGCAGCGAGTAGTCGGCAGCGCCCATTTCCAAGCGGCCAATGTCGCGCAGGCGGGTCACGGCGCCGTCGGTGCCGCTCTTCACGATGATGTCGCCGAACTCTTCTTCGCTCTGCAGGCGCCCTTGCGCATTGATCGAGAGCTGCATGTCCACGCCAGAGAGGCCCGGCGAAGCGCCGACCACGCCGGCCGCGGCCTGCACGTTCTGGCCGCGGATCGCAGCCACCACGTCGCTGGCCGAGAGGCCGCGCTGCGCGACCTTCTGCGGGTCGAGCCACACGCGCATCGAATAGTCGCCGCCGCCGAAGATCTGCACCTGGCCCACGCCTTCGATGCGCGCAAGCGGGTCCTTCACGTTCAGCACCGCGTAGTTGCGCAGGTAGTTGATGTCGTAGCGGTTGTTCGGCGAAACGAGGTGAACCACCATCGTCAGGTCGGGTGCGCTCTTGACGGTCGTGATACCGAGGCGGCGCACTTCTTCGGGCAGGCGCGGCTCGGCTTGCGAGACGCGGTTCTGCACCAGCTGCTGGGCCTTGTCGGGGTCGGTGCCGAGGCGGAAGGTCACCGTCAGCGTCATCACGCCGTCGGTGGTGGCCTGGCTGCCCATGTAAAGCATGCCTTCCACGCCGTTGATCTGCTCTTCGAGCGGCGTCGCAACGGTTTCGGCAATCACCTTGGGGTTGGCGCCCGGGTACTGGGCACGCACCACCACCGAAGGCGGCGCGACTTCGGGGTATTCCGAAATCGGCAACCCGCGCAGCGCGATCAGGCCGGCTATCAATATCAATAGCGACAGCACGCCGGCAAAGATCGGCCGGTCGATGAAGAATTTAGAGAGATTCATGTTGTTTCTCCGGCGAGCGCAAATGCGCTCCCCTCCGAGTTCAGGACTTCGCGGCTTCCGCGACGCGTTCCGGTTGTTGTTGCTTGGTGTCGGCCTTGGCGTCCATCGTCACGTTCTGCGGCACCACCAGTGCGCCGGGGCGGATGTGCTGCAGGCCGTTGACCACCACGCGTTCGCCGGCCTTCAGGCCCTTGCTCACCACGCGCAGCCCGTTGACCGATGCGCCCAGCGTCACTTCGCGGTACATGGCCTTGTTGTCTTCGCCCACCACCATCACGAACTTCTTGTTCTGGTCGGTGCCGATGGCGCGTTCGCTCACCAGCAGTGCGGCGTCGTTGCGTGCCTGGCCCATGCGGATGCGGGCGAACTGGCCCGGAATGAGCGCGCCGTCCTTGTTGTCGAACGAGGCGCGCACACGCACGGTGCCGCTGCGGGCATCGACCTGGTTGTCGATCAGCTGCAGCTTGCCGATGAAGGGCGTGCCGTCGAAGCCCGAGGTGCCCATCTGCACGGGAATGCTCTCGATCTGGCCGCGTGCGCTGGCGCCGCTCGGCAGGTCTTTCAGGGCGCGGGTGATCACCTGCTCGTCGGCATCGAAGCTCGCGTAGATCGGGCTCACCGACACCAGCGTGGTCAGCACCGGCGCGCCGGGGCCGGCAGCCACCAGGTTGCCCTGGGTCACCTCGAGCTTGCCGATGCGGCCCGACACGGGCGCGCGCACTTGCGTGTAGCCCAGGTTGAGGCGTGCAGACTGCAGCGTCGCTTGCGCGGCGCGCAGGTTGGCATCGGCTTCGCGGCTGGCGTTCACGCGCTCGTCATATTCGCGCTGGGCAATGGCCTGCTGGTCCCACAGGCGCTTGGCACGCTCCTGCTCGCTGCGGCTGAATGCCTGGCGGGCCTGGGCGGACGCCACCTGGGCTTCGGCACGCTCCACTTCGGCGGCGTACGGCGCGGGGTCGATGGTGATCAGCAGGTCACCCTGCTTCACCAGCGCGCCTTCGCGGAAGTGCACCGCCTGCACGGCGCCCGCCACGCGGGAGCGCACATCGACGCGCTGCACGGCTTCGAGCCGGCCCGAGAACTCGTCCCAGGCGTTGATTTCGCTCTCGGCCACGGTGGCCACGGACACCGGGGTGCCCTGTTGCGCCGCGGCGGGTGCCGTGGCCTCCGCCTTGAAGCTGTGCATGCCAAGCACGGCCGCAGCCACAGCCAGCAGTGCGGTGAGCCCGGTCACAGTGGGCCACAGGCCCTTGCGGGCGACGGAAGACAGTTTTTGCTTATTGTTCGACATGATGGTTCGTCCTTCTCGATGACTTTTTGGGATGCAACAGGCCACCCCGGCGCTTTTGGCACCAGGAGGCGGAATTCGAAAATGACCGGGGTTACCGGTGGGCCGAGGAAAGGCGTCGCGACGTTCGGCAGGGCTGCCGCGACCGGCCCACCTAGCTGGGCTTGGGTGCTACCGGGGGCGGCGTGGTGGCACTGAAAAATTCGCGGAAGTGCTGCTGCACGCTGGCTTCACAGGCCTTGCAGCCCGAGGGCTCGGGGTCGTACAGGGCCTTGGGCCAGTTGGCGGCGCCGGGCAGCACGCTGCTCGTCACGTCGATGCCGGCTGCGCGCAGGCGGCCGGCAAAAGTCAGCGCCTCGTCGCGCATGGCGTCGTCAGGGCCCACCAGCACCAGCGCGGGTGCCAGGGCTCCGAGCCGGAGCGATCCGCTCGGCACTGCGTAGGGATGGGTCGCGTTGGAGGGGCAGCTCAGGTACTTTTCCCAGCCCTTGGCCCAGCGGCATTCGGCCTCATCGTTCGTTGCCTTGCGCAGCGACGCGGTGCCCGCGCAAGGGTCGAGCATGGGCGACAGAAGAATCTGCCCCGCCAGCGGTGGATGCGCCCGGTCGCGGGCGATCAGCGCCACCCCGGCGGCCAGGTTGCCACCGGCTTCTTCGCCGGCCAGGTACACCCGGGCACCCTTGCCGCCGAGCTTGACGCGCTGCTTGTAGAGCCACTCGAGCGCCGCATAGCCCACTTCGATGGGTTCGGGGAACGGCGATTCGGGTGCCAGCGGGTAGGCCACCGACACCACCACCGCACCGGCTCCTGCCAGCAGCCGGGCCACGTTGCGCCCGTTGTCCAAGTTGCCGCAAACGAAGGTGCCGCCGTGGAAATGCAGCACCAGCGGCACCGTTTCGCCGCGCGGGCGTTGCCCGTAGACCCGGGCATCGACCGGCGCGCGGCCGGGCAGCTCGATCGAAAGATCGGCTTCCACGCCTTGCGCCGCGGCAAGAGCAGCGGCTTCGGCAGAGCGGGACGACGGACGGGGTGACATGGAGGCAACCTCAGGAGGATTGGCGATAGTCGAAATATAAGGCGGCCAGTGTGGTGTTAAACAGGCAACCTGCCCCTACTCTGTTTCCAAACGGCGAACAATCCGGGAAACGATAGGGATTGTCACCTTGTGTGAGAATCCGCTCCCCCTCGGCAGCGGCCGGGTTCCCAGGAACAGTCATCAATGGATCAAATCCAGGCAATGCGGATCTTTGTCCGCGTGGTGGAAGCAGGCACCTTCACCCGGGCCGCGGATTCGCTCGCCCTGCCAAAGGGAACGGTCACCAAGCAGATCCAGGCGCTGGAATCGCGCCTGCGGGTGAAACTCCTCAACCGCACCACGCGGCGCGTGACCGTGACGCCCGACGGCGCCGCCTACTACGAGCGCGCGGCGCGCCTCCTGAACGACTTCGACGACATCGAAGCCAGCATGACCAATGCTCAGGCCAACCCCACGGGGCGGCTGCGCATCGACGTGGGCACCTCGGTGGCGCGGCTGATCATCCTGCCCGCGCTGGCCACCTTCTGCGACCGCTATCCCGAGATCCAGGTCGACCTGGGGGTGAGCGACCGCACGGTCGACCTCATCACCGACAACGTGGACTGCGTGATCCGGGCCGGCGAGCTGAGCGACCAGTCGCTGGTGGCGCGGCGCATCGGCACCCTGCACTTCGTGACGGTGGCATCGCCCGCCTACATCAAGCGCTACGGCGCTCCGCAGCACCCCAACGACATCGAGAAGCGGCACCACGTGGTGAGCTACTTTTCGGGCAGCACGCGGCGCGTCTACCCGCACGAGTTCAAGAAGGGCGACGAGACCATCGAGCTCAACGGGCCCTACCGCGTTTCGGTGAACGAGAGCAATGCCCACATGGCGGCGGTGCTCGGCGGCTTCGGCATTTCGCAGTGCATCACGTTCATGGCCGAGCCGCTGCTGGAGAGCGGCGAACTGATCGAGGTGCTGCCCGACTGGAACCGCGACCCGCTGCCCATTCATGTGGTCTATCCGCCTAACCGTCACCTGAGCGCGAAGGTGCGGGCGTTCGTCGACTGGGCGGCCGAGCTGTTTGCGAAGAACCCGCGGCTGCAGCGGCGCTGAGCCGTTCTTGCGGCCCGCCCGGCTTTACTCGGCCGGGCCGAACACCGGCTCGCAGCGCACGTCTGTCTTCACCGAGTTGGCGATGAAGCATTCCTCATGCGCCCGGTGGTGCATGTGTTCGATCTGCTCGCGCGTAGGCAGGTTGTCGCCGCAGAACCTGACCTCCGGCCGAAGCGTGACCACCGTCATCGCGAGCTTGCCTTCGGCGTTCTTTTCCATGATGCCGCTTGCCGCGTCGAAATAGCGATCGACGGTGAACTTGCGCTTCACCGCCATGGTGAGAAACCACAGCATGTGGCAGCTCGAGAGCGAAGCGACGAAGGCTTCTTCGGGATCGACCGCCGCCGCATCCGAAAACGGCAACGGCACCACGTGCGGCGACGAGGAACCCGGCACTTCCGCGCCGCCGTCGAAGCGCATTGAATGCCTTCTGCTGTAGTTGTTGCCGAGAAAGTCCTGGTCGCCTCGCTGCCAGAGGATCTCTGCGGTGTACTGGGCCATGCCGTGCGCTCCAACGTCGATGGGAGCGCCATTCTGCGTCAGAAATCCCGGGTCAGAAAACGCCCAGCAGCTTGACCAGCAACGGCACCAGCAGCGCCGTGGCAATGCCGTTCAGCCCCAGTGCCAGGGCCGAAAAGGCACCTGCCGTTTCATTCACCTGGATGGCGCGCGCGGTGCCGATGCCGTGCGCCGCCATGCCTACTGCAAAGCCGCGCACAGCGGGCTCCTTGATGCGCAGCAGGTTCAGCAGGCCGGTTGCCATGATGGCGCCCGAGATGCCCGCGACGGCAGCGGCCACCGCGGCGAGCGAGGGCAGCCCGCCGATCTTTTCGGCCACGCCCATTGCAATCGGCATGGTGGCCGACTTGGGCGCGAGGGACATCATCAGCTCATGCGAGCCGCCCAGCACCCAGGCAATGCCGATGGCCGAGACAATGGCCGCCACCGAGCCAACCAGCAGCGCCACACCGATCGGCAGCCACAGCCGACGCAGCCGTGCGAGCTGGCCGTAGAGCGGCACGGCGAGCGCCACAGTGGCTGGCCCGATGAGAAAGTGCACGAACTTGGCACCCTCGAAATACGTGTCGTAGGGCGTGCGCGTGACGAGCAGCACCGTGACGATGACGACGACCGACACCAGCACCGGATTGACCAGCGGCCTGCTGCCGCTGCGCTTGTGCAGCCACAGCGCGCCCAGGTAGGCCAGCAGCGTGAGAGACAGCCAGAGCAGCGGCGACTGCGCAAGAAAGACCCAGATCTCGGACAGCTTTGCCGGCGCAGTCATTCAGCCTCCTTGCCCGTGATGCGGATCATCCAGCGCAGCGTGAGCGCGGTCACCGTCATGGTGAAGGCCGCACCCACAATGCCGGCGGCAAGAAATGGCAGCCACTCGCGCCCCACCCGCTCGAAATGCAGCATGACACCGGTCACAGCGGGAATGAACAGCAGCATGAGGTTGCGCAGCAGATGGCCGGAGGTCTCGCTCAATGCCTCGGGCACGGCGCCGCGCACGAGCAGCGCAACGAACAACAGCAGCATGCCGATCAGCGGACCGGGGATCGGCAGGGAGAGCCACTGCACGAGCAGTTCGCCGGCCAATTGGCAAAGAAAGAGCGTGGTGATGGCGTAGAGCATGGTGGCGGTGGATTCTTGCTTGCTTCTGCTCAATGTTCGGCTGCTTCTGCCGCTCGTGTCCAGGCCTCTTTGAGTGCCTGTTGGCTTTGCGGCGGCAACACGCCCAGCCGCACGTGGCCGGGCAGGCCGAAGGATGCGCAGTCGCGCAGTTTGACGCCTTCAGCGCGCAATGCCGAGGCCAGCTTCGGATACGGCACATCGGTGCGCGCGCAGAAAAAGTTGGCGTCGCTCGGCAGGCACTCCCATCCCAGCGATTCGCAGAGGGTGCGCTGCCGCGCCTTCCATGCCCGCAAGGTGTTCAGGCTTTGCGCGAGCCACGCCTGGGCTTCGTCGCCGACCCAGGTTTCGAGCAGCGCCACGCCGTGCACGCCGATGGGCCATGAAGGTGACAGTTGCTCGATGCGTTGATTCAGGGCCGCGGCCTGGTCTTTTTCGGGTGCGATGGCGTAGGCAGCGCGAACGCCGGTCAAGCCCATCGCCTTGTTCGGCGTCCACAGCTGCCAGACGCGATCGCGCTGTGCCGCGTCGAACGACGCCCGGCCTTCGAGACGCAGCGGTTCGTAGGCCATGTCGAGCACGCAAGCGTCGACTGTGTCCATGTGCGGCACGAGATCGGCCTGACCCAGCGGGCTCGAGGGCTCGCAACACCAGCGCAGTGCCGGCTTTCCCCGCGGCTCGGCGGTGCGCAACACCTGCAAGCCCCACGCCGATGCCGCACGCTCGTAGTCGCCGTAGCTGTGCAGCGGCAGGCAGGCCTCCAGTCCGCCGCCCTGCGCCCATGCGGCGCTGATGCGATGGATGAATTCGCTCGCGCTTGCCGCAATCACCACGCGTTCGGCGGCCACACCGTGAAAGACTGCCAATGTGCGGCGCAGGGACGTGTAGGCCGGGTCTGGATAGTGCGCTGCATCGGCTGCGCGCAACGCTGCCAGAACGGCAGGGCACGGGCCCGCGGCGTTGCCGTTGGTCGAGAAATCGTGCCGCGCCGCACCGGCCTCATCGGGGCCGCCGTGCAGCGCATGGGTCGGTGTCGTTCGGTCCAGTGTCATGCCGACCTCGCAATGGCGAAGATCGCCAATGATGCACACGCCGCCAGCGCCAGCGCGGCCCTGCCGCCCAGCTGCGCCGCGCGCTGCGTGTCGGCCGCTTCGGCGCGCCGCCCTTCCGCATTCAACGCGTACACGCCGGGCTTGGCCAGCCGCACACCAAGCAGCAATGCCATCGCCGCCAACGGCCAGCCGCTGTTGGGCGAAGGCGTGCGGCGCGCCTCCAGCGCCAGCCCGCGCGGCCACCGCCGCGCGGCGAGCGCAAGCAGCAGCACGGTGAGCCGGGCCGGCAGCCACGAAAGCACGTCGTCCGCGCGCGCGGCCCATTTGCCGAACCATGTCCAGTCGCGGCCACCGCGCTCGCCGCGGTAGCCCCACATCGCATCCGCCGTGTTCGCGAAGCGATAGACCGCGGCGCCCGGCAAGCCCAGCAGCACAAACCAGAACAGCGGCGCTACCAGTGAATCGTTGAGGTTCTCGGCCAGCGACTCGATGGCGCTTTCGCGCACTTCGCTTTCGCTGAGGATGGAGACGTCCCGGCTTACCAGCCGGGCGAGCTGCGCACGCCCCGCCTCCAGTGAGACCGCGAGCGCCGCCTCCACGGCAAGCACTTCATTGCGCAGCATGCGCCATGCGAAGAGCGGCTTCAATGCAAATGCAAGCACTACGGCGGTCGCCCAGCCGGGCAGCCATAGCAGTGCGGTTGCCTGCACCGTCAGAGCCATGGCGCCAACCACCAATGCACCAACGCACCAGACCAGCGCGCCCTTCAGGAACAGCGGCAGATCGCGCGGCCTTGCATCGGCCGCGAGCGGCGCGAGGCGGGAGCCGAACCAGCCAAGGTAGTGCCCCACCCACACCACGGGGTGCCAGCGCGCCGCCGGCTCGCCCAGCCAACGGTCGATGGCCAGCGCAAGCCACAAGACGGCCGCGGCAGCCAATGGCTCAATCCTCGATGCCGCGCTGTGCGGGAATCCCGGCCTTGAAGGCGTGCTTGACCATGGTCATGTCGGTCACGGTGTCGGCCAGCTCGACGATCTCGGGCGGGCAGCGACGGCCGGTGAGCACCACGTGCACATGCTTCGGCCGCTCGCGCAGCGTTTGGAGCACGCCTTCGAGCGGCAGCCAGCCGTAGATCAGCGGATAGGTGATCTCGTCGAGCACCACCAGAAAGAACTCGCCCGAAAGAATGGCCGCCCTGGCCTTTTCCCAGCCGTCGCGCGCCAGCTGGCCCGAACGCTCCAGGTCCTGGCTCTTCCAGCTGAAGCCGTCGCCCAGGCCTTCGATGGGAATGCCGATCTGCTCGAACATGCGGTGCTCGCCGAAACGTGCCGAGGGCACTTTCATGAACTGGTAGATCTTCACTGCCTTGCCGCGCCCGTGGGCGCGCAGCGCCAGGCCGAAGGCAGCGGTGCTCTTGCCCTTGCCGTCACCGGTGTTGACGATGACGATGCCGCGGCGCTCGCCCTCGGGTTTGTCGTAGGGCTTGTCGCTGGGGGGAGTTTCGATCTGCATGGTGTGGTGTTCTGAAGTCGTTCAATTCGGCAATGCAATCCACTGGTCCGCCACGCGATGCACACGAATGCGATGGTCGAACACCTGCTCGAGCGCTGCATGGGTGGCAGGGTCGCTGCTGCCGCCGTGGTGCACCACGCGGCCATGATTCATCACGACCAGCTCGTCGGCCGCAAGTGCCATCGGCAGTTCGTGCAACACGCTGACCACGGTGCGGCCTTCAGCCACCAGTGCACGCGCGGTCTGCATCCAGTCGGCCTGGTGGGGCGGGTCGAGATTGGCGAGGGGCTCGTCCATGAGCAGCAGCTCGGCCTCGACCGCGAGCGCGCGCGCCATCAGCACGCGCTGCCGTTCGCCGCCGGAGAGCTGGCCCAGCGGCCGTTCGCGCCACTCCCAGGCCTGCGTGCTGCGCAATGCTCTTTCCACGGCTTCGCGGTCTTCCGCGCTCGGTGCTGCAAGCCAGCGCTGGTGCGGCAAGCGGCCGAGCATCGCAATGTCGTAGACCATCAAGTCGTCGGCGCTGCCCTCGCCCGCCGCGCCGCTCTGGCCCAGCCATGAAAGGCGTTGAGCGCGAGTGCGGCCCGGCACCCTGGCCGCCGGCTCGCCGAAAAGGAAAACCTCGCCACGGTGCGGAAGCAGGCCCGCAAGCGCCTTGAGCAAGGTCGACTTGCCCGCGCCGTTCGGCCCGACGATGCTGGTCCATCGCGCGGCGCCCAGCTGAAGGTCGATGCCGTGCAGCACCTCGGTGCTGCCGAGCGTGGCGCTCAAGCCGCGTGCCTCGATCGCGGGAATGCGGCCGCTCATGCCACGCCTCGCCGCGCGCTGCGCCTGTGCATCAGCCACAGCAGATAGCTGCCGCCGAGCACGGCGGTGAGCACGCCCACCGGCAGTTCCTGCGGGGCAATGAGCCAGCGCGCGGCGAGGTCGGCGGACATCAGCAGCAGTCCGCCCATGCCCGTCGACAACACGATCAATCCGGCATGCGTGGTCTTGACCACCGAGCGCACCAGGTGCGGCGAAGCCAGCCCCACGAAAGCGATCAGGCCGGTCTGCGCCACAGCGGCGCCGGTGGCCAACGCGAGCACAACCACCAGCGCGGCGCGCATGGCGCCCAGCGGCAAGCCCAGGCTCCTTGCGGTCGCTTCTCCGAGCGAAAGGCCGTCGAGCACCGGTGCAAGCGCCCAGCCCAGCAACAGGCACACCAAGCCCACTGCCGCCATGACAGCACAAGCGCTCCAGCCTACCAACCCCGTGCTGCCGAGAATGAAGCCCTGGATGGCCTGCAGGACATCGGCCGAGGCGATGGTGATCAGGTCCTTGGCGGCGCCGAGCACCACGCCGACGATCACGCCCGCCAGCAGCAGCCGAAGCGTCTGCTGCACGCCGCGCGCGAGCACCAGCGTGAGCATGACTGCGAGCACCGCCCCCACGAAAGCCGCGCCGGTAAGGCCAAGGCGCAATGCCCATTGCATGTTTGCGACCGAGCCGCCGAACAGCATGAGCGCCACTGCCACGCCAAGCGAAGCGCCCGAGGCGCTGCCGAGCAGATAAGGGTCGGCGAGCGGATTGCGGAACAAACCTTGTGCCACCGCGCCCGCAAGCCCGAGCAGCGCGCCCGCGAGCCAGGCGCCCAGCGTGCGCGGCAGCCGGATGTCCCACACGATCTGCAGTGCCACCGGATCGCGCCATGCCGCCAGCAGGCTTTCGAAGCCGGTGCTGCCGATGCCCAGCCCGATCAGCGCGAACACAATGCCCAAGCCGAGCAAGGCAATGCCGAAGAACCAGACCCTGCGCTGATGGTGCGTGTGCATGAAGAATTCTTGCGGCTTTTCAGCCGGCCTTTTCCGCCAGGCAGCGTGCCATCAACCGCGCAGCCTCGTCCATACGCGGGCCGGGGCGCACGAGCACGTCCGACTCGTCGGCGCTGAAGCGGCAGATGCGGCCTTCGCGCACCGCACGGATGCCGCCCCAGCCCGGGCGCTGTTCCAGCCCCTGCGCGCTGCGCACGCTGACCATGATGAGATCGGGATTGGCGCGCACCACGTATTCGGGGTTGAGCTTGGGAAACGGCCCGAGCGACGCCGGCACGATGTTCTTCGCACCCAGCCGCGTGAGCGTTTCGCCGATGAACGACGACTCGCCGGCCGCGAACGGCGCGCTGTTGACCTCGAAGTACACGCGCAGGCCCTTCGCGCGGTCGGGCAGCGATTGCGCCGCAGCCGACACGCTGGCGTCGATCACGCGCCACACGTTCGGCGCCTCGCGGGTGCCAAGCACCTGGTCGAGCTTGCCGAGCACGCGCCGCACGTCGGCATGGCTCTTGGGTTCGAGCACCACCACCTTGAGGCCGAGCGCTTCGAGCCGCTGCGTCACGCGGGACGACTTGGCAAGCAGCACCGCGTCGGGCCGCAGCGCCACGATGGCCTCGACATTGGGGTCGAGCCCCCCGCCCAGCTGCGGCAACGCGCGCACCGCACTCGGCGAATTGGAATAGTTGTCGACACCCACCAGCCGCGAGCAGGCACCGAGCGCGCAGACCCCTTCGGTCAACGACGGCAGCAGCGTGACGATGCGCTGCGGCGGCTGCGGCAGCGTCACGGCGACGCCGCGCTCGTCCGTTACTTCAAGAGCGTGCGCGGCCAGCGAAAGAACACCAAGGCCGAGTACGGCGGAAAAAAATCGAATCCAGTGCTTCATCTTCATGCGGCAGGCGCCTTCAAGGTCAACGGCAGCCCGGCCGCCATCAGCGTGACGCGATGGCATGCGGCCGCCACTTCCTGGTTCATGCGGCCCAGCGTATCGACGAAGGCACGCGTTTCCCGGCCGAGCGGAATCACGCCCAGCCCGATTTCGTTGCCAACCAGCACCACCGGCCCGCGCGCCTCTCGCAGCGCGATGAGCAGCATGGCGACGTGCGCCGCGGGCGTGCGCGTGGCCGGCTTGGCGCCCTCGGAGCGCAGCGGCATCAGCAAATTGGTAAGCCAGAGCGTGAGGCAGTCGACCACCACCAGCGTTTCGGGCGCACTCTCGGAGACGATGGCGCGCGCCAGTTCCACCGGCTCTTCCACGGTGCGCATGGCTGGCACGCGCCGGGCGCGGTCGGCCTGGTGGCGCGCGATGCGCTCGCGCATCTCGTCGTCGAAGGCTTGGGCGGTGGCTATGAGCACGGCGCGCCGCGCAGCGGGCGCCTCGGCCATCCAGTCGATGGCGCGCTGCTCGGCGCGGCGCGACTTGCCGCTCTTCTGGCCCCCGAGGATGAATTCATGCGCAATGGTCATGGGCATCTTTCTTCCTTTCGGGGTTGCCGGCGGCAAAGCGTGCTTAGTGCGGCGTCCACTTCAGGCCGATGTAGGCGTTGCGGCCGCCGGTGGCGTAGCCGCGTGCCAGCGTGTAGTCCTTGTCGCCCACATTGTCGACGCGCGCCACCAGGCCGATGTCGCGCGTGATCTGCGTGCTGGCCACGAGGTTAAGCACGGTATAGCCGCTCAGCGTGCGGGTGTTGGCCGCGTCGTCGAAGCGCTTGCTCGACGATTGCACCTCGGCGCCCAGTGTCCAGCCGGCAATGCGCCAGTCGGCGCCCAGCGTGCCGTGGCGGCGCGCGCGGCGTGCGAGCAGGTTGTCGGTTTCCAGGTCGCGCGGATCCTGGAAGTCCATCGATGCGCGCAGCGTCACGTCGCCGATGCGGTGGCCGCCGGAAAGCGTGATGCCCCGGTAGCGCGCACGCGCCGTGCTGGCGTAGCAGCCAAAGCCGGAATCGCAATTCGTGGCCCCGCCGTCGAACACGATCAGGTCGTTGACTCGGTTCTGGTACACGACGATGCCCGCATGCGTGCCGCCGTCGGCGTATTGCAAGCCAAGCTCGACGTTGCGGCTCGACTCCGGCTTGAGGGCGGGCGTGCCGTATTCGCTGAAGCGCTGGTACAGCGTGGGGGCGCGGAATGCGGTTCCGGCCGACACGGTGGCGCGCAGCTTCGGCGTGATGGCGTAGCCGTAGGCGGCGCTGCCGGTGGTCTTGCCGCCGAATTCGCTGTCGTCGTCATGCCGCACATGCAGCTGGAGCGAATGCGCGCCCTGCACGAAACCGTAGCCCAGCGAAACCGCGTCCTGCGAGCGCTTGCGCGAAAGCAGGCCGGTAAAGGTGGTCGGCGCGTTCTCGAGCGCGTCTTCACGGCGCTCGAGGGTGGCCGTCACCAGATGCGGGCCGAAGCGCAATTCGTTCTGGAACAGGTAGCCGCGAAGGTTGGTTTCGGTGCGGTAGAACGAAGGCTGCGTCTTGTAGACCGATTGCGAATCGGTCACCTGCACGCGCGTGCTGTAGATGTCGTTCCACTTGGCGGACCATGAAAGCCCCGCCGTGCGCAGCGTGTTCTGCGAAACGTCGTTGGTAAACCGGATCGGCGGCCGCGTCCTGGCGCTCACCGGCGAGTCGTAGCCCGCTTCGGTGTCGCTGTAGAGCAGCGTGGCCTCGAGCCGCTGGGCCGGGTTGATCTGGTAGCCCAGCCGCAGGTTGCCCGAGTCGTTGCGGTATGCGTCGCGGTCAGGGTCGGTCAGGCCGTCCCTGGAGGGCGTGCGCTTTTCGATCGGCAGCGCGTTGAAGCCTTTGCTCTCTTCATGCGCAACACCCAGCGAATAGTCGAACGCGCCCGACTTCCCGCTCACGCCCGCTTCGGCCTTGCGAAGGCCATGGCTGCCGAAGCCCACGCCCGCATAGGGCGCCACGCCTTCTTCGCCGCGCCGGGTAAAGAGCTGGACCACGCCGCCCACGGCGTCGGAGCCGTACACCGCCGCAGCGGGGCCGCGCAGCACTTCGATGCGGTCGATCTGCGCAAGCGGAATGCCCTCCCAGCCGGCGCCGCCGGTCGATTGCGAATCAATGCGCACCCCGTCGATGTACACGGCGGTGAAGCGCGTGTCTGCGCCGCGGATGAACAGGCTGGTGGTACTGCCGGGGCCGCCGTTACGCGTCATCTCGATGCCGGGCAGGCGCGCCAGCACGTCGGCCACGCCGACGGCGCCGCTGCGCTCGATGGTCTGGCGGTCGATGATGGACACGTCGCCCACCAGGTCCGACAGGGCTTGCGGCGTGCGGTTGGCCGTGACCACGGTTTCGCCCAGCGCGGGCGCTTCTTGCTGGGCGTGCGCTGCCGAGGGCAGCTGGATCAGCGCCAGGCCGCCGAAAGCGGAGGCCAGCGCGAGCGGCAAGCAGGCAAGGCGGCGACGGCGCGCAGGAACACGGCCGAGGGAAAGGGAAACGCAGGAAATCATGAATGGACCGAACGAACGTCTATGCCCGTCGCCGGCCTCCCCGCCAGCGTTTGGGCGCAATGGCTGCTTCATGCGCGCGAATCGATCGCGCATGCGGCAGCCGCCTCGTTGGCCGGTATCCGGGCTGGCAGTGCGACCTCACCGCCTTCCCAGGCGCCTGTTTCAGGGCACCCAGTGGCTTGATGGATGAGGTTGACGCGCATGGCGTCGACTGCTTGACCGTTGCGGGGGCAGCGCAGGCGGCTTCGGCCTTGTCCCGTGTCCGGGGGGCGTTCACTCCTGCTTCCCGTTGAACCGCGGCGTGTGAACCACGACGCAGGCACCAACGGGCGGGATTCTAGGGCTTCTCCCGGTTGCCGCAGGCGCAGTAAGCCAAAAGTTGCGCAGACTGTTGCCCGCTTTGCATCGGAAAACTTGGAAAGAGCAACGTGCAGGCCGCAGAATCCGTCCCGGTCCTACGCGGCGCTCGGCGCCACGGGGGACCGCCTCCCTGGGAAACTACAATCGCCAACCATGCCCGCCTCCAGCCCCATCGACCAGATCGCCGAGCGTGTGGAACGCCTGCTCGTGCGTCATGAAGAGGTGCAGCGCACCAATGCGCTGCTGCAGGAGCAGGTCGAAGCGCTCACGCGCGAGCGCGATGCGCTGAAGTCGCGGCTCGCCGCGGCCCGCACGCGCCTCGATGCCCTGCTCGAGCGGCTCCCGGCCGAACCACCTTCCGAAGATTCCCCCGCATGAAGCAGATTGAAGTTCAGATCATGGGCCAGAGCTATCTGCTCGGCTGCCCCGAGGGCGGCGAGGCGCAGTTGCGCGAGGCTGTCGACCGGGTGGATGCGGCCATGTGCAAGATCCGCGATGCGGGCAAGGTGAAGGCCCGCGACCGCATTGCCGTGCTTGCTTCGCTCAACCTGGCCTTCGACCTGGCCGCCCAGCAGGCGGCCGCGGCAGCCGCACCGGCATCGACGGCCGCCCCGGCAACCGCGGTGCCCACCGCAGATGCCGGCGAGGGCGACGCGAAGGCCGCCCAGCTCATTCAGAAACTCGATCAAGCCCTTGCGGGCGATGACCATTTACTCTGAACAGAGGCGCCCGGCCCGTGAGGGGCGTAAAATCCGAACTGTCTGCGGTGCGCGTCGGGCTTAATATTTCCTTGTTCCAATGCTCTCCGGAGCCGGGCTTGGTACATCGCTTGGCGGGCGTGATCATCTCGCGTCAGATGAACCCGAAGCCTTGCTGCCCTCGCCCACCTGAACCCTGGTTCAGGATGCGGGTTCGGCGCCCACTTGCAGACACCTTTTTCCGTTCAAACGGCCCCGGCATGCGCTGCACGGGGCCGTTGCTTTTTTTCAAGGCTCCGCTGCGTGAACTCCCTGCTCGACCCCCTCCTGATCGCCGAATTGGCCGCACTCGGCCTGGGCACCGGTTTTCTGGCGGGCTTGCTCGGCATCGGGGGCGGAATGCTCATGGTGCCGTTCATCACGATCATCATGGGGCACCGCGGGGTGGCTTCCGATCTGGCCGTGAAGATGGCCATTGCCACCTCGATGGCAACGATCATCTTCACTTCGGTGTCGAGCGTGCGCGCGCACCACAAGCGCGGCGCGGTGCGCTGGGACATCGTCCGGCGCCTGGCGCCCGGCATTGTCATCGGCAGCCTGCTGGGCAGCCTGGGCGTGTTCGCACTGCTCAAGGGCACCGTGCTGGCGATCGTGTTCGCGCTGTTCGTGGGCTTCTCGGCCACGCAGATGTTTCTTGACCGCAAGCCCAAGCCCACGCGGCAGATGCCGGGTACGGCCGGCCAGTTGTCGGCGGGCGGCGCCATCGGCTTCATCTCGGGGCTGGTGGGTGCGGGCGGCGGCTTCGTCAGCGTGCCGTTCATGACGTGGTGCAACATCTCCATTCACAACGCCGTGGCCACCAGCGCCGCGCTCGGCTTTCCGATCGCGGTGGCCAACGTGCTGGGCTATGTGGTGAGCGGACAGTCGGTGCAGGGCCTGCCCGATGGCGCCTTCGGCTACATCTGGCTGCCGGCGCTCGCGGTCATTGCGGTGTGCAGCGTGCTTACGGCTCCGCTTGGTGCCAAGGCGGCCCACAACCTGCCGGTGAAAAAGCTCAAGCGCGTGTTCGCGAGCATCTTGTACCTGCTGGCCGCCTACATGCTCTGGAAGGGCCTGCAGGGCTGAGCCATCGCGCAGCTTCGCACACTGCGCGGCTGTTGAAGTGAAAGCCCCTCGGGTCTTGGGTGAGACCCGTTGCGGCAGGCAAGCGCGGGCCGTATAACCGGCCTCATGAAAATCCTCATCGCAGTCGACGGCAGCGCCTATACGCAAAAGGCGCTCAACTACCTGCTCGCCAACCGCGCCATGTTCGTGGACGGGCATGAGCTGGTCATCGTGCATGTGTGCACCGGCGTCCACGGCCATGTGGCGCGCCACCTGAGCAAACAGGTGGTCGATGACTACTACGCTGAAGAAAGCGCCAAGGTGCTCGACCCCGTGAAGGCATTGCTCGCGCAGAACAACGTGAGCAACTTCACTGTCGACCAGCGCCACGGCCATGCGGCCGAGGAAATCCTCAAGTCGGCCACTGCCGCGCATGCCCAGCTGATTGTGCTGGGCACCCACGGCCACGGCATTTTCGGCCGCGCGCTGATGGGCTCGGTGGCCACCAAGGTCATTTCCGAGACCGACACCTCGGTGCTGCTGGTGCAGTAATCCGGCGAAGGCCGCGCCCTCTTTTTTATTGTTGTTGAACGCGCTGCTGCCGCCACTCGCGCGGCGAGCAGCCGAAGCGTTCGCGGAATGCGCGGCTGAAATGCGCCGCGCCGTTGAAGCCACGGCCGTAGGCGATTTCGGCCACCGGGCGTCCGGCAAGGCGCGGCTCGAGCAGGTCGCGGCTGCAGGCTTCGAGCCGGCGCTCCCAGATGTACTGCGAAGGCGTGAGCGGCTCGCTCTTGAAGATGCGGTGAATGTGGCTCGCTGAAACGCCCAGTTCCGCCGCAAGGCTGCCCACCGACAGCAATGGGTCTGCCAACTGTTCGTCGATGCGCCGCTTCACGCGGGCCAGGTGGTAGGCCGTGAGATTGCTGAGACCCGGCGCGCGTGCCGCGGGCAGCGTTTGCAGCCCTGCCACCAGGATGCTCTGCACCCCGTTGGCCACCGCAAGCGCCGATGCAGGCTGCAAGGTGTCGATGTCTTCACGCAGGGTGCGGATCATGCCCAGCAGCAGGTGCCCCGCGCCTTCGCGTCCCGACACGGTGGTGGCCGTCAGTGCTTCGGTGTCGTGCAGTTCGCCGCGCAGGCGTTCGCCGGGCAGCTTGAGCACGATCTGCTCGAAGGCGTTGTCGAACAGCAGTTCGTAGGGCCGCGTGCTGTCGTACAGCGCAAAGTCGCCCGCCGCCAAGACCGCGTCGCGCCCGTCCTGCCGCACCACGCCTTGGCCGCGCGCCTGGATGCTGACCAGGAAGTAATCGTCGCCCGACCGCGAGATGTGCCCCGGCGTGCGCATGACCTTCTGCGGGCCCGACTTGACCACCGACACATCGAGGCTCGGCAGCGTGTGCTGACGGATGCTGCCCTCGAAGTTGCCGGAATCGTCCTTGCGCACCGCATCGCACCCGAGCTGCACGTACACATTGCAGATCATGTCGGTCCAGTAGGCGAGCCGCTGGTCACTGGGAACGGCGTCGGTGCTGAACAACTGGTTCATCGGGGTTCCTCGGGTTTCTTGAAAGGCCGGCATGCAACGCTGGAACAAGAACGCCGCAAGTTCGGGTCAAGGGGTTTCGCGGCGGCGAATCTACGCTCGAAGCAACCCGCATGCCACCGCGCAAACCCGGTGCGAGGTGTGCGAAGTTGTTTCACCACCCCCGCTCCTGGAGACCCGCCATGCCCGCCACCGTTCATCCCAAGCTTCGCGTTGCCGCCGTACAGGCCGCGCCAGTGTTCCTCGATCTCGACGGCACCGTCGACAAGACCATCGACCTCATGGCCCAAGCGGCCGGCCAGGGCGTGAAGCTCATCGCCTTTCCCGAAACCTGGATGCCCGGGTACCCCTGGTGGATCTGGCTCGACTCGCCGGCCTGGGGCATGCAGTTCGTGCAGCGCTATCACGACAACTCGCTGGTCGTCGGCTCGGGCGAGTTCGATCGCATTCGCGATGCCGCGCGCAAGCACAAGATCTGGGTGTCCCTTGGCTACAGCGAAAAGGCCGCGGGCAGCCTCTACATTGCGCAGGCGCTGATCGACGACCAGGGCAACACGGTGCAGACGCGCCGCAAGCTCAAGCCCACGCACGTGGAGCGCACCGTGTTCGGCGAGGGCGACGGCTCCGACCTTGCGGTGGCCGAAACGGCCATCGGCAACATCGGATCGCTCTCGTGCTGGGAGCACCTGCAGCCGCTCAGCAAATACGCGATGTATGCGCAGAACGAGCAGATCCACTGCGGCGCATGGCCCAGTTTTTCGCTCTACCGCGGTGCGGCCTTCGCCCTCGGCCCCGAGCTCAACAATGCGGCCAGCCAGGTTTACGCGGCGGAAGGCCAATGCTTCGTCATTGCGCCGTGCGCCACCGTTTCACCGGCAATGAGCGAGCTGATGTGCACCGATGCAGGCAAGCAGCAGTTGCTGCGCGTGGGCGGCGGCTTTGCACGCATCTACTCGCCCGACGGTTCCCCGCTCGGCACGGCGCTGGCCGAAAACCAGGAAGGGCTGGTGATTGCGGACATCGACCTCGGAATGATTGCGCTCGCCAAGGCAGCGGCCGACCCGAGCGGCCACTACTCGCGGCCGGACGTCACGCAGCTGCTGCTGAACAAGACAAAACGCGAACCGGTGGTGCTGCAGCGTACGCCCGAAGTCGAAGGCGGCGCCTTCGAAGCCATCGTCGCCGCGCCCGAGCCGGCCGTCGCGGCGCGCCAGCAGCTGGCCGCCTGAACACGCTGGAGCCACGCCATGGAATCCGCCATTGCAGAGCACCTGAAATGCCCACGCACGCGTCACCGCCGCGTGGAGGACGATTACGCGCCGCCCTACCCCGCCTGGTCGGCACGCGCACATGCCGCGGTCAGGCAGGTGGTAATGGGCTACTTCGGCGTGCAATCGCGCGGCGCCGATATGCAAGGCCGCGCATGCGCTGCGCTGATGAAGATCGCAGCCGGCTTCGCGCTGCCCGACGGCCCGGGCCATCACGACTTCGCACACTACGTCGATGCCGACGGCTACGACAACATGATCGCCATCGCATACTGGGACGACCCTGCAGCCCATGCACGCTGGTGCGCCGCGCCCGAGGTCGACGCGTGGTGGCGCTCCGACGAGCGGCTGGCAGACGGCCTTGGCTATTTCCGCGAAATCGTTTCGCCGCGCGTCGAGCACTTCGAGACCATGTTCAACACACCTGACCGCCTCGAGGGCGTGGGCGTGGTGATGTGCGGCGTGAGCGGCGAACTGCAGGAGCACGGCTACTGGGGTTCGATGCGCGACCGCATTCCGCTTTCGCAGACCGATGCCATGGCACCCTCCGGCACACGCGCCGTAATGGCCGGTACGCCGGCTCCGGGGCAGCGCGTGCGCATCGCGGGCCACGAGAACATCGCGATGATCCGCTCCGGGCAGGAATGGGCCGACACCACCGGCCAAGAACGCACGCTCTACCTGGAGCAGATGGAACCGGTACTGCGCGAGGGCATGGAGTTCTTGCGCGACCGGGGACTGGACATCGGCTGCTACAGCAACCGCTACATGCGCCATCTCGACGCCAAGGGCACGCCGCTCGAAAAGTCGTTCGGCCTGAGCTTCTGGCGATCGCTCGCCGACATGGAGCGCTGGGCCGAGTCGCACCCCACGCACGTCGCGATCTTCGGCAGCTTCATGCGCTACGTGCAGGCGCTGAACTTCCAGCTGCAGCTGCGCGTGTACCACGAGGTGTCGGTACTGAAGGCCGACGAGCAGAGCTACGAGTACATCAACTGCCATGGGCGCAGCGGGCTCATGAACGGATTGGCCACCACCTAGAGACCGCGTTTCGGGCATTTGCTTTAGGATGCGCGGCCCTATTCAAGCGCAAGCAAAGGCAAGGACCCGACCATGTGGAGCGAACTCGACAGCCTCGTCGAAGCCTCGATGCAGGAATGGAAAGTACCCGGGCTTGCCCTGGCCGTGATCCAGGACGGCGAGATTGCCGTGCTCAAGGGCTACGGCGTGCGCGACACCGATACGGGCCTGCCCGTGACGGTGGACACGCAATTCCTGCTGTGCTCGATCACCAAGTCGTTCACCGCGGCCGGGTTGGGCTTGCTGGTCGATGAGCGCAAGCTCGAATGGTCGCGGCCGGTGCGCGAGGTGATTCCCGAATTTCGCCTGCACGACCCGGTGGCGACCGAACGGCTGACGGTGCGCGACCTGCTGTGCCATCACAGCGGCCTGCCGCGGCACGACTGGATCCACATGCCCGGCGACCTGAGCAATGCCCAGATGCTGGCCGCACTCAGGCACCTTGCACCGAACAAGGACTTGCGCGACACCTTCCAGTATTCGAACCTCGGGTACCTGGTCGCCGGAATGGTCACCGAGCGCATCAGCGGCCAGAGCTACCAGGACTTCACCACCGAACGCTTGATGAAGCCCCTGGGCTTCAGCCACTTCAGCTTTTCCATCGAGGCGCTTGGCGCCGCCGAAGACGCCGCCCGCCCCCATGCGATGGATGGCGACGAGCGCTACCGCACGCCGCTCTCGCCCATTCGCGCCACGCCGGCGGGCGGCATCAACGCTTCGGTGTCAGACCTGGCGAAATGGGCGCGCTTCCTGCTCGGCGGCAAGGTGGATGGCCGCCAGCTGCTTTCGGCCCAGGCGCTGCGCGAAATGACCACGCCGCGCGTGCACATGGGCCGCTCCGAATTTCCCGAGATCGGCGATTCGCACTACGGCCTCGGCCTTTTCTGCGAGCAGTACCGGGGCGAGCGCACCATCGCGCATTCAGGCTCCTGGGCCGGCTGGAGCACGCTCATGACCATGCAGCCGGAACGCCGCGCGGGCGTGGTGGTGCTGACCAACCGGGCGCCGGGCGGCTTCACCGCCATCCTCACCTACGCGTTGCTCGACCACATTTGCGGCCGCACGCCCGTCGACTGGTTCGGCCGCCTGGCGCCGCGGCGCAAACAGGCAGTGGAACAGCTCGGCCTCGACAAGAAGGCCAAGGGGGAAGTCCGCCGAAGCGGCACCCGACCGAGCCACGCGCTGGAAGACTATGTGGGCGGCTACGAGCATCCGGCGTACGGACGAATCCACATCGAACAGGCTGCCGACGGCCTTGCCTGGCGTTGGCGCGGCTTCGAGGAGCCGCTGGAGCACCGCCACTACGACGTGTTCATCACGCCCGACCGGCCGACGGTGATGCACCCCAGCAACCGGACCCTCACCTTCCGCTACGACCGGCAGGGCCGCATCGATCGCGTGGAGGTTCCTCTCGAGGAGATGGTGGACGACATCGTGTTTCGCCGCGTTGCCGCCGGCGACGTGCTCGACCCGGCATTTCGCCGTTTGTGCGCCGGCGACTACCTGCACAGTGGCCGCGTCATCGAGATCAGGCTGGACGCCGAGGGCCAGCTCGGCATGACCGTTCCGGGCCAGCCGACCTACCGGCTGCTTCCGGCCGGCGGACGCAGCTTCAACGTCGACACGCTCGAAGGCTACGGGGTGGAGTTCCGCCGGCCGTCACCCGGCGTGGTGGACGCGATGATCTTTCATGAACCCCGCACCACCGCCCTCGCACCGAGAGCGCCGAAGGCGGCGAAAGACTAGGCGAACAGGCCCTTGTGCTGCTCGCGCAGCAGCGCCTTCTGCACCTTGCCCATCGTGTTGCGCGGCAGCTCGTTCACCACGAAGCAGCGCTTCGGTATCTTGAAGTTCGCGAGCTTCGACTTCAGTTCGGCCACGATGGCATCGGCATCCAGCGCGGCGCCCGGCTTGGGAATGACGATGGCCACGCCCACCTCGCCGAAGTCGGGGTGCGGCACGCCGACCACCGCGCTTTCGGCCACGCCGGGCAACTCGTTGATGTAGCCCTCGATCTCGGCGGGATAGACGTTGTAGCCGCCGCTGATGATCAGGTCCTTGCTGCGCCCGACGATGGTGATGTAGCCGCGGCCGTCGATCTTGCCGACGTCCCCAGTCTTGAAGAAGCCGTCGGCAGTGAACTCTTCTTTCGTCTTCTCGGGCATGCGCCAGTAGCCCACGAACACGTTCGGGCCGCTGACCT
This sequence comes from Variovorax paradoxus, assembly GCF_009755665.1. Lineage (NCBI taxonomy): Bacteria > Pseudomonadati > Pseudomonadota > Betaproteobacteria > Burkholderiales > Comamonadaceae > Variovorax > Variovorax paradoxus. The sequence goes on from NZ_CP046622.1 coordinate 3,290,014, forward strand.
GGATGTTGCCGATCTCGTCGGTGGTGCAGTCGCGGCCGCTGTCGTCGCGAACGCGCAGTTGAACGCCCGGCAGCGCAAAGCCGACCGTACCGCCGCGGCGCTCGCCCTGCGCCGGGTTGTAGGGGTTGGAGGTGAGCATCACCGTTTCGCTCATGCCGTAGCGCTCGAGAATGGTGTGGCCGGTGCGCTCGCGCCATTCGTCGAAGGTTTCGATGAGCAGCGGCGCCGAACCCGCAACGAACAGCCGCATGTTGCGCACCGCCTCGCGCGTGAGGCCGGATTCGGCCAGCAGCCGCACGTAAAGCGTAGGCACGCCCATGAACACCGTGGCTTCGGGCAGCTTTTCGACCACGCGCTTCGGGTCGAACTTCGAGAACCAGATCATCTTGCTGCCGTTGAGCAGCGCACCATGCAACGCAACGAAGAGCCCGTGCACGTGGAAGATGGGCAGCGCATGGATCAGCACGTCGCCCTTCGTCCAGCCCCAGTAGTCCTTGAGCACTTCGGCATTCGACAGCAGGTTGCCATGCGTGAGCATGGCGCCCTTGCTGCGGCCGGTGGTGCCGCTGGTGTAGAGGATGGCGGCCAGGTCGTCTGCGTTTCTGTGCGCCACCGCATGCTGGTCGCTGCACTGCGCGGCAACCTCCAGCAGCGTGCCAGTGCGGTCGTCGTCCAGCGTGAACACGTGCCGCGTGCCGGCGGCATTGGCAATGGGGCCCACCCACGAGGCATTGCGGCTGGTGCACACCACCACGGCAGGCTCGGCATTGCCGATGAAATATTCGATTTCAGCGCTTTGATAAGCGGTGTTGAGCGGCAGGAACACATAGCCGGCACGCAGCGTGGCGAGATACAGGATCATCGCCTCGACCGACTTCTCGACCTGCACCGCGATGCGGGCGCCTTCTTCGAGGCCCAGCGCATCCAGCAGGTTGGCGATCATCGCGCTCGCGCGGTCGAGGTCTCTCCACGAATAGAACAGGCCGTTGTCCGTTTCGACGGCAATGCCGTCGAGGTCGGCGGGAAACGCCGCGCGCAAGGCGGCAAACAGGTTGGGGTTGGCTTTCGTCTTCATCGAGCAGGTACTTCAGAAATTCGGTTTGCGCTTGGCAAGAAAGGCGGCAATGCCTTCGCGGTGCTCGGCGGAGTCGGCATAGTCGTAGGCGGTTGCGAGCAGGCTCTCGGTCGTTTGCGCGCCGGCTTTCAGCATGGCGAAGGTGCGCTTGTGAAGCCGGGCGGCCCGCGGTGCCAGTGCGGCAATGCGCGCCGCATGCGCTTGCGCGGCGGCGGGCACTTCATGGTCGGGCAGCACCTGCAGCAAAAAGCCGGCGTCGTACAGCCGCTGGGCGCCGTGCACGCCGGCGGCCAGCAGCATGTCGCGCGCGAGCACATCGCCGATGGCGCCGTGAACCAGCGCGGCTTCCCGCGGCGCCATGGGAAAGCCCAGCTTGGCAATGGGCGCGCCGAACTTCGCCGACGCGCCCGCGAGCCGGATGTCGCAGCAGCTCGCTATCTCGATGCCTGCCCCCATGCATGCGCCTTCGATCTGCGCGACCAGGGGCAACGGGCAATCGAGCATGGCCTGCAGGGCGGCCCACACTTCGTTCTCGTGGAATTCACGCAAGCTGCTTTCGTCGAAACGGAACGACGGGTATTCGGAGATGTCGCCACCCGCGCAGAAGGCACCGCCCTCGCCGCTGATGACCACGCACCGAAGCCCCGCCTCGTCCGCTTGCCCGATGCCGTCGAACACGGCCCGCAGTTCGCGCCACATGGCGCGCGTCATCGCATTGAGGCGCCCCGCATTCGACAAGGTGACGAACGCTACCGGGCCCTCGCGGCGCAATGAGACCGTGCTCTCGCCCATTACTCGAGCTTGGCGCCCGAGGCTTTCGCCACCGACGCCCAGCGCTTGACCTCGGAATTGACGAAGCCGCCGTACGAGGCCATGGCGAGGTTCGGAATCTCCGAGCCGTTCTGCGCCCAGATGGCCTTGAGCTCATCGGTTGCCAGCGCCTTCTTCATCTCGTCGACGATGCGTGCCTGCATGTCGGCGGGCGTGCCCTTGGGGGCCCACAGGCCGTACCAGGTGGTCACGGTGTAGTCGGGCAGGCCGACCTCGGCGGCGCAGGGCACGTCGGGGAATGCCGGGTTGCGCTTGGCGCCGGCCACCATCAGCGCCTTGATGCGGCCGCCCTTGATGTGCTGCGCGGAAGAGCCAAGGCCGTCGAACATCAGGTCGACATTTCCCGCGATCAGGTCGGACAGCGCCGGGCCCGCGCCGCGGTACGGAATGTGCGTGATGAAAGTGCCGGTCTGCAGCTTGAACAGCTCGCCCGCCAGGTGGTGCGAGGTGCCCGAACCCGCCGAACCGTAGTTGAGCTTGCCGGGGTTGCGCTTGGCGGCGGCAACGAACTCCTGCAGCGTGGTGGCGGTCACGCGCCTGGGGTTGACCACCACCACCTGCGGCACGTTGGCCAGCAGCATCAGGGGCACGAAATCTTTTTCGATGTCGTAGTCGAGCCTGGGGTAGATCGACGGTGCGATCGCGTGGTGAACCGCGCCCATGAAGAGCGTGTAGCCGTCGGGCTGCGCCTTGGACGCAATGCTTGCGCCCACGGTGCCGCCGGCGCCGCCGCGGTTGTCGATCACCAGGGTTTGCCCGGTCACCTTGGAGAACTGCGCCGAGAGCGGGCGCGCAAAGGCGTCGGTGCCGCCGCCGGCCGGGAACGGCACGATCATGTTGACCGGCCGCGTTGGCCAATTACCCCCCTGCGCACGCGCACCGCCGCACAGAACGGCTGCACCGGCTGCGCCCAGGCGCAGCACGTCGCGTCGTTGAAAACCCTGAGTCATCTGTCATCTCCTGTCGTTGTGGAATGCCGCGGCATGCGGCCGCCGACGCCTCGCGCGCCGGACTTTCTTTCAGAACTCTCAGCCTTTTTTGAAGAACAGGCTTTCGACATCTCCCGAAACCGCCACCTTGCCTTCGGCCAACCATGCGCGATGCTTGTCGAGCCGCTTGAGATCGTAGAGGTAATTGACCATGAGGCCATAAGACTGCTTTTGCCCTTTGGGCGACGGATCGCCAGCCCAGTTGAGCCGCTCGACCCGGGCACCGTTGCCCAGGTGAAAACGCGCTACCGGATCGACGGGCGTGCCGTCGATCAGCGTGCGGCCCAGGTACTCGGCTGCCGCCTGCAGCAGCCATTGGCGCAGCGGCGACTTGGCGTCGAGCGTGGCTGCGCCGTCTACCGCCGCAAGCAGGCGCTCGGCGGTGGGGGGCAGCGAACCGACGAGGCGGCCGAGTTCGGCCTCGCGCTTTTCGTCCAGGCGCGGCAGCAGTTCCGCGGCGTTCTTGGCCAGCCAGGCTCGAAAGCCGGGAATGGGCGAGAGGGTGGCAAAGATCTTCAGGCGCGGCAGCTCGTCCTGCAGCGTCTCGACCACGCGCTTGATGAGCGAATCGCCGAAGCTCACGCCCCGCAGGCCGTTCTGGGTGTTGCTGATCGAATAGAAAATCGCGGTGGTGGCCTTGGCCGGCTGAATGGGCACGGCTGTTTCGTCGAGCAGCGGCATGATGCCGTCGCTGATGCGGTCGACCAGCGCCACCTCGACGAAGATCAGCGGCTCGTTGGGCAGCCGCGGATGGAAGAAGCCGTAGCAACGGCGGTCGCTGTCGTCGAGCCGGTTCTTCACGTCGGTCCAGCTCTTGATGTCGTGCACGGCCTCGTAGCGGATCAGCTTCTCGATCAGCGAAGCCGGCGAATCCCAGTCGATGCGGCGCAGTTCGAGAAACGCGACGTCGAACCAGGTGGAGAACAGGTGCTCCAGTTCGGCATCGAGCGCAATCAGCCGCTTGTCGGACTTGAGAAAAGGCAGCAGCTCGGCGCGCAGGTCGACCAGGAAGCGCATGCCCTCGGGCTCTACCGCAAAGCGCTGCAGCAGCCGCATGCGGGGCGACACCAGCGCCCGGCGCAGCTTCAATTCGGCCTGGCCTTCGTCGGGCGTTCCGACGGCAGCCTGGTGCTGGTCGCGCGCCGACTTGAGCTTTTGCGGATCGGCCGCGAAATGCTCGCTCATCAGCGCCCAGTAGTCACGGCGCTCTTCCGGCGTGGCGGCCGCGTATTCGAGTGCAATGGCGTGCGCCCTCCGGCCGCCCTCGACCTCGCTCACGCGTGGATCGATGACCGACTGCAAGGCCGTGAGCACGCGGCGCAAGGCGCGCGGCGACAGCGCCTCGTCGGCCTTGCGCAAGGTGGCCTGCATGCGCTCGGCGGTCGAGCGCACGGTGGGTTTTGCGGCAGCCTTGGGCGCGCCGCGGGCGGCGCCCTCGGGCGCCACGGGCACCTTGCTGCCGGTCTTGTCGCCAGAACGCAGCCGCGCCTGGAACCATTCGGTCGCACTCATCGACACGCTCCAGTTCTGTGGAATGGGGAGATGCCCTTGTTGGTGCAGGTCATGACATCACCCTTGATTTCTGCTGCCGCGCCACTTCGCGCAGGGCCTCGCGCTGGCGGGTCAGGTGCGTGCGCATGGCGGCGTCCGCGCCTTCGCTGTCGCGCGCCTTGAGCGCCGCGAAAACCGCCAGGTGCTCCGACAGGCTTTGCTCCAGGCGGCCTGGTGCATGCAACTGCTGCAGCCGCGCGAGCTTGAGAATCTTGCGCAGATCGCCGATCACCTGCGCCAGCCACTTGTTGTCGGCCAACTGGATGATCGCCTCGTGAATGAGGTGGTTGGTGGCGTAGTAGTCGTTGATGCGCTTGGCCTTGGCGTGCCGCACCAGCCGCTCATGCAAGGCGTCGAGGTCATGCAGCTCGGAGTCGCTGGCATTTCGCGCGGCCTCGTAGGCGCAGCGGCCTTCGAGCAGCGCAATCACCGGAAATATCTCGTCGAGGTCGCGCTCCGTCACCTCTCGCACGAAGCAGCCGCGCCGCGGCTCGTGCCGCAGCAGGCCTTCGGCCGTGAGCACCTTGAGCGCCTCGCGCAAGGGGGTGCGCGAAATCGACAGCCGCTCGCACAGCGCCGCCTCGTCCAGGAAACTGCCCGGCGCGAGCTCGCCCGCGAAGATCTGCTCGCGCAGCGTGGCGGCGACTTCGTCGTGCAGGGAGTTGGGAACAAGGCGCATGGGAGGCGGACAGCTACAAGGCGGGCTAAGAGCTTGAATCGTAATTTTCTGTAATTACGCAAAATTGTGGGGCCGCAGTCCGCGCAGCGCAAGGGCTGCGCACCCCATGCGCAGCCCGGGCTTACCCTGAGGGCTTGCCGCTCAGGCGGTGGCCGGCCGGGGGCGCCGCGCGGCCCAGAGCCACAGGCCGATGCCGAAGAGCACCATCGGCACGCTGAGCCATTGCCCCTGGCTCAGGTTCAGCGCGCGCAGGCCCAGAAAGTCGTCGGGCTCGCGGAAGTATTCGGCAATGAAGCGCAGCGCGCCGTAGCCGATGAGGAACACCGCGGCCACCTGCCCTTCCTTGCGTTCCTTGCGCGCGTAGAGCCACATGATGACGAACAGCAGAAGCCCCTCGAGCAGGAACTGGTACACCTGCGAAGGATGGCGCGGCAGCATCGAGCCGCTTTGCGGAAACACCATGCCCCAGGGCAGGTCGGGGCTGCTGAAGCGGCCCCAGAGTTCGCCGTTGATGAAGTTACCCACGCGGCCTGCCGCGAGGCCCGTCGGCACGCAGGGCGAAACGAAGTCCATCACCTGCCAGAACGGCCGGGCGCGCGAGCGCGCAAACCAGATCATTGCGCCGATCACGCCCAGGAGGCCACCATGAAAGCTCATGCCGCCCTGCCACACATAGAGAATTTCGAGCGGATGCGCCAGATAGAACTCGGGCTTGTAGAACAGGCAGTAGCCGAGCCGCCCACCCACGATGACGCCCATCACCCCAAGAAAAAGAATGTCCTCGATGTCCTTGCGCTGCCAGGCGCCCGTGCCGGCGAGCGAGCGATACGGTTCGTGCCGAAGGCGGCGCGTGCCGAGAAAGTAGAACAGCGCGAACGCGGCCAGGTAGGTCAGGCCATACCAGTGGATGGCCACGGGCCCGAGCTGCAGGGCGACAGGATTGATCTGCGGATACATGAGCATCCGCGGATTGTGCCCGGCCGAAATGTCGCGGCCGGCGCGGGGACATTCAGGGCGATGTCAGCGCCCGAACTTCCACCAGAGCAGTGCCGCCACGAACGCCGGCACGGCAAATACCAGCAGGAAGATCGGCAGTTCCTCGGCCACCGAATAGCCGGCCTTGATCACGCCCACGGCCATGTTGATGCCGGCGCCGATGAACCATGCCGGGATGAACCACTTGGCGGCCGTGGCCAGCGCCAGCAGCGAGCCGTCGCCGATGAAACGGCTGGCCAACAGAAACACCAGCAGCAGCACGAAGCCGCCGCCCATCACCATGATCGTGTGCATCTTGCGTTGTCCTCCGGGTGCGGTCCTGCCGGATCAGCGCGTGGTGTAGCCGCCGTTGGCAAAGATGGTCTGGCCCGTGATCCACCAGCCTTCGGTGACCAGGAAGCGCACGATGGGCGCGATGTCCTCGATGTCGGTGAGGCCCTTCTTCGAGAACTTGCTGAGCGCCGCCGCACTGCTGTGGTATTCGACGGCCTCCTTGCTTTCCTGCCCATAGAAGAACGGCGTGTCCATCGGTCCGGGGCCGATCGCGTTGACCGAGATGCCGCGCTCGCCGAACTCCTTGGAGGCCGCACGCGTGTAGTGTTCCACTGCCGCCTTCGAGGCCGGATAGATCGCGTAGAACGGCGTGTAGGCCGCGAGGAGCGAGCTCACCAGCGACACGATGCTGCCGCCGTCTGCCAGCGTGCGGCCGGCCTGCTGGATGAAGAAGAACGCGGCCTTGGCGTTGGCGTCGAAGCTCTTGTCGTAGTCGGCTTCGGTGACATCGAGGATCGGCTTCTTGATCACCACGCCCGCGGTGTTGATGGCGATGTCGACCTGACCGAAGTGCGCCACCGCCTGGTCGAACAGCCTCGCGCTGCTCTCCACCACGGCCAGGTCGCCCTGCACCAGCAGCGTGCCGGCGCCCTTGGCCTCGAGTTCGGCGGCGGTCTTCTCCGCCTCCTTGCGCGAGGCGTCGCTGTTGTAGTGGATCGCGATGCCGCGGGCGCCGCCGTCGACCAGTTGATGGCCGATGAGCGCGCCGAGGTTCTTGCCGCCGCCGGCGATGACGGCGACCTTGTTCTGGAGAGTGCGTGCGGACATGGAATGGCCTCCTGCTGAAGAGCGTTGATGTGAATCGGGAAGCTTCAGTCTATTGATGGCAAGTTCCAAAATAAATCAACAATCCGGCGCTAGACTGTTCTGACAATCACAAACAATCCAGACAGCACGCATGGACCGCATCGACCTTCTCAAGGTGTTCCTGCGCGTGGCCGAAACCGGCAGCTTCACGCGTGCGGCCGATCGGCTCGCGCTGCCGCGCGCCACCATCTCCACCGCGGTGCAGCAGCTCGAGGCGAAGCTGGGCTCGCGCCTCCTGCACCGGACCACGCGGCGCGTCGGCCTCACGCCCGACGGCGAAGTGCTGCTGGAGCGGGCCCGCACGCTGGTGGCCGACATGGAAGACATCGAGCAGCAGTTCCTCCCGTCGCGCAGCCACGTCAGCGGACGGCTCAAGGTCGACGTGCCGAGCCGCATCGCGCGGCGGCTCATTGCGCCGGCGCTGCCGGATTTCTTCGAGCGCTACCCGGCGATCGAGCTCGAACTCGGCTCCAGCGACCGCGCCGTGGACCTGGTGCTCGAAGGTGTCGATTGCGCGCTGCGCGTGGGTCCGTTGGCGAGCAGCAGCCTGGTGGCGCGGCCGCTCGGGCATTTCACGCTGATCAATTGCGCGAGCCCGGCCTACCTGGCCCGCCATGGCACGCCGCGCGCGCCGGCGGACCTGCCCGAGCACCTCGCGGTCAACTACGCCTCGCCGACCAGCGGCCGCGCGGCGCCGTGGGAGTGGCAGCGCGACGGCGAGACCGCGACGCTGCGCATGCGCAGCCAGGTGAGCGCGAACAACGCCGAGACCTACATCGCCTGCGCGCTGGCGGGGCTGGGGCTGATCCAGATCCCGGCCTACGACGTGCGCGAACACCTCGCGGCCGGCGAGCTGGCCGAGGTGCTGCCCGAGGCGCGCGCCCAGCCGCTGCCGGTGCACCTGATCTATCCGCACCGGCGCAACCTATCGCGCCGGATGCAGGCCTTCGCGGGCTGGGTCGAGATGCTGCTCGCCGCGTCGCTCGATGCGCCCGAAGCACCGCGGCCGGCCGGCGCACGAACGCCGCGCAGGTAGGCGGCCCTACGCCGGCCGTGCCCGCCCCGTGCGCTCGCGCACGAATTCCACGAAACGCGCCAGCGCCGGATGCGCGGCCTGCGCGGGCCACACGAGGCTGGTTTCGCAGACCGGCAGCGCCACGCGGCGCCGGCCGGTGCCCTTGAACTCGCCGGCCTGCCGATAGACCACCCCCGCGCGCCGGAACTGCATCACGCTGCGCGGTACCCAGGCCACGCCGATGCCGCCCGAGACGAGATTGACGATGGTCTGCATCTGGATGGCCTCCTGCGCCACTTGCGGCGTGCGGCCCGCCGCGTGATAGAGATCGAAGACCGCATCGTGCAGCGATGGCACGATGCGGCGCGGGAAGATCACGAGCGGCTCGGCCAGCGCCTCGGCCAGCGGCACGGGCCGCGCACGCGCGAGCCGGTGCTGCGAGGGCAGCGCCAGCACCAGTGCCTCTTCCTCTACCGGCAGGCGCGCCAGCCCAGGCGGCGCGGCACCCGGCGAATGCAGCATCAGGCCGGCGTCGATCTCGCCGCGCGCGAAGGCCTCGATCTGCACGTCGCCCGTGGCTTCGACCAGTTCGAGCGCCACCTCCGGGCAGCGCACGCGGAATTCGCGCACCCAGGCCGGCAGCTGCTCGAAGCCGACGGTCGAGACAAAGGCGATGCGCACGCGGCCCACCTGCCCCGCCGCCGCCGCGCGCGCCCGCGCCGGCAGCGCCTGGGCGCGCGCTAGCAGCTCGCGCACGTCGGGCAGCAGCGCCTCGCCGGCCGGCGTGAGCGCCACGCGGCGGCGCGTGCGGTCGAACAGCACGACGCCCAGTGTTTTCTCGAGCTGGGCAATGGCCTGCGTCACCGGCGGCTGGGTCATGTGCAGCCGCAGCGCGGCGCGGCCGAAGTGCAGTTCCTCTGCCACGGCCACGAACTGGCGCCAGGCGCGCAGGTCGATCAAAGCATCTTTCATATGCCAAGCATATCAATCGGCGCGGAAAAATGGATTGGAATGAATCAATGAGAAGTCCGATACTTGACCCTCCCCGAGAATTCCCCACGAGAAGAGACACCGACATGGACACCAAGCCAATCCAGATCAACCGCCGCAGCGCCAACATCGTCGAAGGCAAGAGCCGCGCGCCCAACCGCTCGATGTTCTACGCCATGGGCTACGAAGAGAGCGACTTCAAGAAGCCGATGGTCGGCGTGGCCAACGGCCACAGCACCATCACCCCGTGCAACTCGGGCCTGCAGAAGCTGGCCGACGCGGCCATTGCCGGCATCGAGGAGGCGGGCGGCAACGCGCAGGTGTTCGGCACCCCCACCATCTCCGACGGCATGGCCATGGGCACCGAAGGCATGAAGTACTCGCTGGTGAGCCGCGAGGTCATCTCCGACTGCATCGAGACCTGCGTGGGCGGCCAGTGGATGGACGGCGTGCTGGTGGTCGGCGGCTGCGACAAGAACATGCCCGGCGGCCTCATGGGCATGCTGCGCGCCAACGTGCCGGCCATCTACGTGTACGGCGGCACCATCCTGCCGGGCAAGTACAAGGGGCAAGACCTCAACATCGTGAGCGTGTTCGAAGCCGTGGGCCAGAACGCCGCCGGCAACATGAGCGACGAAGACCTGCTGGAGATCGAGAAGCGCGCCATTCCGGGCACCGGCTCGTGCGGCGGCATGTACACGGCCAACACCATGTCCAGCGCATTCGAGGCGCTGGGCATTTCGCTGCCCTATTCGTCGACCATGGCCAACCCGCACGACGAAAAGGCCAACTCGGCCAAGGAATCGGCCAAGGTGCTGATCGAGGCGATCAAGAAAGACCTGAAGCCGCGCGACATCGTGACCAAGAAGGCCATCGAGAACGCGGTCGCCGTCATCATGGCCACGGGCGGCTCGACCAACGCGGTGCTGCACTTCCTGGCGATTGCGCACGCGGCTGAAGTCGAATGGACCATCGACGACTTCGAGCGCATGCGCAAGAAGGTTCCGGTGATCTGCGACCTGAAGCCGAGCGGCAAGTACCTGGCGGTCGACCTGCACCAGGCCGGCGGCATTCCGCAGGTGATGAAGGTGCTGCTGAACGCGGGCCTGCTGCACGGCGACTGCATCACCATCACCGGCCAGACGATTGCCGAGGTGCTGAAGGACGTGCCCGACGTGCCGCGCGCCGACCAGGACGTGATCCGCCCCATCGATAACCCGATGTACGACGAAGGCCACTTGGCCATCCTGAAGGGCAACCTCTCGCCCGAAGGCGCAGTCGCCAAGATCACCGGCCTGAAGAACCCCGTGATCACCGGCCCTGCGCGCGTGTTCGATGACGAGCAGTCGGCGCTCAAGGCCATTCTCGACGGCAAGATCAAGGCGGGCGACGTGATGGTGCTGCGCTACCTGGGCCCCAAGGGCGGCCCGGGCATGCCCGAAATGCTGGCGCCAACGGGCGCGCTCATCGGCGCGGGCCTGGGCGAAAGCGTGGGCCTGATCACCGACGGCCGCTTCTCGGGCGGTACCTGGGGCATGGTGGTCGGCCATGTGGCACCCGAAGCGGCGGCGGGCGGCACCATTGCATTCGTGAACGAAGGCGACTCGATCACGATCGATGCGCACAAGCTGGTGCTCGAACTCAACGTGCCCGAAGCCGAGCTTGCCAAGCGCCGCGAAGGCTGGAAGCCGCCGGCTCCGCGCTACACGCGCGGCGTGCAGGCCAAGTTCGCGTTCAATGCCTCGAGCGCCAGCTCGGGCGCGGTGCTCGACAAGTTCTGAGAAAGCCTCAGGCCAGCATCATCCACGCGCCGTAGCCGAAGGCCAGAAACCCGAGGCCGACGATCGCGAGGATGCTGCGGGATTCGAACGCCATGGCCGGAGGGAAACTCTGCACCGCAAAGTGCAGCAACGCACCGGCGCCGATGGTCATGAACCCGGCGCCGAGTGCCTTTCCCATGCTCTCGCCCGGGTAGAGAAAACACACGGCGAAGCCGGCCACGAAAACGAGGTTGGCCATCACGGTGCCGCGCGTGCGCCAGCGCTGCTGCGTGGGCGTGGCCGCACGCTGCACGGGCCGCTTGACGGGGCGCCCTTCGTTGATGGCCATGCCGGTGAAGAACAGGCCGAACATCGTCGGGAACAGCCCGAAGATGCCGAATCCCCACACGGGGCCCCACATGTTCTGGAAATCGGCGATCAGCGCGTGCGCCGGGTCGGCGATGCTGTAGCGCACCTCGACAGCGTCGCCCCATTCCTTGTCCGACAAGCCGCCGCCAAGGCCCTTGACCAGGCGTTTCTGGCCGTCGGCGGCGACGTACTCGACCACCGGGGCGCGCGAAACCGTCGTGCGGCCGTTGCTGTCCTTGCTGCGCTCTTCGACAAAATCGACCAGGCTGCCCTGTACGCTGGCGGTGCCTTCAATCGATTGGTATCGCTGCCACCCGATGGTTGCCGCGGCATACAGCCCGGCGCAGCCGATCAGCAGCGCGCCAATGCCGACGCCCCAGAAAAAGTTCTTGAGCCATCCGGCCAATCCGCCGATGGCAGGCCCGAGCAAGAGCGAGAGCCCGAAGACCAGCACCGCATGCTGGATGGTTTCTTCGTCCATGGCGTGGGCCGCAACGCGTGCAATTTACGATGCCGCGCCCACTCGGGTGTCAGCGCTTCGGGCGGTTGTTGGGCGGCAGGCCCATGTTGCTGCGCTGGCGGTCGATGCGCGCCTGCTTGCGGCGCTCTTCGCGCTCGACGACCTTGCGCTTGGTATAGCCCGACGAATCGGCCCAGGCCCACCACGCCACGGCCAGCGCAAAAGGCGACAGCACGATCCACCAGCTCCAGCCGGCGACCATGCCCACTTCGAAGTATTTGAGACCTATGCCCAGCAGGCCCAACAGCAGAAAAAGCATCGCGAATCCCTCGGGTTTTGTTGGAAACGCTTCCGGACGCCGGTACACGGCGTTACCTACAATCGCGTTAGATCGAATGTAACCTAGCCATTACGAAATAAGCCCCATGAAAAGACTCCTGTCGTTCGCTGTTTTGGGCCTTGGCCTGGCCGCCCCTGCTTTCGCCGACCTGGCGCTGGCCACGTCGAAAAACTGCATGAGCTGCCATGCGGTGGAGCGCAAGGTGCTCGGCCCCTCGTTCAAGGACGTGGCCGCCAAGTACAAGGGCAATGCCGGCGCCGCCGACATGCTCGCAACGAAGATCATCAAGGGTGGTTCGGGCGTGTGGGGTCCGGTGCCGATGCCAGCCAACAACCAGGTCAGCGAAGCGGACGCAAAGAAGCTTGCTGCCTGGGTGCTGTCGACGCGCTGATCAAACCCGCGGATCGATGTCCGTGGGCAGCGGCCGGCGCTCGATGCGGTCTTCGAGCTGGCCGATGTGCGCAGCCACGGTGTTGTCCGACTGCTCCGAGCGCTGACGAATCACGCTCTCGACCTGCCCCAGCCTCGCAACCAATGCGGCATGGCGCTCGGCGTTCTCCGCCATGTGCTTGTTCTCTTGTGCTTCAAGGAAGTTGCGCAGCTCGGTAAAGCGCGAAGCCTCGGCCTTGTCGGCAAGGTCGCGCTGCACCTGCATTTCCTTGTTGTGGCGCTTCGCGTCCAGCAGCACCGAGCTGTGCAGGTACAGCACATAGACCAGGAAGAACACGCCCAGGGCGACGGTAAGCCCCAGCATCATCAAGCCCAGCGGCGCGGAAATGGTCATGAAGCCCAGCGAGACCGGCACGGGCGAAGACAGCGTGCCCCAGTTGAGCGCGGCAAGGGCCGCGATCAGCAGCAGAATGGCAAACAGGAAAGCAGATCTCACACCCATGGGGGCCTCCTTCGAACAGGTCTAACACAACGGAACGGCCATGTGCGCCCCGGCGCACGGCAACTCCGCTGGTTGTACCTCAGGCCGCGGGCCGCAACGGCCCCTGCTTCCCACTAACGGCCATGTCCTACAGATCGAATCAATTGGTCTGTGACAACTGTTCCAGAATTGCAGGATTTTCGAGCGTGGACGTGTCCTGCGTGATCGCTTCGCCCTTGGCGATGCTGCGCAGCAGGCGCCGCATGATCTTGCCGCTGCGTGTCTTGGGCAGGTTGTCGCCAAAGCGGATGTCCTTCGGCTTGGCAATGGGCCCGATTTCCTTCGCGACCCAGGCGCGCAGCTCGTTGGCAATCTGCTTGGCCTCTTCACCGGTGGGGCGGCTGCGCTTGAGCACGACGAAAGCGCACACGGCCTCGCCCGTCACGTCGTCGGGCCGGCCGACCACGGCGGCTTCGGCCACGAGGTCGGTCTTGGAGACGAGCGCCGATTCGATTTCCATCGTGCCGAGCCGGTGGCCCGACACGTTGAGCACGTCGTCGATGCGGCCGGTGATGCGGAAGTAGCCGCGGTCGGCGCTGCGCACCGCACCGTCGCCCGCCAGGTAGATGGTGCCGCCCATCTCTTCGGGGAAGTAGCTCTTCTTGAAGCGCTCGGGGTCATTCCAGATGGTGCGGATCATCGAGGGCCAGGGCCGCTTGATGACCAGCATGCCGCCCGCTCCGTTGGGCAGGTCCTTGCCGGTTTCGTCGACGATGGCGGCCATGATGCCCGGCAGCGGCAAGGTGCACGAGCCCGGCACCAGCGGCGTGGCGCCCGGCAGCGGCGTGATCACGTGGCCGCCGGTTTCGGTCTGCCAGAAGGTGTCGACGATGGGGCAACGCTCGCCGCCGATATTGCGGTGGTACCACATCCATGCCTCGGGGTTGATGGGCTCGCCCACCGAACCGAGGATGCGCAGGCTGGTCAGGTCCCAGTTCTTGGGGTGCACCTTCTCGTCTCCTTCGGCCGCCTTGATGAGCGAGCGGATGGCGGTGGGCGCGGTGTAGAACACCGAGACCTTGTGCTTCTCGATCATCTGCCAGAAGCGGCCCGCGTGCGGGAACGTAGGAATGCCCTCGAACACCACCTGCGTGGCGCCGGCCGCGAGCGGACCGTAGGCCACATACGTGTGGCCGGTGATCCAGCCGATGTCGGCGGTGCACCAGAACACGTCTTCGGGCTTGATGTCGAAGGTCCAGTCCATCGTGAGCTTGGCCCACAGCAGGTAGCCGCCGGTGGCGTGCTGCACGCCCTTGGGCTTGCCGGTGGAGCCCGACGTGTAGAGGATGAAGAGCGGATGCTCGGCGTTCACTGGCACTGGCGGGCAGTCGGTGCTTTGGCCCTTCAGCGCCTCGTCGAATGTCTTATCGCGGCCTTCGACGCGGTTCCACGCGGAGGGCGTGCGCTCGTAGACGAACACAGTCTTGATCGACTCGCAGCCGCCCATCGCAATGCCGTCGTCGACGATGGCCTTGAGCGGCAGTTCCTTGCCGCCGCGCAGCTGGTAGTTGGCGGTAATGACGGCCACCGCGCCGGCGTCGATGATTCGCTCCTGCAGCGCCTTGGCCGAGAAGCCGCCGAACACCACGCTGTGCGTGGCGCCGATGCGCGCGCAGGCCTGCATGGCGATCACGCCTTCGACCGTCATCGGCATGTAGATGATGACGCGGTCGCCCTTCTGGATGCCGGCGGCCTTGAGCGCGTTGGCAAACTGGCTCACGCGGCCGAGCAGTTCCTTGTAGGTGACGTTGGTGACGGTGCCGTCGTCGGCCTCGAAGACGATGGCGGTCTTGTTCTCGACCGGCGTGCCCATGTGCTTGTCCAGGCAATTGGCGCTCGCGTTGAGCTCGCCGTCGCCGAACCATTCGTAGAACGGCGCCTTCGACTCGTCGAGCGTGCGGGTGAACGGCTTGGTCCAGTTGAGGTTGGCCTGGGCCTGGCGGGTCCAGAAGCCTTCGAAGTCCTGCTCGGCTTCCTTGCACAGCGCCTCGTAGGCGGCCATGCCGGCGATGCGGGCACCTTGGGTGGCACGGGTGTCGGGCGGGAACACGCGGTTCTCGACCAGAACGGATTCGATGTTCTTCGATGCGCTGCTGCTCATTCTCTTGTCTCCTGGGTAGGTGCGGCCGTAATGTCGGCGGAGCCACTTACGGGTCACTGACGGTCCGATATTAGTTCGCAGGGTTATCACGGGCCGGACACGGGGGCACCCCTAGAATCGCCGGTCGTTTCCAACCTTCCTCCCGATGTCCGCTCCCGACCCTTTCGATACCCGGAACCCGCCCGTACCAGCGCGTGGCTCGCCGCTTCGCCCGCTGCCCAAGCTGATTTTTGCCAGTCGCTGGCTGCAGCTGCCGCTGTACCTGGGCCTGATCGTGGCGCAAGCGGTGTACGTGGTGCACTTCCTCGTCGAACTGCTGCACCTTGTCGAAGCCGCCTTCGGCAACAAGGACGCGCTGCAGGCGCTGATCACCAGCATCGGCTACAAGACCACCGCGCCGGTGGGCACGCTCAACGAAACCGTGATCATGCTGGTGGTGCTGGCGCTGATCGACGTGGTGATGATCTCCAACCTGCTCATCATGGTGATCGTCGGCGGCTACGAAACCTTCGTGAGCCGCATGGACCTGGAAGGCCACCGCGACCAGCCCGAGTGGCTGAGCCATGTGAACGCCTCGGTGCTCAAGGTCAAGCTGGCCACGGCCATCATCGGCATCAGCTCGATCCACCTGCTGAAGACCTTCATCAACGCCGACAACTACACCGATCGCGTGCTGATTGCGCAGACGGTGATTCACATCGCCTTCCTGTTCTCGGCCATGGCCATTGCCTACACCGACAAGCTCATGGCGTCGAACGCGCCGCGCGGCGACGGGCACTGACGCGGGCCGATCCGACCCCGGGGTTCAGCCGGCGCGCGGCAAATCCCAGGCCGGTACCTCGGTGAACCGGCCGGCCAGAAAATCGAGCATCGTGCGCAGCGTGGCGGGCATGTGCTTGCGCGAGGCATACACCGCATACATGCCGACCACCTGCGGCTCGAACTCCGGAAACAACCTCACCAGTTCGCCGGAGCGCAGCAGGCAGGCCGTCAGGTAGGTTGGCAGCATCGTGATGCCGGCCCCCGACCGAGCAAGCTGCATCAGGCTCGCGGCATCGTTGGTCGACACATTGCCGCCCACGGCCACCGAAACGGGCGTACCGTCGTCCTTGCGGGTGAAATTCCAGAGGCTGCGTCCGAAGTACGAGTGCGTCAGGCAGTTGCGCTGGGCCAGCTCCTCCACGCGCAGCGGCTCGCCGTGCTCCTTCAGATACCCGGGCGAAGCGCACACCACCGAACGGCAATCCGTGAGCCTGCGCGCAATCAGGTTGGGATCGATCTCCACCGCCACCCGGATCGCGAGATCGATGCGCTCGTCCACCAGGTTCACTGCCCGGTCGAGCAGCACCAGGTCGACCGCCACGCCGGGATAGAGCCGCACATAGTCGGCCACGGCGTCGGCCAGCTGCGCCTGCGCGAACGAGGTGCTGGCCGTGATGCGCAACTGGCCGCGCGGCGCCTCCGCCGGGTGCCGCACCGCGGCCTGCATGTCGCCCGCCAGTTCGAGCACTTGGCGGCAGCGCGGCAGCAGTTCTTCGCCCGCCGCGGTAAGGCTCAGGCGGCGCGTGGTGCGGTGCAAGAGGCGCGCGCCGGTCCATTGCTCCAGCTCGGCCACATAGCGTGTCACCACCGGCCGAGAAAGGTCGAGCTTGTCGGCTGCGGCAGAGAGGCTGCCCGAATCCACCACGGTCACGAAGACCCGCATTGCGTTCAAACGATCCATTCGAACGATTTTAGGAATAAAGAAACGCGGAAATCGAGGTATTTCTTTCGAAACCAGAAACCTAAGATGCGTTTCATCGAATCAACTTTCCTGGAGCATTCATGAGCCACATTGCCATCATCGGCGCCACCGGTCGCGCCGGCGGCCGCCTTCTCGAAGAGGCCCTGCGCCGCGGCCATACCGTGACGGCCATTGCACGCAAGGCCAGCGACAAGCTCTCGGGCCGTGCCAACGTGAAGGCGGTCGACCTCGACGTGCTGGACGGTGCAGCACTCGAAAAGGCCGTGGCCGGCCACGACGCGGTGTTCAGCGCCGCGCACTTCTCCACGGTGCCGCCAGCGGCCATCATCGAGCCGGTGAAGCGGGCGGGCGTGAAGCGCTTGCTGGTAGTCGGCGGCGCCGGCAGCCTGTTCGCGGCACCGGGGCTGAAGGTGATCGACACGCCGAACTTCCCCGACGCCTACAAGGCCGAAGCAACGGCCGGCGGCGTGTTCCTCGACGCGCTGCGCAATGAGAAGGAACTCGACTGGACCTTTCTTTCGCCCTCGGCCGAATTCGTCGAAGGCGAGCGCACCGGCAAATTCCGCCTCGGCAAGGACGACCTGCTGGTGAGCGCCGAAGGCCGCAGCTGGATCACTTTCGAGGACTACGCGATCGCGTTCATCGACGAACTCGAGAAGCCCGCGCACTCGCGCCAGCGCTACACCATCGGGTACTGATCAACGGCCGGTCATGTTCTCCGGCACCACCCACTGGTCGAACTGTTCGGCCGTGAGGTGCCCCGAAGCAATCGCAGCCTCGCGAAGGCTCGTGCCTTCCTTGTGCGCCTTCTTCGCGATGTAGGCCGACTTGTCGTAGCCGATGTGCGTGTTGAGCGCGGTCACCAGCATCAGCGAGCGCTGCACCAGCTCGGTGATGCGCTCGCGGTTCGGCTCGATGCCCACCGCGCAGTGGTCGTTGAAGCTCACCATGCCGTCGGCCAGCAGGCGCACGCTCTGCAGGAAGTTGTGCGCCACCATCGGGCGGAACACATTCAGTTCGAAGTTGCCCGAAGCGCCGCCGATGTTGATGGCGACGTCGTTGCCGAACACCTGCGCGGCCAGCATCGTGATGGCCTCGCTCTGGGTCGGGTTGACCTTGCCCGGCATGATCGACGAGCCGGGTTCGTTCTCGGGAATGCTCAGCTCGCCAATGCCGCTGCGCGGGCCGCTCGCGAGCCAGCGCACGTCGTTGGCAATCTTGGTCATGCTGGCCGCGAGCGTCTTGAGCGCGCCGTGCGCATGCACCAGCGCATCGACGCTGGCCATGGCTTCGAACTTGTTTGGCGCCGTCACGAAAGGCAGGCCCGTGAGCTTTGCGAGTTCGGCCGCCACCTGCTCCGCATAGCCCTTGGGCGCATTGAGCCCAGTGCCCACGGCCGTGCCGCCGAGCGCCAGTTCGCACAGGTGCGGCAGCGCGGCGCGCACATGCGCTTCGCCGTGCGCCAATTGCGCCACGTAGCCCGAGAACTCCTGGCCCAGCGTGAGCGGCGTGGCGTCCTGCAGATGGGTGCGGCCGATCTTCACGATATCTGCAAAGTCCTTCGACTTTTGTTCAAGCGTGCCGCGCAGCTTGGCAATAGCCGGCAACAGCCTGTGCGTGATGGCCTCGACGGCCGCCACGTGCATGGCGGTGGGGAACACGTCGTTGCTCGACTGGCTGCGGTTCACGTCGTCGTTCGGGTGCACAAGGCGCCCTTCCCCGCGCTCACCGCCGAGCAGTTCGCTCGCGCGGTTGGCCAGCACCTCGTTCACGTTCATGTTGGTCTGCGTGCCCGAGCCGGTCTGCCACACCACGAGCGGAAACTCACCCGGGTGCTTGCCGGCGATGACTTCATCGGCCGCGGCCACGATGGCTTTGGTCTTCTTTTCGTCTTGAAGACCCAGCGCGTGGTTGACCACCGCCGAAGCGCGCTTGACCTGCGCCAGTGCCTTGATGATCTCGCGCGGCTGCTGCTCGCCGGAGATGTCGAAATTCTGCAGCGAGCGCTGCGTCTGCGCGCCCCACAGCTTGTCGGCCGGCACATCGATCGGTCCGAAGGTGTCGCGCTCGGCACGGGTCTTGGGGGAAGTCGTCATGAGAGAAAGCTCCGCAGTCTTGGATGGTCGCGCCGCCTCAACGGGCGCGGGGCCCAGTATCGGCCAATAAGAATAGCTCGCATTTGACGGGGCCATTCGGGGGGCCGCAGCCAACATGACGTTACGCCCGTTGGGTTGACTCGCGTCATGTCAAAAAGTTATAATCGAAGGCTCCAGACGACCGACAAGTCATGTTGGTCGGCCCTGCACTACTCGCGGATCTCCGAATCCCGTCGCGGTGCAAGGTTCTCCTGCCAGGCCATGCCCGGCAAAACCGGCCGGATCGTTTCCGGTCCCACTGCCACGCCACCTTTCGGCGGGCACTGGTTTCGTCGCCACGTCGTCTTCAGTGCCTGTCGGCAGCCCTAGAGGTTCGCCGGGCCATTGCACGCGTTTTCTCGCGCTCTGTGCTCAGCCTCCCCTCGGCTGATGGCGTGACCGTTGCCGCCTCATACCCCAGGGGCGGCGCTGTGTCCAAACATCACACAAGGAGCCCCCGGCGTATGGCCAAAGGAATTCTCATCGACCATGTTTTCAAGGTGTTCGGCGATTCGCCCGAGCAAGCACTCGAGCTGGTCCGCCAAGGTTTTTCGAAGAAGGAAATCCTTGCGCAAACAGGCCAGTCGATCGGCGTCTTCGATGCCACCTTCGAGATCCAGGCCGGCGAGATCTTCGTGATCATGGGCCTCTCGGGCTCTGGCAAGTCGACGCTGGTGCGCCTCTTGAACAGGCTGATCGAGCCGACCGCGGGCCGCATCGTGATCGACGGCGCCGACATCAACGAGCACTCCGACACCAAGCTACGCGCGCTGCGCCGCAAGGACATCAGCATGGTGTTCCAGTCATTCGCGCTGATGCCGCACATGACGGTGCGCGAGAACACCGCGTTCGGCCTGGAGCTCTCGGGCACCGGCAAGAAGGATCGCCTTGCGCAAGCCGACAAGGCGCTCGCACAGGTGGGTCTTGCGGGCTGGGGCGACAGCTACCCCGACGAGCTCTCCGGCGGCATGCAGCAGCGAGTAGGCCTGGCGCGGGCGCTGGCTTCGGACCCTTCGATCCTGTTGATGGACGAGGCCTTCTCCGCGCTCGACCCGATCATCCGCACCGAGATGCAGTCGGAGCTGCTGCGCCTGCAGCAAGAGCAGCGCCGCACCATCGTCTTCATCTCGCACGACCTCGACGAAGCCATGCGCATCGGCGACCGCATCGCGATCATGAAGGACGGCCGGGTGATCCAGGTCGGCACGCCCGACGAGATCCTGCGCAGCCCTGCCGACGACTACGTGCGCAGCTTTGTGCGGGGCGTGGACGCGGCGGCCGTCTTCAAGGCGGCGGACATCGCGCGCAAGTCGCTCACGGTGGTGTGCGAGCACCCCGAGCGCGGTGCGCGCGCGGCGCTCAAGCTGCTGGAAGACCAGGACCGCGATTTCGCCTACGTGACCAGCCCGAACAAGCGCTTCCTCGGCGTGGTGTCGGCCGACACGCTGCGCGGCGCGCTCGACGGGCATTCGGGTCCGCTCGGGCTGCAGCATGCGTTCCTGGCCGACCTGCCGCGCATCGACGCCGAGGCGCCGGTGGCCGGCCTGATCGGCCAGCTTGCGCAGGCGCCGTGCGCGCTGCCGGTGGTGGCGGGCGACGGCCGCTTCTGCGGCGCAATCAGCAAGACGACGCTGCTCAAGTTTTTGGACCGCGACACGCCGCCGATCGAGCCGGTCTCCCCTCATGCCGCGCCCGCCCTCGCCGCCGAGCCGCACTGAATTCACGAAGGACAACCGAACGATGAATGACACCACATTGCCTTCTTCCGACCTGAACGCGCCAGACCTCGGCGCCGCGTTGAACACGGCGGCGGAGCCCGCGGCCTTCGTCGATCCGTGGGAGGCGCTCTCGGCCTCGCCCGACACCTCGGCCACCAGCGCCTGGCTCGACGCGCCGGTGGACGCGGCCCATCAGCTCGCCGGCCAAGCCGACAGCGCCGCCAGCGGATTTCAACTGCACCGCCTCTGGGACGGCTCCCTCCCTGTCGAATCCTGGATCAACCAGGGCCTAGGCTGGGTGGTCGAGCATTTCCGCCCCTTCTTCCAGACGGTGCGCCTGCCCATCGACAGCACGCTGAATTGGGTGCAGGGCCTGCTGACCGGCCTGCCGACGCTCGCGATGATCGCGCTCATCGGCCTCTTCGCCTGGCAGTTTGCGGGCCGCGCGCTCGCCATCGGCACCACGGCGGCGCTGCTGCTCGTGGCCATGCTGGGCATCTGGCCCGAGGCCATGGTGACCTTGTCGCTGGTGCTGACCTCGCTGGTCTTCTGCATGATCATCGGCCTGCCGCTCGGTGTGCTGCTGGCCAGCAGCGACCGCGCCCAGCGGATCATGCGGCCCGTGCTCGACGCGATGCAGACCACGCCGGCCTTCGTGTACCTCGTGCCGGTCGTGATGCTGTTCGGCATTGGCAACGTGCCTGGCGTGATCGTGACGATCATCTTCGCGCTGGCCCCCTTGGTGCGCCTGACCAACCTGGGCCTGCGCCAGGTGCGGCCCGACCTGATCGAGGCCGCGCGCGCCTACGGCGCCTCACCCTGGCAGATGCTGGTGAAGGTGCAGCTGCCGCTGGCCATGCCATCGATCATGGCGGGCATCAACCAGGCGCTGATGCTGTCGCTGTCGATGGTGGTGATCGCCTCGATGATCGCGGTGGGCGGCTTGGGCCAGATGGTGTTGCGCGGCATCGGGCGGCTCGACATGGGCCTGGCAACCGTGGGCGGCCTGGGCATCGTGCTGCTGGCGATTTCGCTCGACCGGCTGACGCAGGCGATGGGCAAGTCGCGCCGCAGCGCCGGGCGGCGCTGGTGGCACACGGGTCCTGCGGGTCTTGCGCTGCGCGTGCTGCAGCGCCTCGTGGGCACGCCTTCGCGCGATGCGGGCGCGCCGGTTCCCGCGTTTTCCACGCAATGACAGGCCACGGAGGAAACCAACGCATGAAGAAAACCCGTCTTCTCATCGCCCGCGGCCTGCTCGCGCTTGGCTTCATTGCCATGGGCGCAACCGCACAGGCCGCCAATGACCTGCCCGGCAAGGGCGTTACCGTGCAGCCGCTGAAGAGCTCGCTCGCGGAAGAGGCGTTCCAGACACTGCTCGTGATGCGCGCGCTCGAAAAGCTCGGCTACACGGTTGAACCCATGAAGGACCTCGAGCCCGCCACCGAGCACCTGGCCATTGCCAACGGAGACGCCACTTTCATGGCCAACCACTGGAGCCTGCTGCACGCGGACTTCTACAAGAACAGCGGCGGCGATGCAAAGCTCTCGCGCACCGGCGTGTACTCCGACGGCGCAGTGCAGGGCTACCTCATCGATCGCAAGACGGCCGAGCAATACAACATCACCAACATCGCGCAACTGAAGGACCCGGCAATCGCCAGGCTCTTCGATGCGGACGGCGACGGCAAGGCCGACCTCACGGGCTGCAACCCCGGCTGGGGGTGCGAGCTGGCGATCGAGAACCACCTCACTGCCTACCAGCTGCGCGACACCGTCACCCACAAGCAGGGCAGCTACGCCGCACTGATGGCCGACACCATCGCCCGCTTCAAGCAGGACAAGCCGGTGCTGTACTACACCTGGACGCCCTACTGGGTCAGCGCCGTGCTTCGGCCGGGTGCAGACGTGGTGTGGCTGCAGGTGCCCTTCTCGTCCTCCCAGGGCGGCGGTGCGGACACGCAGCTTCCCAACGGCAAGAACTACGGGTTCCAGGCCAACCAGGAGCAGATCGTCGCCAACAGGGCTTTCGTCGAGAAGAATCCGGCCGCCGGCAGGCTGTTCGAGGTGATGAAACTGCCGATCGGCGACATCAATGCCCAGAACCTGCGCATGAGCCAGGGCGCCAACACCCAGCAAGACCTGGAGCGCCACACCGACGGCTGGATCCGGGCGCACCGGCCGCTGTTCGACGGCTGGATCGAGGAAGCCCGGGCCGCCGCCAGGTAGAACGCGGCGGCTGAGATAATCGGGGGGCGTTTCCACACTCAAAAGAACACCCCCCACCATGACGACCACGATCCAGCAGGCCGACCTGATCGAATCGATCAGCGCCGCGCTGCAGTACATCAGCTACTACCACCCCGCCGATTACATCGCCCACCTGGCCAAAGCCTACGAGCGCGAGCAGAGCCCCGCCGCCAAGGACGCCATTGCGCAGATCCTGACCAACAGCAAGATGAGCGCGACCGGGCACCGCCCGATCTGCCAGGACACCGGCATCGTCAACGTGTTCCTCAAGGTGGGCATGGACGTTCGCTGGGGCGGCTTCACAGGCAGCCTGGACGATGCCGTCAACGAAGGCGTGCGCCGCGGCTACAACCACCCCGACAACACACTGCGCGCCTCGGTCGTGGCCGATCCGCAGTTCGACCGCAAGAACACGAAGGACAACACGCCCGCGGTGATCTTCACCGAGATCGTTCCGGGCAACACCGTCGAAGTGACGGTAGCGGCCAAGGGCGGCGGCAGCGAGAACAAGAGCAAGCTGGTCATGCTGAACCCCGGCGACAGCGTGGTCGACTGGGTTCTGAAGACGGTGCCCACCATGGGCGCCGGCTGGTGCCCGCCCGGCATGCTGGGCATCGGCATTGGCGGCACGGCCGAGAAGGCCGCGCTGATGGCCAAGGAAAGCCTGATGGACGACCTGGACATGCACGAGCTGCAGGCCAAGAAGGCCTCGGGCGCCGAGCTGAGCAAGGTCGAGGCGCTGCGCGTCGAGCTGTACGAGAAGGTCAATGCGCTGGGCATCGGCGCGCAGGGCCTGGGCGGCCTGGCCACCGTGCTCGACATCAAGATCAAGATGTACCCGACGCACGCGGCCAGCAAGCCCGTGGCGATGATTCCCAACTGCGCGGCCACGCGGCATGCGCACTTCGTGATGGACGGCAGCGGTGCGGTGTACCTCGATCCGCCGTCGCTGGACCTGTGGCCCGACGTGAACTGGGCGCCCGACGAAAAGAAGAGCAAGCGCGTCGATCTCGACAAGCTCACGCCCGCCGAAGTGGCAAGCTGGAAGCCGGGCGACACACTGCTGCTCAACGGCAAGATGCTCACCGGCCGCGACGCCGCGCACAAGCGCATCCAGGACATGCTGGCCAAGGGCGAGAAGCTGCCGGTGGACTTCACCAACCGCGTCATCTACTACGTCGGCCCGGTCGATCCGGTGAAGGGCGAAGCCGTGGGCCCGGCCGGCCCGACCACCGCCACCCGCATGGACGGCTTCACCGAGATGATGCTGGCCAAGACCGGCCTGATCGCGATGATCGGCAAGGCCGAGCGCGGCCCGGTCGCCATCGAAGCCATCAAGAAGCACAAGAGCGCCTACCTCATGGCCGTGGGCGGCGCCGCCTACCTGGTGAGCAAGGCCATCAAGACCGCCAAGGTGGTGGGCTTCGAGGACCTGGGCATGGAAGCGATCTATGAATTCGACGTGGTCGACATGCCCGTGACCGTGGCTGTCGACGCGGGCGGCACCAGCGCGCACATCACCGGCCCGGCCGAGTGGCAGAAGCGCATTGCCAGCGGCGAATTCAAGACCATCATGATGGAAGAAGCTTGAGCGACGCCCGGCCGCCCGAAGGCGCTCGCACCGCAGCGCGCAGCGCGGAGGTTTTCTGATGCCTTCCATCGGTGTGTTCGATAGCGGTGTCGGCGGGCTCAGCGTGCTCGCCGCGCTGCGCGCCGAACTGCCGCACGAACGCTTCGTTTATTTTGCGGACACCGCCTATGCGCCGTATGGCGAGCGCGGCGACGCCTATGTGATCGAACGTTCGCGCAAGGTGACCGAACAGCTGATCGCCGATCACGGCATCAAGGCCCTTGTGGTGGCTTGCAATACGGCCACCACCGCGGCGATTCACCTGCTGCGCGCCGAGCATCCGGCGCTGCCCATCGTGGGCCTGGAGCCGGCGCTCAAGCCCGCCGTGGCAACGAGCCGCACCGGGCACATCTCGGTGATGGCCACGCGCGGGACGCTGGCCAGTGCCAAATACGCGGCGCTGCGGGAATCTTTCGCAGGATCAGCGACCGTGCGTGCGGTGCCTTGCGATGGCCTGGTGAAGGCGATCGAAGGCCTGGACACTGCGGCCATTGCCGCGCTGTGCGAACGCTACATGGTCGAGGCCGGCCCTTTCGGCGATGCGCCGGGCCAGGTCGATACCGTGGTGCTCGGCTGCACGCACTACCCGCTCGTGAAGAACGAACTGCAGCGCCATGCACCGCCCATGCTGCGCTTCATCGATACCGGCGCACCGGTCGCGCAGCAGACCCGACGCGTACTGGCTTCGCTCGGTCGGCTTGCGAACGATGGCGAGGGCGAACTGGTCTTGCAGGGCAGCGGCGACCTAGCCGTGCTCGAAGCGGCCGCCGCGCACTGGCTGCAGCCTCGACAACAAAGTACGGCAGTACCGGCTCCAACTGCCGTCTGAAACCTTCGGCATGCGCCTGTTTTTGCGCCACACCCTGCTCCTGCTGTGCCTCTCGGCCGCAGGCCTGAGCCATGCAGCCTGCGAGAGCGGCCTGGCCGAGCGCATGCATGCCAAGCTGTATCCGAACCGCCAGCTCGACGAGCGACTGGCCGCGTGCAAGCCTTGGCCGGCCTTTCCGGGGCGCAGCATCGTGGTGCTGCCGGTGCCGCGCGAAACCAGCAGCACGGGCGCCAAGGTGTTCGACCTGGAGTTGCTGCTCATCCAGCGCCCGGACAACGGCAATACCGAGCGCGACACCGTCATCGGTCGCGTCTTCCAGCCCGAGGCGCTCGACGAAGACAGCGCAACCGCCATTCAGGACATTCGCATCGACACCTCGCGCTATGTGCTGTCTTCCGACACGCGCGCATTCGGGCTGCGCGTGCGCTACAGGAGCACGGCGCCGGGCAGCTCGGCCGCGAGCGAAACCATTCGCCTTTACGTGCACCACGGCAGCAAGCTGCGGCAGGTGCTGCAAGAAGTAGAGCTCGACCACGACAGCGGCGAATGGGACAGCAGTTGCACCGGCCGCTTCGAGAAACTGCGCACCATGCTTTCGGTGGGCAAGTCGGCAAGCAACGGCTACGCCGACTTGCAACTCTCGCGCACGCTGGTGCAGCGCCACGCGCAAATGCAGGAAGACCTGGGCTGCACCGAGAAAGCCCTGCCCGCGCGGTTCAGCAACGTGACGCTGCGCTACGACGGCGAGCGCTACCGCGTGCCGAAGTCGCTACAGCAACAGCAGATGCCCTGAGCCGATGGCTCTACCGGCTGCGCAGCGCGGCTGCCCGGCCGCGCGCCATGTCGATGGGCAGCAACAGCAGCAATCCCGCCACGAACAGCACCGCTGTCGAGAGAATGGCAATGCGCTGGTTGCCGCCCGCGGCCCATGTGATGGCGCCGAACATGAGCGGACCGATGATGCTCGCCAGCCGCGTGGCAAAGGTCCACAGCCCGAAGAACTCTGCAAGCTGCTGCGGCGGCGCGAGGTAGCCGGTCATCGCGCGGCCGGCCGACTGGCTCGAGCCCATGGCAAGACCGGCAATGGCGGCGGCCCACCAGAAGGCGCCCTTGGTGGTTGCCATGGCCGCAATCACGCATACGGCAATCCATGCCAGCAGCGTGGCGGCCAGCGAGATCTTGTGGCCCACGCGGTCTTGCACATAGCCGAAGCTAAAGGCACCCAGCGCGGCCGCCAGGTTGAGCACGAAGATCAGCACCATGGTCTCGCTCGCAACAAAGCCGATGACCTGCTCCGCGTAGATGGCGGCAAGCGTGATGGCCACCGCCACGCCGCCCTGGTAGAAGACGGTGCAAATGAGCAGTTGCATGAAGTCGCGGTACGCGCGAGCTTGGCGGAAGGTTGCGCGCAGTTGCTGCCACGTGCCCGATGCCTTGGTCGCCGCCTGGGGCTGCGCGCGCTCGGGCAGCAATGCAAAAGTGGCCGAGGCTGCCGCGCCGTAGATGGCCGCCGTGATCAGCATGGTGACCGGAACGAAGTGCGATGCCGGCAGGCCTTTGGCCTGGGCCGACAGCACGTACGCCAGGCACAGGCCGAGCGCGAGCATGCCGCCGATATAGCCGAACCCCCAGCCCCATCCGCTGACCTTGCCCATTCCCTCGGCTGTTGCGAGTTCGGGCAGGAAGGCGCCGGTCAGCGACTCGCCATACGAATAGAAGGTGTTCGAGACGATCACCAGCACCATGGCGATGGCAACGCCTTGGGTGCCCGAAAACCCGGGTGTGAGCGCGAGCGCTGCGGTTGCAACCACGCAGCCCAGCGTCGCCACGGCAAGCACGCGCTTCTTGGCTGCGCACCGGTCGGCCCACGCACCGATGGCTGGCATCGAGAGCATGACGATGGCGTAGGAAATGCTGAGCGCTGCTGTCCATGCAAAGGCCGCCCAGGGCGCCCCCTTGGCAATGCCCCCCACGAAGTAGGCGGCAAATACGGCCGTGATGACGACGGTGGTGTAGCCCGAGTTCGCAAAGTCGTACATCGCCCAGCCGAACACCTCGCGCTTGCGCACGCCGGGGTTCAGGGCGGAGGACGGAAACAGCGCCATGAGGCGTTGTCGATCAGGGCGCCGGACTTTCCGCGGAGTACGTCAGTGCAGGTGGCGCGGACGGCGGCCGCCGCCATGCCCACCGCCGCTGCCACTGCCGCCGGTGCCGCGCGGGCGCTTGCCGATCTCGAGCGAATTCACGAGCGCATCGAAGCGGTCGCTGAATAGGCGATCGATTTCGGAGACGACACCGCCGAGCTCCGCACCGTCGAAATGGCGCTCCATCAGGTTGACGACGTCTTCCACCAGCAAGTCGCGCTGCACCTGCATGATCGCGGCCGGATTGGGGCCGACGAACAGCATCAGGAAATCGTCGCGGGATTCTTCCTCGGGGTCGCCCTCTTCCTCGTCGAAGTCGGTGTCGTAAAACGTGACCTCGATGGCCGCCCCGCGCTCCGAGAGCTCGTTCAGCGCCATGCACATCTCGTCCAGCGCCTGGCGAAAGTCTTCGTCGCCCGGCACCGTCCAGCACATCTGGAGCATGTGGTCCTTCTGCTCGAAACGGATGCCGGGTTCTTCCTCGTAGGTGCTCGTGGCTCCGTCGGCCAGCGACTTGGCGCCCGCATAGGCCCACAGCGGCTTGAGTGCTTCCTGGATCTGGTCGAAGCTGACGTCGGACCGCAGTGGCACGTCGCCGTGCACATGAATTTCAAATGGAGCGTTGTAACGAGGCATTGTGTGCTCCCTTGTCTAGATGTGGTGCCCGGAACGGGGGTCGAACCCGTATGCCCCGATTAAGGAAGCGGCGGATTTTAAGTCCGATGTGTCTACCAATTTCACCATCCGGGCCTCGGGTTGAACATCGACGATAACCCAAACAAAACGAGCCCCGGCAACGCAGGTTGGCGGGGCTCGTTTTCAGTGGAGGTTGGATCGAACTTGATCAGAGAGAGGTGGAGGCGCGACCCGGAGTCGAACCGGGCTAGACGGATTTGCAATCCGTTGCATAACCGCTTTGCTATCGCGCCACGCTGAAAAACGAAATCGAACTCGCGAAAAAAAGGGAAGCATTGCTTCCCTTTTTCAAAAACTGGAGCGGGAAAAGAGTCTCGAACTCTCGACCTCAACCTTGGCAAGGTTGCGCTCTACCAACTGAGCTATTCCCGCGTTTCGAGCCTCGAATTATAGAACACTTTTTCGGGGCCCGGCAAGTTTTGCCAATCAATGTTTGACAGAACCTTCGGAAGCGCGCGCTTCGCGCTGCTTGGCCAGCTCTGCCACGGCGGCGGCGGAGGCCGCAACTTCTTCGTCGGACAGCGGCTCCGGCATTTTCTCGAGCGCGATTTCCAGGACCTTGTCGATCCACTTCACAGGCACGATCTCGAGGCCGTTCTTCACGTTCTCGGGAATGTCCTGCAGGTCTTTCGCGTTCTCTTCGGGAATGAGCACGGTCTTGATGCCGCCGCGCAATGCCGCCAGCAGTTTTTCCTTCAACCCACCGATGGCCGTGACCTCGCCGCGCAGCGTGATCTCGCCGGTCATCGCGACGTCGGCACGCACGGGAATGCCCGTGAGCGCCGAGACGAAGGCCGTCGTCATGGCGGCACCCGCGCTCGGGCCGTCCTTGGGCGTTGCGCCGTCGGGCACGTGGATGTGGATGTCGCGCTTCTCGAAGATCTCGTCCTTGATGCCCAGGCGGCGCGAGCGGCTGCGCACCACGGTGCGCGCGGCCTCGACCGATTCCTTCATCACGTCACCGAGCGAACCCGTGCGGCTGATCACGCCCTTGCCCGGCATGGTGACAGCCTCGATGGTGAGCAGGTCGCCGCCGACCTCGGTCCACGCGAGGCCGACCACCTGGCCGACCTGGTTCTGCTTCTCGGCCAGGCCGAAGCTGTACTTGCGCACACCGAGGAAGTCGTTGAGGTTGGCACCGTCGACGGTCACCTTCGGTGTGAGTTGCTTGAGCAGGAGGCCCTTCACCACCTTGCGGCAGATCTTGGAGAGTTCGCGCTCGAGCGAACGCACGCCGGCTTCACGCGTGTAGTAGCGCACGATGTCGCGCACGGCCTCTTCGGTGACGAGCAGCTCGTCTTCTTTCACGCCGTTGTTCTTCATCTGCTTGGGCAGCAGGTACTTGATCGCGATGTTGGTCTTCTCGTCCTCGGTGTAGCCCGAGAGGCGAATGACTTCCATCCGGTCGAGCAGCGCCGGCGGAATGTTCATCGAGTTCGAGGTGGCCACGAACATCACATCGGAAAGGTCGAAGTCGACCTCGACGTAGTGGTCGCCGAAGGTGTGGTTCTGCTCCGGGTCGAGCACCTCGAGCAGCGCGCTCGAAGGATCGCCGCGGAAGTCGGTGCCCAGCTTGTCGATTTCGTCGAGCAGGAACAGCGGGTTGCGCGTGCCGATCTTGTTCAGCCCCTGCAGCACCTTGCCCGGCAGCGCGCCGATGTAGGTGCGGCGGTGGCCGCGGATCTCGGCTTCATCGCGCATGCCGCCGAGCGCCATGCGGGTGTACTTGCGGCCGGTCGCCTTGGCGATCGACTGCCCGAGCGAGGTCTTGCCCACGCCGGGCGGGCCCACGAGGCACAGGATGGGCGCCTTGACCTTGTCTACGCGCTGCTGCACCGCGAGATATTCGAGGATGCGGTCCTTGACCTTTTCAAGGCCGTAGTGGTCGGCATTGAGCACGGCCTCGGCATTGGCCAGGTCGTGCTTGATCTTGGTCTTCTTGCTCCAGGGCAAGCCCACCAGCACGTCGATGTAGTTGCGCACCACGGTGGCTTCGGCCGACATGGGCGACATGAGCTTGAGCTTCTTGAGCTCGCCTTCGGCCTTCTTCAGCGCGTCCTTGGGCATCTTGGCGAGCTTGATCTTTTTCTCGATCTCCTCGATGTCCGCGCCCTCTTCGCCTTCGCCGAGCTCCTTCTGGATCGCCTTGACCTGCTCGTTGAGGTAGAAGTCGCGCTGGTTCTTTTCCATCTGGCGCTTCACACGCCCGCGGATCTTCTTGTCGACATTGAGGATGTCGACCTCGCGTTCGAGCTGGCCGAACAGGTTTTCAAGACGCGACTTCACGTCGTCCAGGTCGAGCACGGCCTGCTTGTTGTCCAGCTTGAGCGGCAGGTGCGCCGCAATGGTGTCGGCCAGGCGACCCGGATCGTCGATGCTCGAGATCGAGGTGAGGATCTCGGGCGGGATCTTCTTGTTCAGCTTGACGTACTGGTCGAACTGTTGCATCACGGCGCGACGCAGCGCCTCGACCTCGGTGCCCTTCTCGCCGCCTTCGGGCGCCTCGACGGGCGTCACGTTGGCCGTGAAGTGGGTTTCACCGTCGTCGATGCGGTTAACGCGCGCACGCTGCTGGCCCTCGACCAGCACCTTCACGGTGCCGTCGGGCAGCTTGAGCATCTGCAAAATGGTGGAGACGCAGCCCACCTCGAACATGTCCTCGACCGAGGGTTCGTCCTTGGCGGCGGCTTTCTGCGCCACCAGCATGATGCGGCGTTCGGCTTCCATGGCCAACTCGAGCGCCTTGATGCTCTTGGGGCGACCCACGAACAGCGGGATCACCATGTGGGGGAACACGACGACGTCGCGCAGCGGCAGCAGCGGCAGGTCGATCGCGTCGGCAGGCAGGGGGGTATGACCGGACATGAATATCCTTTGATTGATCAGGCAAAGATGGATGGGTGTTGGGGCATTTCAAGCCCGCGCACCCGGTCTTTGTCGAAGGCGCCGGAAGCTTTGGTGAAAAGAGCCGGCGCCGCGTTCATTCAAGCCTCGCTCAAGCCTTCTTGGCCGCTTCCCGGTACACGAGCAGCGGCGGCTTGTTTTCATCAATTGTGGATTCTTCGACCACAACCTTGTCGACGTTGGTGGCATTCGGGAGCTCGAACATGGTGTCGATGAGCGACTGTTCGAGGATCGAACGCAAGCCCCGTGCCCCGGTCTTGCGGGCCAGCGCCTTGCGGGCAATGGCCTTGAGCGCCGCGGGACGGATCTCGAGGTCGACACCTTCCATTTGCAGCAGCTTGGTGAACTGCTTGACCACCGCGTTCTTGGGCTCGGTCAGGATCTGCACCAGCGCGTCTTCGCTGAGCTCGGCCAGCGACGCCACCACGGGCATGCGGCCCACGAGCTCGGGAATCAGGCCGAACTTGATCAGGTCTTCAGGCTCGACCTCGCGGAACACCTCGGTGATGCTGCGCTGCGCCTTGCTCTTGACCGAGGCGCCAAAGCCAATGCCAGAAGCCTCGGTGCGGTTTTCAATGACCTTCTCGAGGCCGGCAAACGCGCCGCCGCAGATGAACAGGATGTTGGTCGTGTCGATCTGCAGGAAATCCTGGTTCGGGTGCTTGCGCCCGCCTTGCGGCGGCACGCTGGCCATGGTGCCTTCGATGAGCTTCAGCAGCGCCTGCTGCACGCCCTCGCCCGACACGTCGCGCGTGATGGAAGGGTTGTCCGACTTGCGCGAGATCTTGTCGATCTCGTCGATGTAGACGATGCCGCGCTGGGCGCGCTCGACTTCGTAGTTGCAGCTTTGCAGCAGCTTCTGGATGATGTTTTCGACGTCTTCGCCCACATAGCCCGCTTCGGTGAGCGTGGTGGCGTCGGCCATGACGAAGGGCACGTCGAGCATGCGCGCGAGGGTTTGCGCGAGCAGTGTCTTGCCCGAGCCCGTGGGGCCGATCAAGAGGATGTTGCTCTTGCTGAGCTCGACGTCCTCGCCCTTGGCCTTTTCCTTATGGCGCAGGCGCTTGTAGTGGTTGTAGACCGCCACCGACAGCATGCGCTTGGCCGGCTCCTGGCCGATCACGTAGTTGTCGAGGTTGGTCTTGATCTCCAACGGCGTGGGCAGGTCGCTGCGCGCCTCGCGCGCCTCTTCACCGGCCGGGAGCTCGTCGCGGATGATTTCGTTGCAAAGGTCGATGCACTCGTCGCAGATGAAGACCGAAGGGCCCGCGATCAGCTTTTTGACCTCATGCTGGCTCTTGCCGCAGAACGAGCAATAAAGCGTTTTTTCGCTGGAAGAGCCTTTTTTTTCGGCCATGGACAGGTGCCTCGTTAACGGGGTAGGACAATGATAACTAAACAAAAACGGCGTTTCCCGTGGGGAAAACGCCGTCTTTGCCTTTTTGGCGCCACCGGCGCCGTGGCGCGGGCTGGTTGATCAGCTGCGCTTTGCAATGACCTGGTCGACCAGGCCGTAATCCTTGGCTTCGTCGGCTGTCAGGAAATAGTCGCGTTCGGTGTCCGACTTGACTTTTTCCAGCGGCTGGCCGGTGCGGTCGGCCAGGATGCGGTTCATCTGGTCCTTGGTGCGCAGGATGTCGCGGGCATGGATTTCGATGTCCGTGGCCTGGCCGCGCGCGCCGCCGAGCACCTGGTGGATCATGATCTTCGAATTGGGCAGCGAGAAACGCTTGCCCTTTTCGCCAGCCGCCAGCAAAAAGGCGCCCATGCTGGCCGCAAAGCCGATGCACATGGTGGAAACGTCGGGCTTGATGAACTGCATGGTGTCGTAAATCGCCATGCCGGCGCTCACGCTGCCGCCCGGGGAATTGATGTAGAACGAAATATCCTTGTCCGGATTCTCGCTCTCGAGGAACAGCAGCTGCGCCACAACGAGGTTGGCCGTCTGGTCGTTCACTTCGCCCACCAGGAAAATGATGCGCTCCTTGAGGAGACGCGAATAAATGTCGTAAGACCGCTCGCCGCGACCCGACTGCTCGATGACCATCGGGATCATGCCGAGGGCCTTGGTATCCTGTGCGCTCATTGATTTGCTCTCCGGAAAAGGGTTCGTTCGCTGTTCGAATTTAACTGTACGCCTGAGTGAAATGGGGCTCGTGCCGTAAAGCACAAGCCCCATTGGCGTTGCGGGCGGCGGCGCAGGCCGGCGCTTAGCCTTGCTGCTGAGCCATCAGTTCGTCGAACGACACCGACTTTTCGTTGACCTTGGCCTTGCTGAGCACGAATTCGGTCACGTTGTTTTCGATGACGACCGCCTCGACTTCGGCCAGGCGGTTGTTGTCGCTGAAATACCAGCGCACGACGTCGGCCGGCTTTTCATAGCTGGCGGCCAGCTCGTCGATGTGGGCCTTGATCTGCTCGGGCTTGGCCTGCAGGTTGTTGGCACGCACCAGTTCGGCCACCACCAGGCCCAGGCGCACACGGCGCTCGGCTTGCGGGCGGAACACTTCTTCGGGAATCGGAGCCTTGTCGGCGTCCTTGATGCCGCGCTGCTTGAGCTCGGCGCGGGCGCCTTCGATCATGCGGTTCACTTCGGACTGCACGCTGGCGTTGGGCAGGTCGAGCTCGGCGTTGGCCACCAGCGCGTCCATCACGGCGTTCTTGTTGCGGGCCAGCAGGCGGAACTTGACTTCGCGCTCGAGGTTCTTCTTGATATCGGCGCGCAGGCCTTCCACCGTGGCTTCGGCAATGCCGAGCGACTTGGCGAGCTGTTCGTTGACTTCAGGCAGGTGCGAAGCCTCGATCTTCTTCACGGTGACCATGAAGTCGGCTTGCTTGCCGGCCACGTCCTTGCCATGGTAGTCGGCCGGGAACGAAAGCGGGAAGGTGCGGCTGTCGCCGGCCTTCATGCCGCGCACCGCGTCTTCGAATTCCTTCAGCATCTGGCCTTCGCCGACGATGAACTGGAAGTCTTCGGCCTTGCCACCCTGGAAGGTCTCGCCGTCGATCTTGCCTTCGAAGTCGACCGTCACGCGGTCGTTGTCTTGCGCCACGGCGTCTTGTGCGCGCTGCGCGAAGGTGCGGCGCTGCTTGCGCAGGATGTCGAGCGTCTTGTCGATGGCGTCGTCGCCCACTTCGGCCGAGAGCTTCTCGACTTCGGCACCCGACAGGTCCTTGATCTTGACTTCGGGGAACACCTCGAACACCGCGTCGAAGGCGAGCTGGCCTTCGGGCGACTCTTCCTTCTCGGTAATGCGGGGTTGGCCGGCCACGCGCAGCTTGGCTTCGTTGGCGGCTTGCGAGAAAGCCTCACCGACCTTGTCGTTCATGACTTCGTAGTGGACCGAATAGCCGTAGCGCTGGGCCACGACGTTCATTGGCACCTTGCCGGGACGAAAGCCATCCATCTTGACGGTGCGCGCGAGCTTCTTGAGGCGCGAATCGACTTCGGACTGGATGGTGCCGACCGGCAGGGTCAGCGTGATCTTGCGTTCGAGCTTCTCGAGAGTTTCAACGGTCACGGTCATGGTGTCTTCCTTGTGAGGGGTGTGGCTGGTGCGCGGGGCCGGACTCGAACCGGCACGTTCTTGCGAACGTCAGGACCTAAACCTGGTGCGTCTACCAATTTCGCCACCCGCGCTTGCCAAATTTTTCAGGTGAATGCAAAGGCGGACGGCCTTGGTGCCACAGGTATTCGATATCGCCGATGTCGAATACCCGCCGCCCAAAGACCGTCCGCCTGAAATCGGTCAACCGCGTATTTTAAGCGCTAATCAGACCCTCTTTCGGCTCCCGCTTGACGCGGAATGCAGCCGCATACATTGCCGGCAGCGCCAGCAGGGTCAATACGGTGGCCACGATCAACCCGCCCATGATGGCAACGGCCATCGGCCCCCAGAACACGCTGCGGGAGAGCGGAATCATCGCCAGCACGGCCGCCGCAGCGGTCAGCACGATGGGGCGCAGGCGCCGCACGGCCGACTCGACAATGGCGTCCCAGGCAGGCACGCCCGCCGCGCGGTCGCTCTCGATCTGGTCGATCAGGATCACCGCATTGCGCTGGATCATGCCCATCAGCGCAATCACGCCCAGCAGCGCAACGAAGCCGAACGGCCGGTTCAGCAACAGCAGCGCCCCGGCAACGCCGGCAATGCCCATAGGGCCGGTAATGAACACCAGCAGCGAACGGCTGAAGCTGTGCAGTTGCAGCATCAGCAGCGTGAACACCAGGAATAGCATGATCGGCACGCCTGCGACGATGGAAGCCGAGCCCTTGCTGCTTTCCTCGACGGCGCCCGCCACCTCGATACGGTAGGCGCCCTCGCCCGCCGCATGCCAGCCGGCCTCGAGTTCGCGCAGCTTGGGCAGCAATTGCTCGGTGACCGTGGCGCCCTGCAGCCCTTCGACCACGTCGCCCTGCACCGTGATGGCGTAGTCGCGGTTCTCGCGCCACATCACGCCGGGCTCCCAGGTGAAGACTGGCCGGGCGATCTGAGTGAGCGGAATCGAACGCCCGGAGGTCGTGGGCAGATAGGCGTTGCCGATGTCCGAAATGGCCTCGCGCTCGTCCGCCGACTGGCGCAGCACGATGTCGATCAGCAGGTCGTTCTCGCGGTACTGGCCCACCGTGGTGCCAGAGAACATCGTCTTGGACGCCTGGGCGATTGCCTGGCTGGTCACGCCGAGCGCGCGTGCCTTGGCCTGGTCGACCTCGAGCCGGATCACCTTGACCGATTCGTTCCAGTTGTCGTTCACGCCGCGCATGTTGGCGTTCTCGCGCAGCACGGCCTTCACCTCGTCGGCATGCGCGCGCAGTTGCGCCGGATCGGTGCCGATCACGCGGAACTGCACCGGGTACGGCACCGGCGGCCCGTTGGGCAGCAGCTTCACGCGGCCGCGCACTTCCGGGAACTCCTCCGCCAGCAGCGCGGGCAGCTTGATGCGCAGGCTTTCGCGCACCTTCAGGTCCTTGGCCAGCACGATGAGCTGCGACACGTTGGTCTGCGGAAACACCTGGTCCAGCGGCAGGTAGAAGCGAGGCACGCCGGAACCGATCCAGGTGCTGACCGTCTTCACGCCCTCTTCCTTCATGATGCGCTGCTCGACCCGCTTGGCGACCTCTTCGTTCGCGGGGAACGAGGTGCCCTCCGGGAACCAGATATCCACCATGATTTCGGGGCGGCTCGAATCCGGGAAGAACTGCTGCTGCACCTTGCCCATGCCGAAAATACCCAGCGCAAAGATGAGCACCGTGGCGCCGATGGTCAGCCAGCGGTGCTGCACGCACCAGTTCACCGCGCCGCGAAAGCTGTTGTAGAACCGGGTGTCGAACAGCTCGTGCGGCGGCGCATCGGGGTCGTGCGGCTTTACCTTGAGCAGCAGCGTGCCGAGGTAAGGCACGAAGTACACCGACACGATCCACGACAGCACCAGCGCAATGACTGTCACCGCGAAGATCGCGAAGGTGTATTCACCCGTCACCGACTTGGCAATGCCGATCGGCAGAAAGCCCGCGGCGGTGATGAGCGTACCGGTGAGCATGGGCTTGGCGGTGACGTCGTAGGCAAAGGTGGCGGCACGCACCTTGTCGTAGCCCTCTTCCATCTTCCGCACCATCATCTCGACCGCGATGATCGCGTCGTCCACCAGAAGGCCGAGCGCAATGATCAGCGACCCCAGCGATATCTTGTGCAGCCCGATGCCGAAGTAGTTCATGGCCAGGAACGTGACGGCCAGCACCAGCGGAATGGTGATGGCCACCACCAGCCCCGGGCGGATGTCGATGTACCAGCCGAGGCGTCCGCCCTTGTGCAGGCCGAGCGAAATGATGCTCACGGCCAGCACGATGGCCACGGCCTCGATCAGCACGCCGACGAATTCATTGACCGAGCTGGCCACCGACACCGGCTGGTCCTGCACCTGCGCCAGCTTCACGCCGGCCGGCAGGCGCTGGTCGATTTGCTTGGTGGTGGCGCGCAATGCCTCGCCCAGTGCAATGATGTCGCCGCCCTTGGTCATGGAGACGCCCAGCGCAATGACTTCCTTGCCCTGGTGGTGCACCTTTACCGCCGGCGGGTCGACGTAGCCGCGGCGGATCTCGGCAATGTCGCCGAGCTTCAGCTGGTTGCCCGAACTGCCGCGAATCGGCATTTCGCGCAGTTGCTCCACGCTGGTGAACTGCCCCGCCACGCGCACCTGCACCACGTCGAGCGGCGACTGGATCGTTCCCGCGCTTTCCACCGCGTTTTGCGAACCAAGCTGCGCGAGCACGGCGTTGAAGTCGAGCCCCAGCTGCGCAACGCGCTTCTGCGAAATCTCGACGTACACCTTTTCGTCCTGAACACCGAACTGGTCGACCTTCGCAACGTCTTTCACGCGCAGCAATTGCTGCCGCACTTCGTCGGCCAGGGTCTTGAGCTCGGCGTAGCTGAAGCCTTCGCTCTCCAGCGCGTAGATCACGCCATACACATCGCCGAAGTCGTCATTGAAGAACGGGCCCTGCACGCCCGGCGGCAGCGTGTTGCGCATGTCTCCGATCTTCTTGCGCACCGTGTACCAGACGTTGGCCACGTCGGCGGCCTTGGACGAATCCTTGATCTGGAAAATGATCTGCGACTCGCCCGGCTTCGAATAGCTGCGGATCTTGTCGGCGTAGGGCGCCTCCTGCAGCGTGCGTTCGAGCTTGTCGGTCACCTGCTCGGCCACCTGCTGCGCAGTGGCGCCGGGCCAGTAGGTGCGCACCACCATGGCACGGAAGGTGAACGGCGGGTCTTCGTCCTGCCCGAGCTGAAAGTAGGCAAAGGCCCCCAGCACCATCAGCACCACCATGAGGTAGCGCGTGAGCGGCCCGTGGTCCAGCGCCCATTTGGAGAGGTTGAAGCCCGAGGGCTTGTCGGTGGTTGCTGTGCCTTCCGTCATTTGGAAGCACCTGCAGCGATCTCCTTCTTCGTGGCCGCAACCGGTTCGACGGGCTTCGCCGACGCGCTGGTATTGGCGTTGGCGGCCGCGGCTGCAGCCTCCTTCGACTGGTAGATGGTGACCTTCTGTCCCGGCGAAAGCACGTGCACGCCCGCGGCGACGACCATCATGCCGGGCGTCAGTCCGCCGCCGATCACGGCCTCGTTGCCATCGGCCGTGGCAACCCGCACCGGCTGCGAGCGCACCGTCATCGTTGCCTTGTCCAGCACCCAGACCGCGGTGCCCTTGCCCTCCTGGCGCAACGCGCTGGTCGGCAACTTGATGACCGCGCCGCCCGCACGCGCCAGCGCCTGCGGACGCGCATAGACCGTTGCGCCGAGCGCCGGCGAGGTTGCCGCATCGATCGACACCTTGACCGAATAAGTACGAGTGACCGCGTCGGCGCTGGCCGCCACTTCGCGCACCTGGCCCTGCAGCTCGTCGCCGCCCGACCAGCCGCGCACCATGACCGGCGAGCCGGGCTTGATCAGCGCGGCCCGGTCTTCGGGTACCGCAAACACCACGTCGCGCGCGCCGTCTTGCGCGATGCGAACGACGGGCGTGCCGGCCTGCACCACCTGTCCCGGCTCGGCTTCGATGGCGGTGATGACGCCGGCCACATCGGCCACCAGCGTGGTGTAGCTCGCCTGGTTGCCTTGGGACGAAAGCTGGGCCTGCGCCTGTTCGAGCTGCGCCTGCGCGGCTTTCCAGGTGGATTCGCGGCGCTCGAGTTCGGCACCGCTGATGAAGTTCTGCGCCCGCAATTCGGTATAGCGCTTGAGATCGGCCGCCGCGAGATCGCGGTTGGTCTGCGCCGCGGCCAGTTGGGCGCGCGCCGCTTCGGCTGCAAGCCGGTAGTCCTGCGGGTCGAGTTGCGCCAGCACCTGCCCGGCCTGCACGTGCTGACCCAGTTCAGCCTGGCGCTTGATGATCTTGCCGGCCACGCGGAACCCGAGGCGCGATTCGACACGCGCCCGGACCTCGGCCGAGAACTCAGGCTGGGCGTCGAAATCGCTGGTGCCGACTGTCACCAGCTTGACCGCGCGCACAGGTTCCTCGGCCGGCTTCGACTGCGAACAGCCGGCCAGGAACAAGGCGGGAAGCAGTAGCCAGGCGGCACCGCGGGCAAGAGGAGAGAAGCCGGGAGAGGCGGTCATGAGACACCCTAGAAAGGTCGAACCGGGCCAATTACTGACCCACCGGTTAGTAATTTAGGGTAAACCTTTAACACTGTCAATCGCGGCGTGACAATCTTGGCAGCTTCGCCCCCTAGGTTCGCTGCCCCATTTCCACCAGCCGGTTGCCCGGAATCTCGAAATAGTCAGATGCTCGCCCCGCGTTTCGCTGCAGCCAGCCAAAGAGCGCGCGCCGCACGGGGTTCATGCCCGGGAGGTTTTCCTCTCCGACCGAAGCACGCGACACGAAATACGAGGTCTTCATCGAGTCGATGGCCAATGCCTTCTGGTAGGCCAGGATGCGGATGAATTCGGGCACGTCGGGCCGCTCCATGAAGCCGTGTCGCGCGGTAACCACCCAGATGCCTTTCATCAGGCATTCGGCCTCTATGCGCATGCGCGCCTCCACCCGGGGCGTGTCGCAGGCCAGTACCCGCATCACGATCACCTGTTCGTGCAGCACCTGGTTGTGCTTGAGGTTGTGAAGCAAGGCGTGCGGCACCGAAGCCGCATCGGCATTCAGGAATACCGCCGTGCCGCTCACACGGTGCGGCATGTGCAGCGCCAGCGAGTCGAAAAATGCCTTGAGCGGCAGGCTTTCGGCCGCGGCGGCTTCCAGCCCCAGCCGGCGTCCCTTGGCCCAGGTGGTGAAAAGCACCATCACCCCGGCCGCCACGGCCAGCGTGAGCCAGCCGCCCTCGGCCACCTTGAGGCTGTTGGCGACCACGAATGTCAGGTCGACCAGCGCGAAAGCCACAACGCCCAGCACGACCGCCACCCGATTCCAGCGCCAGAGGCCCCAAGCCACGATGCCGGCCAGCAGCGTGGTGGTCACCATCGTGATCGACACCGCAATGCCGTAGGCCGCCGACAGCGCGCCCGAACTGCGAAAGCCCAGCACCAACAACAGCACCCCCGCCATCAGCAGCCAGTTGACCGTGGACACGTAGATTTGGCCGATGGCCGAGCCGGAGGTCTGCACCACCCGCATACGCGGCAGGTAGCCCATGCGCATGGCGTGCGCCGTGAGAGAAAAGGCGCCCGAGATCACGGCCTGGGAGGCAATGACCGTGGCCATGGCGGCAAGCACCACCATCGGCACCACGCCCCACGAAGGAAAGAGCCGGAAGAACGGGTTGTCGACGGCCGCCGGGTTTGCCAGCACCAGCGCGCCCTGCCCGAAATAGTTCAGCACCAGACCCGGCAGCGCAACAAAAAGCCACGCGAGCCGGATCGGCCTGGCCCCGAAGTGCCCCATGTCCGCATACAGCGCCTCGCCGCCGGTGAAGGCAAGAAATACCGCGCCCAGGACCGCCAGCGACTGGACGCGATGCTCGACCAGGAAGCCTACGGCCCGCCCCGGGTGAAGCGCCGCCAGCACCTGCGGGTTGTGCAGCACCTGCCAGCCCCCCGCGAGCGCCAGCACCACGAACCACAGCAGCATGACGGGCCCGAACACCTTGCCCACCACGCCGGTTCCCTTGCGCTGCACCGCAAAGAGCCCGACCAGGATGACGATGGTGATCGGAATCACCACCCTTTGCAGAACCGGCGCCTGCACCTCCAGCCCCTCGACCGCCGACAGCACCGAGATGGCCGGTGTGATCAAGGTGTCGCCATAGAACATGGCCGCTCCCACCAGGCCGAGCACTCCGATTGCGTTCCACACCCATGGCCGGGCGCGGGGACCCGCAGTCGCGTTGCGCGCCAGCGCCTGCAGCGCGAGGATGCCGCCCTCGCCGTCGTGGTCGGCGCGCAGCACGAACACCACGTACTTGAGCGTGACCACGAACATCAGCCCCCAGAAGATGAGCGAGAGCAGGCCTAGTACCGCATCGGGCGTGAACGCCACGCCGTGCTCGGGGTTCAGCGTTTCCTTGAAGGCATACAGCGGCGAAGTGCCGATGTCGCCGAACACCACGCCCAGGGCGGCAATCATCAGGCCGGGCCCTGCCGGGTGAGGCGCCTCGCCGGGCGCTGGTGTCGGGGCCGAGGGAACCGTTGCCGATGGATTCATGAAAGCAGGAACTTGTTGATGGCGACACCACGAGCATAGTCCGCGGCCTCGGTCGTCGCGGACAATCGCCGCGTGTCCGCACCATCTCCTATTGCCGCTGCGCCGGCGCACTACGAAAACTTTCCGGTGGCCTCCTGGTTGTGCCCGCCGCACCTGCGTGCGCCGATTGCCGCCATTTACCACTTCGCCCGAACCGCCGACGACATCGCCGACGAAGGCAACGCCTCGCCCGGCGAGCGGCTGGCGGACCTGCATGCCTACCGCGAAGAGCTACGCGCCGCCGCCATGGGGAGCGTGCTGCCCACCTCGCGCTGGCCCGAGGTGTTCGGCCCGCTCGCCTACAGCATTGCGCAGTTCGCATTGCCCGAAGACTTGCTGGCCGACCTGCTGAGCGCCTTCATCCAGGACATCGAGAAAACCCGCGACGGCGGAACCTACACCGACCGCGCCGAACTGCTCGACTATTGCCGCCGCTCCGCCAATCCCGTCGGCCGCCTGCTGCTGCATCTTTATGGCGTGAACGATGCCCAGGCGCTGGCCCAGAGCGATGCCATCTGCAGCGCGCTGCAACTCATCAATTTCTGGCAAGACCCGAGCGTGGATCTGCCGCGTGGCCGCTTTTACTTTCCACTCACCGATTGCGCCCGGCGCGGCCTCGCGCGCGAGAGCTTCAAGGTCTTCGCGCCCCTGGCCGACGCACCGCCTCCGCAGGAAGCCATCAACCTCATCGCCGTGGAAAGTGCATGGGCGCGCGAACTGATGACCCAGGGCGCACCGCTGGTCCACCGGCTGCCGGGCCGCGCCGGCTGGGAGCTGCGCTTCGTCGTGCAGGGCGGCTTGCGCATTCTCGACAAAATCGAAGACCTGGGCTTCGACACCTTTTCGCAGCGTCCCAAGATCGGCAAGACCGACGCCCCGCTGCTGGTCTGGCGGGCCCTGCAGATGCGGAGACAATTGCCGCCCATGAAAGCGCTCCCCCGATGACTCCCGAGCAATACGTACAAGACAAAGCCGCCGCTTCGGGCAGCAGTTTCTATTACGCCTTCCTGTTTCTGCCCAAGCAAAGGCGCGCAGCCATCACGGCGTTCTATGCCTTCTGCCGCGAGATCGACGATGTGGTCGACGAGGTCAGCGACCCCGGCGTTGCCGCGACCAAGCTCGCCTGGTGGCGCACCGAGGTGGCGCAGTCTTTCTCGGGCCCGCCGCGGCACCCGGTGATGCAGGCGCTGGTGCCGCATGCCGCGGCCTACGGCATCGAGCCGCGGCAGCTCAACGAGGTGATCGACGGCTGCCAGATGGATCTCGACCAGACCCGGTATCTCGACTTCCCGGGCCTGGCGCGCTACTGCCACCTGGTGGCCGGCGTGGTCGGCGAGGTCGCGGCGCGCATCTTCGGCCAGACCGATCCGCAGACCACCGCCTATGCGCACAAGCTCGGCCTGGCGCTGCAGCTCACCAACATCATTCGCGACGTGGGCGAAGACGCGCTGCGCGGGCGCATCTACCTGCCTGTGAACGAGCTGCAGAAGTTCGATGTGAAGGCGCACGAAATTCTCAATCGCGTGCATTCGGAGCGCTTCGTCGCGCTGATGAAGTTCCAGGCCGAGCGCGCACATGCGGCGTACGACGAAGCCCTCGCCCTCCTCCCTGCCGCCGACCGCCGCGCCCAGAAGCCCGGTCTCATGATGGCCAGCATCTACCGCACGCTGTTGCGCGAAATAGAGCGCGACAACTTCCAGGTGCTGAACCAACGCGTGAGCCTGACGCCGGTGCGCAAGTTCTGGCTGGCTTGGAAAGTCCAGGCGCTGGGGCGCATTTGAGAACAGCCGTCATCGGCGCCGGCTGGGCCGGACTCGCCTGCGCCGTCGAGGCCACCCGCCTCGGCCATGCCGTCACGCTGTTCGAAGCCGCGCACATGGCGGGCGGCCGCGCGCGGCGGGTCGACAACATGCACGGCATGGCGCTCGACAACGGGCAGCACATCCTCATCGGCGCCTACACCGCAACGCTGAAGCTGATGCGCGATGTAGGCGTCGATGCAGGCAGTGCGCTGCTTCGCATGCCGCTCTCGCTGCGCTTTGCCGACGGCGGCGGGTTGAAGCTGCCGCGGCTGCCGGCGCCGCTCGATTTGCTGGCCGGCATCTTCAGCGCACGCGGTTGGACATGGCGCGACAAATCCGCCTTGCTGCGCACGGCCGTGCAATGGCGCCTCGGCGGATTCCGCTGCGCCACCGGCACTACCGTGGCCGCGCTCTGCACCGGCCTTACGCCGCGCGTGATGCAGGAACTGATCGAGCCGCTGTGCGTTTCGGCGCTCAACACGCCGGTCGATCAATCGAGCGGAGAGGTGTTCTTGCGCGTGCTGCGCGATGCGCTTTTCAGCGGCAGCGGCGGCGCCGACCTGCTGATTCCGCGTGTGGACCTGGGTGCGCTTTTTCCCGATGCTGCGTTGGCCTGGCTTGTGCAGCATGGCGCCGCGCTGCGCATCGGCACGCGCGTGCGCGCCATCTCGCGTCAAAGCGAGCAATGGCGCGCGGACGATGAATGCTTCGACCAGGTTGTGCTGGCTTGCGCGCCGTGGGACGCGGCCCGGCTCGTGCGCGCATCGGGCCTATCGGCGGAGCGCTGGTGCGAGAGCACCGAGGCCTTGAGCTTCGAAGCCATTGCCACCGTTTATGTGCGCGGCGCCACACCTCTTGCAGAGCCGATGCTCGCGCTGCGCAGCCACCCCGCCACCGCACCGGCGCAGTTCGTGTTCGATCGCACTCAACTCGGCGGGCCCGAGGGCGTGCTTGCCATGGTCGTGAGCGCGACCGAGACTCCGCGCGAGGCGCTGGAGCATCAGGTGATGGCACAGGCGGCCACGCAGTTGGGACAGGCCCCGCTGCAGCTCGTGCAGACCGTCGTCGAGAAACGCGCCACCTTCGCATGCACGCCGGCGCTCGTGCGGCCGCCTGCGAAAATCGCGCCCGGCCTGCAGGCCTGCGGCGACTACACCGAAGGCCCCTACCCCGCCACGCTCGAAGGCGCGGTACTCAGCGGGCTAGCCGCAGCCAACGCTCTGAACACACCATGAGCCACCTGCGTTATCTCGATTTCGACTACAGCGAAGACACCGAAGGCCACGGTACCTTCGATGCCATGGCCACGACGGTGCCCGCCAACACGCGCGAGGTGCTTGCGGAAGTTGCGCAGGTGCTGGCCTGGGCCAACGCCACCTTCCCCAATGCGCAAGGCGCCCTGGAAGACGGAGCCGCCTGGGACTTCGACCTGCAGCAGACGAGCGAAGCGCCGGAGCTCGACACCGTGACCTTCTCGCTCAGCGGCACCGCCGATTTCTGCACGGCGCTGCGCGAACATTTCAAGCTGGACTGAACAAAGCCGATTGCCG
The DNA here is from genome assembly GCF_009755665.1 of Variovorax paradoxus. Classification (NCBI taxonomy): domain Bacteria; kingdom Pseudomonadati; phylum Pseudomonadota; class Betaproteobacteria; order Burkholderiales; family Comamonadaceae; genus Variovorax; species Variovorax paradoxus. Next base: position 3,334,828 of record NZ_CP046622.1, read on the forward strand.
ATCCCCACTCGTTCACGGAAAGAACCATGGTCACCTGCTATCTCCGCTACATCGTCGATCCCTACAAACTCAAGGAATTCGAGCACTACGGCAAGCTGTGGATTCCGCTGGTCGAGAAGTTCGGCGGTCAGCACCATGGCTATTTTTTGCCGTCGGAAGGCGCCAACAATGTGGCGTTGGCGATGTTCAGCTTTCCGAGCCTGGCCGCCTACGAGCAATACCGCGCAGATTCGATGCAAGACCCCGAATGCCAGGCCGCATTCAGGTACGCCGAAGAAACCCGTTGCATCGTGAGCTACGAGCGCAGCTTCTTCCGGCCTGTGTTCTCGTAAGGCCCGCGTTGACGGCGTTCAGGCACCAAGCGCCACGCACAGCGCGTGCAGGTTCGGCACGATCAGTTGCGGCCGCGCGCCGTGCACCCAGGGGCGCTCGTCGCGCACCAGCCAGGCCGCCTGCATGCCGGCATTGAGCGCACCGACCACGTCCAGCTCGGCGTCGTCGCCCACGTGCAGCACGTCTTTCGGCAGCAGGCCGACCGAAGCGGCCGCGGCACGGAAGATCGGCGCATGCGGCTTGCCGCTGCCAAACGCGCGTGCATTGAAGGCAGTGCGAAACCAGCGGCCCACGCCGGTCAGGTGAATGTCGGCGTTGCCGTTCGACACCGCCACCAGCGGGTAGCGTTCGCTCAGCCACTTGAGGGCGGGCAGCGCGTCTTCATACAGCGTCACGCGCTGTCGTTCGGCAAAGAAGGCATCGAAGGCGGGGTCGGCCAGCGCCGGGTCTTCGCCCGAGCGCTTCAGCGCCGTGCGAATCGATTCGCGGCGCAGCGCGCTCAGGTCGTGCGCCAGGTCTGAACGCTCCTTGGCGGTGGCTTCGCGCAGCTCGCGCAAGATGCCCGGCGTCAGCAGCAGCGAGGCGGTCTTGGGGGCCTCGCGAAGCAGCCATTCCTGCAGCACCGTCTCGGCGCGCTCGATGGTCGGCCAGATCGGCCACAGGGTGTCGTCCAGGTCGAGCGAGATCGCGGCGATGCGCTTGATGTCGAGGGGCGCGCTGTTCGCGAGCGCCGTGGAGGCGGAGGTCATGCCCGAGAATATCGCATGCCTCAAGACAACACGAACGACAGTTCCATCGCCGGGCGCACCGCCGTGCTCTGGTGCAACCTGGGCTCGCCCGATGCGCCCACGGCGGCTGCCGTTCGCCCCTACCTTGCGGAGTTTCTCGGCGACCCGCGAGTGGTCGAGATTCCAAGGCTGGTGTGGGCGTTGATCCTGCACGGCATCATCCTTCGCGTGCGGCCCGCCAAGTCGGCCGCCAAGTATGCGAGCATCTGGATGCCCGAGGGCTCGCCGCTGAAGGTATGGACGCAAAGGCAGGCCACGCTGCTTGCCGGCTGGCTCGGCGAACGCGGCCACCGCGTGACGGTGCGCGACGCCATGCGATACGCCAGCCCGTCGATCGCCTCGCGCCTCGATGCGCTGCAGGCCGAAGGCGCCACGCGTGTATTGGTGCTCCAGGCGTACCCGCAGTATTCGGCCACCACGACGGCCAGTGTGATCGATGCGGTGAACGACTGGAGCCGCAGCCAACGGCGCATTCCGGAGTTCCGCTTCGTCAACCAGTACCACGACGACCCGGCCTACATCGAGGCGCTTGCATTGGGTATCGAGCAGCACTGGAAGAAAGAGGGTCGCGGCGAGATCCTGCTGATGAGCTTCCATGGCATTCCGGCGCGCAACATTGCACTCGGCGACCCCTACCAGGCGCAGTGCCTCGAAACCGCGCGCCTGCTCGCGGCGCGGCTCGGCCTTTCGGACGAGCAGCACCGCGTGACCTTCCAGTCCCGCTTCGGGCGCGCCAAATGGCTCGAACCCTACACGGAGCCTACGCTGCGCGAACTGGGCGCGAGCGGCGTGAAGCGTGTCGACGTGGTGTGTCCGGGGTTTCCGGCGGACTGCCTCGAAACGCTCGAAGAAATTGCCATGGAGGGCCGCGAGGCCTTCATGCATGCTGGCGGCGAGGCCTTCAGCTACATCCCGTGCCTCAACGACAGCCCCGCGTGGATCACCGGGCTGGCGGGAATCGCCGAACGCAACTTGGCAGGCTGGCCGACCCAAGGGCCGGCCCGCGCCTAGAACCTACCCAGATAGTCCATCTTGCCGATCGGCATGCCCTTGTGGCGCAGCACGCCGTAGGCCGTGGTCACGTGGAAGAAGAAGTTGGGCAACGCGAACTGGAGCAGGTAGCGCTGCGCAGTGAAATGCGCTTCGCCTTCTCGGGACTTGATGGTCACTTGGCGTTCTTCCTGCCCGTCGATCATCGTGCGGTCCACGGTAGCAAGAAACGCTTGCGTCTTCACGATGCGAGCCAGCAGCTCGTCGTAAGTCTTTTCCTCATCGGGAAAGCTCGGCGCCGTGATGCCGGCGATGCGGGCCACGCCAAGCTTCGAGGCATCGCTCGCGCGCTGGATCTGCCCGGCCAGCGTGAGCATGTCCGGCGCGAGCCTTGCGTCCACCAGCGTCGCGGGATCGATGTCGTTGGCCTTGGCATGCGCCAGGCTCTTCTCGAGCAGATGGGTGAGCTGGCCGAGTCCGCGGGAGAAGACCGGCACGGAGAGGTCGTACATCGAAAGCGCCATGGCATAAATCCTAGTGGTTGGGAGCGGCGGCGATTGTCTCGCCGACTCGCCACTAGCGACCGGCGGCCCGAATAAACCCTTCAATGAGCTCCAGTTGTTCCGACACGTTGAGCGCGGGCGCATGGCCGCACCCCTGAATTTCGACCACTTGCAGCCGGCCCGAAACGCCCGGCCCTCTTTGCTGCATCTGCTGCGTGACCTCGGGCAGCACCAGGTCCGACTCGGCGCCCCGCAGGCACAGCACCGGCACTTCGATCGCGTCGTAGTGCGGCCAGATCAGGTAGTCGTTGTCGTGCGCACTGAACTGCCGGACCATGGCCGGGTCGTAGTGCGGCGTCACGCGGCCATCGGGCAGGCGGCGGGTGGAGCTCTCGGTGAGGCGACGCCACTGCGCATCGCTGAGCCAGCCGTAGGGCTTGTAGACAGTGCGAAAGAAGAGCTCGAGCTCCGCCACCGTGTCGAATGCGGGCGGCTCGCCGGCATAGGCACGGATGCGCTCGATGGCGGCCTGTGCAAGCTGCGGCGCGTTGTCGTTGAGCACCAGGCTCGCAATGCGCCCCCTCATCCGTGGCTCGAACAGACCTGAAGCGCACACCGTCCCAATCGCGCCACCCATGGAAGTGCCGACCCAGTGAACGCGGCCCAGGCGCAGCTCGTCGCACAGCGCGCCGGCAAGGCGCGCGTAGAACGACAACTGGTATTCCTCGTCCGGCACCGGACTCCATTGGCTGAGTCCGCGGCCGATGGTGTCGGGACAAATCACGCGGAAGCCGCGCGCGGCAAAGTGCTGCGCCAGCTCGTCCATGTCGCGGCAGGTACGCGCCAGGCCGTGCCACGCAATGATCACCGGCGCATCGGGCGCGCCCCAATCGAGCCAATGGACTTCGCGGCCCGCGAGTTGCGCATAACGGGAGACAACCGGAACCGAAAGATCGTTGCTCATCGCGCAGCCCTCGCCCTGAGCTTGCCGACGATGCCTGTCGGAAAGTAGTACACCGACAGAACAAACAGCAGGCCCAGCCAGAGCAGCCAGCGGTCGGGCGACAGCAGCGCCGAGAGCCAAGGCAACCCGCTCGCGGCTTCGCTACCCACGCGTAGAAGGTCCTGCAGGTAGCTTTGCGCCAGCACGAACAGCACTGCGCCAATGGCCGCGCCGTACATGGTGCCCATGCCGCCGATCACCACGATCAATAGCACGTCGATCATGATCTCGAAGCTCAGCGACGTGTCTGGCCCGTTGTAGCGCAACCAGATCGCGAGCATGGCACCGGCCAGCGTGGCGAAGAGCGCGGACAGCACGGCCGCCGTGGTGCGGTACACCACCACGCGGTAGCCGATGGCTTCGGCGCGGAATTCGTTCTCGCGAATGGCCTGCAGCACCCGGCCGAACGGCGAATTCACGATGCGCAGCAACGCCAGCAGCAGCACCACCGCTGCCACGAACAGCATGTAGTAGCACAGCAGCCGGCCGTCGAGTGAGACGCCGAGAAACGGCTCTTCAGAGAATTCGAAGCTCGGCGAAATCAGCTCGGGCAGCTTGAAGGTCAGGCCATCTTCGCCGCCCGTAAAGTCAGACAGCTGCGACGCCAGCGTCTGGAAGGCCGAAGCCACGGCCAGCGTGATCATCGCGAAGAAGATGGCGCGCACCCTGAGCGAGAACAGCCCGATGGCGAACGAGAGCACCAGCGAGATCGCGAGTGCGGCCCCAAGCCCGAGCAGCACCGCACCCCAGCTGGGCCCGAGCCGCGACGCCGAGATGGCGATTCCGTAGGCACCGATGCCGAAGAACATGGTGTGCGCGAAGCTCACGATGCCGGTGTAGCCCAGCAGCAGGTCGAAGCTGGCCACCAACACCACGAACACCAGGATCTTGGCCGCGACGCTCAGCGCCTTCACGCCCGGGAAGATGAACGGCGCGAAGGCCAGCGCGATGAACAGCACCACCAGCAGCAGCGCCAGCAGGCGGCTTCGGGGCGTGTCGTTGGAGAGAAGTCGTTTCAGGAACATGGCGGCTGCTTCTTTCTCAACGGTTGGCCACGGGGTACACGCCCTGCGGCCGCCACAGCAGCACCGCCACCATCAGCAAGATGCTCGCAAACTGCGTGAGCGTGGGCAGCAGAAAGCCGATGTAGTTGGTCATGAGCCCCACCAGCAGCGCGCCAATGAGCGCACCGCCGGTCGAGCCGAGCCCGCCGATGATGATCACGATGAAGATCAGCACATTGACCTGTGCGCCCATCTGCGGCACCAGGTTCTGCTGGAACAGCCCCCACATCACGCCGCCCAGGCCCGCCAGCGCGCTGCCCACCACAAACACGCCGACGAACAGCCGGCCGATGCGATAGCCGAGCGACTCGACCATTTCGCGGTCTTGCACGCCGGCGCGGATCAAAAGGCCGATCTTGGTGCGGCCCAGCGTCCAGGCGAGCAGCCCGAACACCAGCACGCCCACAGCCACCGCCAGCAGGCGGTATTTGCTGATGGCCGCATCGCCGATCAGCAGCGAGCCGCGCAAGGCTTCGGGCAGCGGCAGCGGCACCTGCGCAGGCCCCCAGATCACCTTGATGAGCTCCTCGCCGATGATCATGCCGCCCATGGTGATGAGGATCTGCTTCAGGTGCTGGCCGTACACCGGCCGCACGATGAAGCGCTCGAAGGCCAGCCCCACCGCGCCAGCCACCGCCATGGCGACCAGCATGGCCGGGAACACAGCCACGAGGTTGCGCCACAGTTCTTGCGAACCGGTCCAGTCGCCCATGAGGCCGAGCACGCTGCTGGCCACGAAGGCGCCGAGCGCAATGAACACGCCGTGGCCGAAGTTGAGCACGTCCATCAGCCCGAACACCAGCGTGAGGCCCGAGGCGATGATGAAGATGATCATGCCCATGGCCAGGCCAGCTACCGTGAGCGTGAGCCAGGTCGAGAACGAGCCGGTGAGCGGCAGCGCCACCGCTGCGAGGATGGGCGCGAGAAGCAGCGGCTTCCAGTCGAAGTCGAGTGCTTTCATCGTTGCGCTCCCTTCTCTTGCTCCCTCTCCCGTTCGCGGGAGAGGGTTGGGGTGAGGGCCAGCGGCACCAACAGGAGGGCGTGGCCACTGCACAGGCCGTCTGCCCTCACCCCGGCCCTCTCCCAGAGGGAGAGGGAACAAGACATCGAATACGTCATAGCTCGAGACCCAAAAGAGATTGCTGCAGTTGCGCATCCGCGGAAAACTCCGCCATCCCGCCGCTGTGCACCACGCGGCCGTTGTCCATCACCGCGACGGTGTCGCCGAGGCGCTGGGCGAAGTTGATGTTTTGCTCCACCAGCAGGATCGTCACGCCGCTGCGCTTGAGTTCACCGAACGCGTCGATCATGTTGTTGATGATGGCCGGCGCCAGCCCCTTGCTGGGCTCGTCGACGATGAGCAGTTCGCGCGGCTCGACAATGGCGCGCGACACGGCCAGCATCTGCTTCTGGCCGCCTGAGAGCTTGCCTGCGGGATGGTTCCAGAACTTCTCCACTGCCGGAAAGAGCTTGAAGATCCATTTCAGGCGCGCATCGTCCATCTGCTCGGCGTTCTTCGCGCCGCGCGCGGCGAGCAGCATGTTCTCTTTCACCGTGAGGTCGGAGAAGATGCCCATGTTCTCCGGCACGTAGGCAATGCCGAGCTCCGCGATCTGCGGTGTGTGCATGGCGGTGATCTCTTTGTCGCCGAAGCGCACCCTGCCCTGCGACGCATGCCAGAGGCCCATGATGGTCCGCAGCGTGGTCGTCTTGCCCGCGCCGTTGCGGCCCAGCAGCATGGTGAGCTGGCCCTTGGGCACTTGCAGGTCGACACCGTGGAGGATGTGATAAGCCCCGATGTGCGTTTGCACGCCTTGTAGTTCGAGCAGGTTCATGCGGCCTCCTTCGCAATGCCCAGGTAAGCCTCTTGCACCACCGGCGATGCAATCACCTCGGCCGGCTCCCCATCGGCCACGAGCGTGCCGTTGTGCAGCACGATGATGCGGTCGGCAAGCTCGCGCACCACATCCATCTTGTGTTCGACCAGGAGAATGGTCTTGCTCTTGTCCTGCTTCAGCTTGCGGATCAGGTCGAGGATGACCGGAGCCTCGGCCGCGTTCATGCCGGCCGTGGGCTCGTCGAACATGAAGACCTTGGGCTCGAGCGCCATCAGGAGCGCCACCTCCAGCTTGCGCTGGTCGCCGTGCGGCAGGCTTGCCACCGTTGCATGCTCTCGGGACTTCAGCGCCACGTCGGCCAGGATCTGGTCGGCGCGCTCGGTCAGCGCCTTGTGGTCGCTCCAGATGCTCCACAGGTTGAGCCCGCGGCGGTGCGCGCCTTCGCGCGCGGCCTGCACCGCAAGCCGCACGTTCTCCAGCACCGTGAGATTCGGAAACAGGTTGGTGAGCTGAAACGCCCTCCCCAGCCCCGCATGCGTGCGCGCCGAAGGCGACAGGCCCGAGAGCAATTGCCCGTCGAGCGACACCGTTCCTGCACTCGCCTTGAGCTGGCCCGAAATCAGGTTGAAGTACGTGGTCTTGCCCGCGCCGTTGGGGCCCACGATGGCCGTCAGCGTGCCCGGCGCAAAGGCGCAGCTCACGTTGTTGACGGCCACGTGCCCGCCGAAGCGGATGGTCAGGTCTCGGGTCTCAAGCATCGTTGGTCATTTGCAAATGGAAAAGTCGGTACCGGTCGGCCCTCAACAGCTGCCGATCACGTAGTAGTTGGGCCCGGTCTGCTTCAGCGTGGTGGTCACGTAGATGTTCCACAGCCCCATGGCTTGCGCCGAACCATAGGCATACGTGAGGCCCCAGAGCGCATAGGCGCGCCCGGCCACGGTGTGCGCATAGTTGCTGGCGGTGTAGCAGGTGCCGCCGCCACCGCTGCCGGCCAGCGTGGTGCCCGTGGCCGCGGCCGACATCGCACCTTGCGCGTTGCTCGCGTCGAGCGCCGCCACCGTCCAGCTGTAGGTGGTGGACGGTGCCAGGCCGGTGTCGGTGTAGCTGGTGCCGGCCACGGGTGCGGCGTTGACCTTGCTGCCGCCGCGGTACACGTTGTAGCCGCTCGCGCCTGAAACGCCGGCCCAGCCGATCACCATGCTGCTGCTGGTCGCACCCGAGGTGCCCACGCCGGTGGGCGCCGGCAGCGACGAGCCGCCGCCCGAACCCGTCACGCGGTCGACCATGGCCTTGAGCGCAGCCATCTGCGGACCCGACTTCTTTGCGTAGTTCGCGTTGTCGTAGCCCCACCAGTCCCAGCAGCTGTTGGTGGCGGCGGTGCTGGTCTGCGGATAGATCAGCACGATGTTGTTGGTGTCCGCCCAGCGGTTGTAGCCGGTCTTGCGCACGTACTGGTCGCCCACGTCGGTGTAGTTCTGCTTGCAGCCGTGCAGCACCATGTGCACGCGGCACGAGGTGGTGGTGCAGGCCTGCGGCACGTAGATCCAGCCGGTGGCGGCCACGCCGTGGCCGGTGATGAATTCGGACTGGTTGAACTCGGTGAACGTGCCGCCCAGCGTGCCGTTGTTGCGCGGGTTCAGCGGGCCGTAGAGATGCTGCAGGATGTCGCCCGCAAGATCGAAGCCGCAATTGTTGATGTAGGGCGCAGCAGTGGTGCTGCAGGAACCGCCGTAGTCGTCGGTCACCATGGCATGGCCGGCGCCGATGTTGTTCTTGTAGACCGTGTTGGCGGCAGGCACGAAGCTCTGGTAATAGGTCTTCAGGTCGTCCATGACCGCCGGCTTCACGGTGTTGTCCGACGTGCCGGAGAAAAGGTAAACCTTCGAAGCCGTCATGTTCGACACCGGGTCGATCGCGCCGCTCGCGGCCCAGCTGTTGGTGGTGGTCACGAGCGACGACACCGGAATGCTGGTGCTGTGCGTCATGCAGCGCCCGGTGGCGTTGAGCACCGAGCCCTCCGCGCAGTAGTAAGGCCCGCCTGCCACCACGCCGGCGCCGCGCTTGAAGGTGGCCGAATAGGCCACGTGCAATTGCACCGCCATGAAGCCGCCCGCCGAGAGGCCGGACACGCTCACTTCCGCCGGGTTCGCGCCCAGCGACGGCAGCGGCACCGCCGCAGTTGCCGTTGCGCTGTAGGCACCAAACGCCATTGCCGCAGCCGCGGCCAATCCCTTCCAGTTCCATCGCATCGCTGCCATCGCTGTCTCCTTCTGTTGTAGGTGTGTCGAACGCTTGCTTGATTGCTGACGAATCGGCCGTTGATGGCGCCGCGCCCGCGCCGCAAGGCGCAAGCTGGCGCTTCGCCCGGCGGCCACCCGGGGCGAAAGGCATGCGGCCTCACGGCCGCGGCAGGATCTGGGCGCTCAGCTCAGCGCTTATTTTTGATGGGGATGTCCATCTCTTCGGGCTTGATCTCGCGCACCAGCTCGGGCACGCCCCAGGCAAAAGCCGGATCGACCTTGATCTTGAAGTGGTACATCGATTGCATCGCCTGGTGGTCTTCCTTGCGGAAGGTCATCTTGCCCTTGGGCGTGTCGAAGCTCATGCCTTCCATGGCGCTGATGAGCTTGTTGGTGTTGGTGTCGCCGCCCGTTTTCTTGAGCGCCGTGACCACCGCCATGGCCGCGGAGAAACCGCCTGCGGTGAAGAAGTCCGGCGGCGTCTTGAATTCCTTGTAGTGCGCCGACACCAGCGCCTCATTGATCGGGTTCTTCGGAATGCCGAAGTAGTAGTACGCCGCGCCTTCCATGCCCGGCAGGTTCTTGTAGGCCGCCATGGCCGGCAGGATGTTGCCGCCGGTGGCAATCTCGATGCCGTAGCGCTTCAGGTCCAGGTCGACAATCTTGAACGGGTTGCCCGCGCCGGCCCAGACGATCCAGATGATTTTGCGGCCAGGCTGGTCCTTGAGCTTGTCGATCAGCCGCTGTGCGCCGGCCGTGAAGTCGGTGGTGGCGGGCGGCAGGTATTCCTCGTGCACCAGCTTCGCCTTCTTGAGCGCCGCGCCGAAGGCCTTCACCCCGTCGCGGCCGAAGGCGTTGTCTTGCGCCAAGGTGGCAACGGTCACGCCCGCCTTGTCGATGGCCACCGCGTTGGAGATGGCGTCCTGGCTCGAATTGCGGCCGGTGCGGAAGATGTACTTGTTCCACTTGTCGCCGGTGATCGAATCGGCCACCGCGGGCTCCACGATCAGGATCTTCTTGTACTCCTCGGCCACCGGCAGCATGGCCAGTGCCACGCCCGAAGCCGTGGGCCCCACTGCCAGCGCGGCCTTGTCGTCGGAGTAGGCGGCCGCCAGAAGCGACTTGCCGAGGTCGGGCTTGCCCTGATCGTCTTTCTCGATGACCACGAGCTTCTTGCCGTTGACGGTCATCGTGCCGCCGGTGGCGTAGTCCAGGCCCATGGTGAAGCCGGTCTGCGTCTGCTTGCCGTAGGCCTCGAGCGGGCCGGTCTTGCTGTAGATGTGCGCGATGCGAATTTCGTTGGACTGGGCCCAGGCGGGTGCCGTGGCGGCGCAGGCAGCGAGTGCGGCCAACGCAACGAGGTGGCGACGGTTCATTCTTTGTCTCCTTATTAGATGCCTGAATATTGCACAGTTCGTGCCAGGCATCGAAGCCGTTGATGCCAAACGGATTTGTCCCGGACGGCAGTCAATTCGTCCAGCTTCAGAACACCTGAATCGTCTGATTTTCAGACACTTGTCTTCTATTCGATCAGGGTTAACTAGAGGTGCACCGTTGCACTCGCTCATGCACAGGCACAGCAGCAAACACGGCACCGAAGTATGCTTGGCAACAAAATGCAACGTGTCCTATGAGGGAGTGAGATGCTAGTTGGAATCGACCTGGGAACGACCAATAGCCTGGTCTGTGTATACCGAGACGGAAAAACAGAACTGATCCCGAACTCGCTGGGGCACGTGCTGACTCCTTCTGCCGTGGGCGTGGCCGACGACGGCAGCTTTATCGTCGGACTGCCCGCTCGCGAACGCGCGGCCACCCACCCCCGGCTCACGGCCACCGCCTTCAAGCGCTGGATGGGCACGGACCACGCCGTAACGCTCGGCCAGCGCCGAATGCGCGCCGAGGAACTGAGCGCGCTCGTGCTCGGTGCCCTGAAGGCCGATGCCGAGGCCTATCTGGGCCAGCCGGTCACCGAGGCCGTGATCACGGTGCCGGCGTACTTCAACGACGTGCAGCGCAAGGCCACCCAGGCAGCCGGACGCTTGGCGGGCCTGAAGGTCGAGCGGCTACTCAACGAGCCCACCGCGGCCGGGCTTGCCTACGGATTGCAGGAACGCGCCGATCACTCGGCTTTCCTCGTGTTCGATCTTGGCGGCGGCACCTTCGACGTCTCGGTGCTCGAATATTTTGAAGGCGTGATCGAAGTGCGCGCCAGCGCGGGCGACACCCGCCTTGGCGGCGAAGATTTCGTGAAGGTGCTGGTCGACTGGTTCGTCGAGAAGATTCCCGCGCTCAACGACGCGGACAAGGAAGCCATCGCCTCCGACAACGCGCTCTGGCGATCGGCCGAGCAGGCCAAGCGCGACTTGAGCGAACGCGAAACCGCGCAACTCCAGCTTCAGCGCAAGGAAGCGACGCACACGCTGGAAGTGACCCGCGCCGAATACGAAAAACGCTGCGCCGACTTGCTGCTGCGTCTGCGAAGGCCGCTCGAACGCGCCCTGATGGACGCAAAGCTCGACCCGAGCGGCCTCAGCGAAGTGGTTCTGGTGGGGGGCGCAAGCCGCATGCCCATCGTGCGGCAGGTTGTGACACGCCTGTTCGGCCGGCTTCCGCTGCGAACCATCAATCCGGACGAAACCGTCGCCCGCGGCGCCGCGATACAGGCGGCGCTCAAGGAAAGAAACGCCGCGCTCGACGAGGTCGTGCTCACCGACGTGATGCCCTACTCGCTCGGCATCGTGGTGTCGGAAGAGATCGACGGCCGCCACTATCCCAATCGCTTTTCGCCCATCATCGAGCGCAACACGGCCGTGCCGGTGTCGCGTGTGCAGTCCTACTCGACTGTGCAGGACGGGCAGACAGCCATCACCATCGACGTGCGCCAGGGCGAGTCGCCGATAGGAACCGAAAACCTCAAGCTGGGCAGCCTCGATGTACAGGTGCCTGCGATGGCGCGCGGCGAAATCAACGTGAATCTTCGCTTCACCTACGACATCAACGGCTTGCTCGAAGTGGAGGCCCATATTCCCGCCACCGGGCAGACGACCCAGAGCGTGATACAGCGGTCTGCGCAGGTCATGAGCGAACCGCAGATTGCCGCCGCACTCGAGAAACTGCGCACCCTCAAGATCCATCCGCGCGACAAGCAGGAGAACGTGTACTTGGTGTCGCGGGCGAAGCGGCTCTACGAAGATCGCCTGGGCCATGCACGGCAAGACGTTGCCCATGCGCTGATGCGCTTCGAGGCGGCGCTCGACAGCCAGGACGAGCACCTGATTCGGCAGCATCGAACAGAATTCAAGGCTTACCTCGACAGCATCGACAAGGGCTTCGTGCTGTGAATTTCTGGTCGACGCTCGGCATGGAGCCCACTGCCGACCTGATTGCAATCAAGCGTGCCTATGCGATGCGGTTGAAGGTGACGCGGCCCGACGACGACGCACAGGCCTACCAAGCCTTGAGAGAGGCCTACGAATCTGCCCAGGAACATGCGCGATGGCTAGCACAGCATGCGGCAACGCAGGCCGTCGAGCCATTGACAGAGGAGCCGGCGACCGTAACGGCGGTGGCACTGGCAACACCGCCTGAGCAGCAGGCTGCTGCCGACGAAGGGCATGCAAGCGTCGCCGCAGAAGAAGCGCTTGCGCCTGGGCCCCACGTGCTTGAGCCTGAGCATGAACCGCATCTGGAGCCGCAACCCGAGGCCGAAGCGCCGCCCCTGTCCTACGTTCCCGCCCGCGTGCTCGCCGAGCAGACCCTGGCCTACCTGCAGCAAGCGGGCGGCGAAGCCTTGATTGCCGGATGGCCCTTGCTGGAACAAGAGCTCGGCAAGCTGCCTTTCTGGGAGCACAGCGAAGCAAGCAAATGGTTTGCGCAACTGGTGATCGACGCGGAGCAGATGCCGCGGGGCTTTGCGCAGGGCTTGTCCACCTACTTCGGCTGGGAAACCGATTTTCGAACCGAGCAGGTGATGGGTGCGTCGCGCGCCGTCGCGCTTCGCCAGCGGCTGCACGATCTGAATTTTGGTTTTCACGCCGACGAAAACTTCAGGCGCCGCTACGCCGAGCTCTCGTTCTTCGGCCCGATGATCGAGCAGGTCGCCAAATGGCGGCTGTATCTGTTTGCCATGCTTGCGTCGAACCGCCTCGCGCGGCTCTGGGGCGAGCTCGAACCCAGGCAGCGGTATGTTCTAGGGGTACCGCCGCCGCAGCATTCGCGCGCCGATCACGCAATGGAAGTCGGAGCGTGGGTTCGCACCTTCGCCGTGCTTCTTGTAGCAGCGACAGTGGTGCAGCTGAAGGGCTATGCAGAGAGGCCCTGGCTCGAACGCCTGGCGTTTGCGATCGCCAACGGCGTCGTCGGCTGGGTGATGCTGCACTTTGCGTATCGCTTCTTCCTTTCTTTCAAGGCAAGCATGCACGCGACACTCCGGCCTGAAGGCCTTGCACCGGGCTTGCCCAAGCGGTCGCATCTTGCCGCCGCGGGCTTTGCCTGCATGCTGGCGGCCACGTTCATGTGCGGCCTCAGCGAGACCGATGCATGGCCCGCAGCGTTTCACTCCGGCTTCGGAAGTCCGGTGCTGGTGTGCATTACGGTGCTGCTGATCGCATTTGCCGTGATGACGCCGTCGCTGCCACCCACCGAGGCGAGCCCCGCCTTCCCGGCCATCCTGGTGCTCTGCATCGTTGTCGGCATCTATCTTCCCTGGTTCAGCGGCTTGCCCTGGACCGGTGCATGCGCAGGCATGGCGTGGTTCATGGCCGCCTGCCTGGCCCACACGCTCCATGGCGAGGCCATCGAGAGCCGCTGGCGCCAGTACAAGGAGGATGCCCGGCGGCACAGGGAGCGCACGAACCAGACCACGCACCATGGCCTCCTCGTCATGGCGGGGTCGCTACTGCGCATCACGGTGGCGTGGCCTTACCGGCTGATGCAACTCGGCGCCTCGCAATCGCCCCGCCTGGTAATCGCCATCGTGTGCATCTCGATCGCAGCCTTGCCGGCGCAGGAGCGCGCGTGGCAGCTGCCGTTCTCCGCCGCCGTAGCCGGCCTGTTTGTGTTGTTTGCCAGCTTGTGGTTCAACCATGCGGTGCTGGCCCTCCTGCCGGGCCAGAAGCTCGCACGGAGGGGATGGATCGGACTGGCCTTGCTCACGCTTTGGGCCGTTTGGGCAGGCGTGTACTACGGCGCGGGCAGCTGGATCGATACGCATCTGGGCTGGGGCCCCGCGGCCAATCCATTGGAAACGCAGGTCCGCCGCTTCGGACTCACCTTCTGCGCCCCGCTCCTGCTCATGATGTGGACCTCCGGCTTTTTCAGGCTGGTCAAGGTGCAGCGGCAGTCGCGGACAGGCTCGCGCTAGAGAATCGAACCGCCCGCAGCCAAGGGTGGTCTCCGCATTTCAGGCCGCGCGATCCGTGTTTGTCATACGCTCGTACAGCGTCGCCCGCGAAATACCCAGCAACCGCGACGTGGCAAGCTTGTTGCCGCCGGTTGCCGCCATTGCCGCGGCGATGGCGCGCCGTTCAAGTTCTGCCACCTGCTGCGCGAGTGGCCGCAGCAATGCGGCTTTCTCGTCGGCGTCACCGCCTGCTTGCGGCAACTCGGGTGGGGCAATCTGCTCGAGCCCCGCTTCGCGCAAGATGCGCTCGAGTTGCGCCGCGTCGATGCGCTGCGAATCGCTGCGCATGGTCACTTGCTCCAGCACGTTGCGCAGCTCGCGGATATTGCCGCGCCAATGCTGCCCGGCAAGCAGCGCCAGTGCATCGGGTGTGAGTTCGGGCGGCGCCTCGCCGCTGCGCAGCGCCATGTCTTCGCCCAGCGCTTCGACCAGCGCCGGAATATCGCTGCGGCGTTCGCGCAGGGGCGGCACGCGCAGCGGCAGCACGTTGAGGCGGTAGTACAGGTCTTCGCGAAACTGGCCGCGGCGCACCAGCTCGGGCAGGTCGCGCGAGGTGGCGGCGATCACGCGCGCATCGAAGGGCACGAGCTTGTTGGAGCCGAGCGGCTCGATCTCGCCCTCTTGCAGCGCGCGCAGCAGCTTGGCCTGCAGGCCGAGCGGCATGTCGCCGATCTCGTCGAGGAACAGGCTGCCGCCATCGGCCAGCTTGAACTTGCCCTCGCGCCCGCGTCGGTCGGCGCCGGTGAAGGCGCCGGGGGCAAAGCCGAAGAACTCGGCCTCGAGGAGCGTGTCGGGCACGGCCGCGATGTTGACGCTGACGAACTGCCCCTTGGCCCGCGCAGATGCCGCGTGGATCGCATGCGCGAGCAGCTCCTTGCCGGTGCCGGTTTCGCCCAGCAGCAGCACCGGGCTGGTCGACTGTGCGGCACGCCGTGCATGGCGCTTTACTTCCACCGCCGCGGGGCTGCTGCCGATAAAGCTGGCAAAGGTGTATTTCGAGCGGCGCTGGCCATCGGCCGCATGCTGGTAGAGCGGGTTGTTGCGCTGGCTCGCCAGCTCGCGCCGCGCATCGTCGAGGTCGCGCTGCAGCAGCGCAAACTTGCTGATGAGCGGCTGCAGCGTGGTTTCGGGCTGATCGAACAGCACGATGCCGATGGCGCCGATCACATCTCCCGCCCCGCCCTTTTGTCCCTCTTGCCCGTCGTGCTCGGCGCGCAGCGGAATGCGGCTGACAACGAAAGTACCTGCTTTGTTGGTGAGCAGGTCAACAAGTATGGGCTCGCCGGTTTCGAGCACGCGCCGCATCTGCGTGTTGGGAATCACGTCTTCGACCATGTGCCCCATGAACTGGTCGATCGAAGAAAAACCCAGCGCCGGCAAGAAGCGCCGGTAGCCTTCGTTCACCCACACGATGCGCCCGCTGCGGTCGACCAGGAACATGCCCTGGCTGATGCTCGAGAACAGATGGAACATCGAGCGCGCAGCCAGCGCGAGGATGCCCTCTGCGTCGAGGGGCAATGCGGAGGGTGCGGCAACAGGCGGAGCGGCGGACATGGGCGGATCGTAGCGTGCATCAATCCGCAACAAATCCGGCATCAATGCGGCTGCGGAATTGTCCAGAATTCACATCCGGCCAAAGAATGCGACTAAAGCCCTCATCCGGCCTTAAGTAAATCAATCGTTTGATTAGCTGCGTGGTCTAATCGCGGGCATGAGCGCCACCGCCCTTCAAGCCATTACCGCCCGCGCCCCTCGAAGCGACGGCGTTGAAGCGCGCCAGCGCCTTCTCTACGCCGCACTCGCGCTCTTTGCCGCCAACGGCTACGCCAAGACTTCCACACGCGAGATTGCGCGCAACGCCGGCGTCAACATCTCGGCCATCAGCTACTACTTCGGCGACAAGGCTGGCTTGTATGCCGCCACCTTCGGCGAGCCGATGGGCGGCAATGCCGGAGACTTCGTGCAGCTTTACGACGCACCCGACATGCCGATCGAAGAAGCGCTTCGCATCTTCTTCACGCACATGATCGAGCCGCTGAAGCAAGGCGAGATCGTGCGGCAGTGCATCCAGCTGCACCTGCGCGAAATGCTCGAACCCACCAGCCAGTGGGCCGAAGAGATGGAGCGCGACATCAAGGCGCCGCACAAGGCCATTGCGGGCGTGCTGTGCCGCCGGCTCGGTCTTGCGCGGCCCGACGACGACGTGCATCGCCTGACCTTCGCCATCACCGGCCTGGCCATGCAGCTCTTCGTGAGCCAAGACCTCGTCGAAGCGATACGCCCCTCTTTGCTGAACACGCCTCGCAGCGTCGACACGTGGGCTCAGCGCCTCACAGGCTATGCGCTTGCGCTGGTCGAGGCCGAAGCCGTGCGCCGCCAGGCCGCCGCCAAGCCTGCGGCCGCACCAGTCCGATCCGGGAGAAAGAAGACATGAGAAGACTTCGATTGATTTACACGGTTTGCCTGCCGCTCGGTCTCGGGCTCGGGCTTACCGGCTGCGGCTTCATGAGGCCGCCCGCCGCGGTGGAAGCGCCGATGCCCGCGCAGTGGCACGCGCCGCTGCCTCACGGCGGCTCGCTCACGTCGCTGGCCGACTGGTGGCGCCAACTCGACGACCCGCTGCTGGTCGAACTCATTGCCGCGGCCGAAGCCGCGAGCCCCAACGTTGCGAGCGCCGCAGCGCGCGTGGCCGAAGCGCGCTCCACGCGCATTGCGGCCGGTGCGGCGCTGCTGCCCAACCTGGACGGCACGCTTTCGGCCAGCCGTGGCGTCTCGGGCTCTTCGCTTGGCTCGGGCGCTTCAGGCGCCTCGTCCGGCAGCGGCGGCGCCACCGCACTTGCGCCGGTGACCACGCTGCAGGCCGGCCTTCAATCGCAATGGGAAATCGACCTGTTCGGCCGGCTGCGTGCCGACCGCGATGCAGCGCGCAACCGGCAGGAAAGTGCCGATGCCAAGTGGCATGACGCACGCGTTGCAGTGGCGGCCGAAACCGCCAATGCCTATTTCGCAGAGCGTGCCTGCCAGCAGCAGTTGCGCGTGTCCGAATCGGACGCCCGCTCGCGCAGCGAAACCGCGCGGCTCACCGACCTTTCGGCACGCGCTGGCTTTACCGCACCGGCAGATGCCGCACTCGCACGCGCCAGCGCCTCCGATGCTTCCGGCCGCCTGACGCAGCAGCGCGCGTTGTGCGCAGTGCAGCGCAAGGCGCTGGTGGCGCTCAGCGGCATCGACGAAACAACGCTGGAGCAAAAGCTCGCAGCCTCGCCGGCGCAACGCGCGCTGCCGGCGGTGGGCAGCATTGCCAGCGTGCCGGCACAGGCCATCTCGCAGCGGCCCGACGTGTATTCCGCCGAACTGGGCGTGGCCGCCGCAAGTGCCGACGTGGGATCGGCCGAGGCCGCGCGCTATCCGCGCCTGTCGCTCTCGGGCTCCATCGGCCGCATGCAGATTCGCACCAGCGGCTTTCGCGAATCGCTCGACACCTGGACCGTGGGGCCGGTGTCACTCACTGTGCCCCTGTTCGACGGCGGCACGCGCGCCGCCAACGCCGAAGCAGCGAAGGCGCGCTACACCGAAGCCGTCTCGCTGTACCGGGCCAACGTGCGCCAGGCGGTGCGCGAGGTGGAAGAAGCCTTGGTCAACCTCGACAGCACCAACGCACGCGCCACCGATGCCGACACGGCCGTGCAGAACTACCAGGCCTCGTTCGACGCCACCCAGGCCCGCTATCAAAGCGGCCTGGCCAGCCTGTTCGAACTCGAGGATTCGCGCCGCACGCTCTTTGCGGCGCAAACCGCGCGCGTCTCGCTGCAACGCGAACGCACCGAAGCCTGGGTGGCGCTCTACCGCTCGATGGGCGGCGGATGGGCCCGCCCCGAATCGTCCTCTATGACCTCCAACCCGACCGCCAAGGTCGCGACGTCGCCATGAAAAGAATCAAACGCTCTACCCTCGTCATCGCGCTGCTGGCGCTCGTTGTGGTCGTTGCTGCGGCCGTGTGGCTGACACGCGGCAAGCCCGCGAACGAATCCGCAACGCCCGCGGCCGCCAAGGGCAAGGACGGCGCACCGCCGCCCCGGCCGTCCCTGACGGTGACTGTCGCCAAACCCGAGCCCACCGAGCTGACGCTCACCCTTGCTGCCAATGGCAATGTGGCGGCATGGCAAGAAGCCAGCGTGGGCTCCGAATCGAGCGGCCTCAAGCTGGCAGAGGTTCGTGTGAACGTGGGCGACGTGGTGAAGAAGGGCCAGGTGCTGGCCGTGTTCTCGCCCGAGACGGTGCGTGCCGACATCGCGCAATCGCGCGCCTCCCTTGCGGAAGCAAAGGCCACCGCCGCCGACGCCGCTGGCAACGCGGCGCGCGCCCGCACGCTGCAAGCCACGGGCGCGTTGAGCCAGCAGCAGATCAACCAGTACCAGACGGCCGAGCAAACCGCCAAGGCGCGCGTCGAAGCCGCCGAGGCCGTGCTGGCAGCGCAGGAAGTGCGCGGCCGCAATACGCAGGTGCTGGCGCCCGATGACGGCGTGATCTCGTCGCGCACCGCAACTGTCGGCAGCGTGGTGGCGGCCGGCACCGAACTGTTCCGGCTGATCCGCCAGGGCCGGCTCGAATGGCGCGCGGAGGTCACCTCGGCCGAACTCAGCCGCATCGCGGTGGGCACCACAGCCTTCGTGGTCAGCGCAAGCGGCGCGCAGGTGCGCGGCAAGGTGCGTAGCATCGCGCCCACGGTCGACCCGCAAACGCGCGCGGCACTGGTCTATGTCGACCTGCCGAACGTGCAGCAGAACACCGGCATCAAGGCGGGCATGTTCGCGCGCGGCGACTTCGAACTCGGACGCAGCTCGGCACCCACCGTGCCGCAGAGCTCCATCGTTCCGCGCGACGGCTTCAACAACGTGTTCATGCTGCTGCCCGACAACCGCGTGGCGCAGCTCAAGGTGCAGACCGGCCGCCGCGTCGGCGAGCGCGTCGAAATCACCAGTGCGCTGCCCGAAGGCGCGCAGATCGTGGTGCAAGGCGCGGGCTTCCTGAACGACGGCGACCTGGTGCGCGTCGTGGCGGCGCCCGCACCGGCAGCGGCCGGAGCCCAGCCCGCCGCATCGGCGGCATCGGCGCCCGCGGGCAACGCGGGCACCAACGAAACAAAGGCACGCCCATGAACGTTTCCGCATGGTCCATCCGCAACCCGATTCCGGCGGTGATGCTGTTCGTGCTGCTCACCTTCGGTGGGCTGCTGTCGTTCAACGCGATGAAGGTGCAGAACTTTCCGGACATCGACCTGCCGACGGTGACGGTCTCGGCATCGCTGCCCGGCGCCGCGCCTTCGCAGCTGGAGACCGACGTTGCGCGCAAGCTCGAGAACTCCATTGCCACGGTGCAGGGCCTGAAGCACATCACCACCAAGGTGCAGGACGGTGCCGCGACGCTCATCGTCGAGTTCCGCCTCGAGAAGCCGGTGCAAGAGGCCGTGGACGACGTGCGCTCCGCGGTGCAGCGCGTGCGCGCCGACCTGCCGGCCGACGTGCGCGACCCCGTCGTCACAAAGCTCGACTTCGCAGCCCAGCCGGTGCTGGCCTTCACCATCGCCTCGCCGCGCATGGACAGCGAGGCGCTGAGCTGGTTCGTCGACAACGACGTGACCAAGAAGCTGCTCGCACTGCCCGGCGTGGGCGCGGTCAACCGGGTGGGCGGCGTCACGCGCCAAGTGCACATCGACCTGGACCCGGCCAAGCTGCAGGCGCTGGGCGCCTCGGCGGCCGACATTTCGCGTCAGCTGCGCCAGGTGCAAACCGAAAGCGCGGGCGGCCGTATTGACCTGGGCGGCAGCGAGCAGCCGGTGCGCACGTTGGCTACCGTGCAGTCGGCCGACCAGCTCGCCGACTTGCAGATCGCGCTTTCCGACGGCCGCCGCATCCGGCTCGACCAGGTGGCGCGCATCAGCGACACCATCGCCGAGCCGCGCGCCGCCGCGCTGCTCAACGGCAAGCCCGTGGTCGGCTTCGAAGTGGCCCGCAGCCGCGGCGCCAGCGAAGTGGAAGTGGGCCGCGCCATCCAGAAGGCGCTGGCCGACCTGCGCGTGCAGCGACCCGACATCGAACTGACCGAAGCCTTCAACTTCGTCGACCCGGTGGAAGAAGAGTACGACGGCTCGCTGCACCTGCTGTACGAGGGCGCGATCCTGGCCGTGATCGTGGTGTGGCTGTTCCTGCGCGACTGGCGCGCCACTTTTGTCTCGGCCGTGGCGCTGCCCATGTCCGTGATTCCGGCCTTTATCGGCATGCACCTGCTGGGCTTTTCGGTCAACGTGATCTCGCTGCTTGCGCTCTCGCTGGTGGTCGGGATATTGGTGGACGATGCCATCGTGGAGGTGGAAAACATCGTTCGCCACCTGCGCATGGGCAAGTCGCCGTACGAGGCAGCCATGGAGGCGGCCGACGAAATCGGCCTGGCGGTGATCGCCACCACCTTCACGCTGATTGCGGTGTTCCTTCCCACGGCGTTCATGAGCGGCGTGGCCGGCAAGTTCTTCAAGCAGTTCGGCTGGACGGCTTCGCTGGCGGTGTTTGCGTCGCTGGTGGTGGCGCGGGTGCTCACGCCGATGATGGCGGCCTACATCCTGAAGCCGGTGGTCGGCGCCGAAAAGGAGCCGCGCTGGCTCACGGTCTACATGCGCGCGGTGGAGTGGAGCACGCACCATCGTTTCAAGACGATGGTGTTCGCCACCCTCTTCTTCTTCGGTTCGCTGGCGATGATTCCGCTGCTGAAGACCGGCTTCATTCCACCGGACGACAACTCGCAAACGCAGATCTATCTCTCGCTCGCCCCCGGCTCCACGCTCGCACAGACCACCGCGGCTGCGGAAGAAACGCGAAACCGCGTGATGAAGATCCAGCACGTGAGAAGCGTCTACACCACGGTGGCGGGCGGTAGCGCGGGCGGCGACCCGTTCGCCAACTTCGGCACGCCCGAAACGCGCAAGGCCACGCTCACCATCAAGCTGGACGACCGCGGAGACCGGCCGCGCAAGCAGGTGATCGAAAACCAGATTCGCGCCGCGCTCGAAACGCTGCCCGGCGTGCGCAGCACGGTGGGTCTGGGCGGCTCGGGCGAAAAATACATTCTCGCGCTCACCGGTGAAGACCCTGCGGCCTTGGCAAGTGCGGCCAGTGCGGTCGAGAAAGACCTGCGCACGGTGCCCGGCCTCGGCAACATCACCTCGACCGCGAGCCTGATCCGTCCCGAAATTGCGGTGCGTCCCGACTTTGCACGCGCCGCCGATCTTGGCGTGACCAGTTCGGCCATCGCCGAAACCTTGCGAGTGGCCACGCTGGGCGACTACGACCAAGCGCTGGCCAAGCTCAACCTTGCGCAGCGGCAGGTGCCCATCGTGGTGAAGCTCGAAGATTCGGCACGGCAGAACCTCGACCTGCTCGGCCGCCTTTCGGTGCCTGGTACGCGCGGCCCGGTGATGCTGAGCCAGGTAGCCTCATTGACGATGGAAGGCGGCCCGGCCGTCATCGACCGCTACGACCGCTCGCGCAACGTCAACTTCGAAATCGAACTCTCGGGCGTCGGCCTGGGCGATGCCAAGACGGCAGTCACTTCGCTGCCATCGATCCAGAAGCTGCCGCCCGGCGTGCGCGTAACCGAGATCGGCGACGCGGAAGTGATGACAGAGTTGTTCGCGAGCTTCGGCCTTGCAATGCTCACGGGCGTGCTGTGCATCTACATCGTGCTGGTGCTGCTCTTCAAGGACTTCCTGCATCCGGTGACGATTCTTTGCGCGTTGCCTTTGGCATTGGGCGGAGCATTCGTGGGCCTGCTGATCGGGCAGAAGGCCCTGTCGATGCCCTCGCTGATCGGGTTGATCATGCTGATGGGCATCGCGACCAAGAACTCGATCCTGCTGGTCGAATACGCCATCGTGGCGCGGCGCGATCACGGCATGAGCCGCTGGGATGCGCTGCGCGATGCCTGCCACAAGCGTGCACGTCCCATCATCATGACCACGCTGGCCATGGGCGCGGGCATGTTGCCGATTGCGGTGGGCCTGGGTACTGCCGACTCAAGCTTCCGCTCACCGATGGCGATGGCGGTGATTGGGGGGCTGATTACGTCTACCGTGCTGAGTCTCTTGGTGGTGCCGGCTGTGTTCACTTATGTGGATGACATCGAGCACTGGATTCGGCGAACTGTGCGCAAGCTGCGGGGGCAGCCGGCTGATCCGCATATTGATGATGACTTGGTGGAGCGGCCGGCGCGTTGATCAACAGCCCAACTCAATTCCAACCACCGCGGCGCGCAGCGCCGCAGTGGCCTGGTGGCCGAGCGAAGCAAAGGCCCAGATGGGTTGCACTCCCCTCTGTATGCGCCGAGGAGCGGAGGGTTTCGCGGATCAGGGCCGCAGCTGTCTGAGCGAAGCGAGTTCTGCGGACCCCGCGAAAACCGAGCACCGCAGGTTGCCCCGTAGCGCAGCGCAGGGGTCGCAGACAGTGGGGTCGCCTTTTCTTTGCTTACTTTCTTTTGGCGAAGCAGAAGAAAGTGAGTTCGCCGCCGGGCGGAATCCCGGCCCCGGAAAATAAAGCCAACTCAGCCCGCCAGCCGAGCCAACTTCCGATCACTCATCCGCTTGGCAACGCGCGGCAACACCAGCACAGCCACGATGATGACCACCAGCGTGATCGACATGGGCCGCTGGAAGAACACCGAAGCGCTCCCTTCGCCAATCGACATGGCATTGCGCAGCTGTGCTTCCGCAAGCGGCCCGAGGATCATGCCCACCACCACCGGAGCGGTCGGGAAGTCGAAGCGCCGCATCACCACGCCAAGCAGGCCGATGCCGTACAGCAAGAACAGGTCGAACGCGCTCTGGCGCATGCCGTAGGCACCCACCGTCGCGAAGATCAAGATGCCCGCGTAGAGCTGCGGCTTGGGAATCTTCAGCAGCTTGACCCACAGGCCGACCATCGGCAGATTAAGCACCAGCAGCATCACGTTGCCGATGTAGAGCGAAGCAATCAGTGCCCACACCAATGCGGCGGAGGTAGTGAACAACTGAGGGCCAGGCTGGATGCCGTAGTTCTGGAATGCGCCCAGCAAGATGGCAGTGGTATTCGACGTGGGAATGCCCAGCGTCAGCAGCGGAATCAGCGCTGCCGTTACCGTGGCATTGTTGGCGGCTTCGGGACCGGCCACGCCTTCGATGGCGCCCTTGGTGCCGAACTCGGCCTTCGCATCGGCGTCCTTGGCCAGCTTCTTTTCCGTCGCATAGCTCAAGAAAGTCGGGATCTCGGTGCCGCCGGCCGGAATGCAGCCGAACGGCGTGCCGATGGCGGTGCCGCGCAGCCACGCCGGAATCGAACGTTTCCAGTCGCGCGCTGTCATGTGCACGCGGGTCAGCTTGTTCTGGGCTTCGACCACCTTGCCTTCGTAGAGAACGGCATACAGCACCTCGGCGACAGCGAACAGGCCCACCGCCACCAGCACGATCTCGATGCCGTCGAGCAGTTCGGGAACACCGCCGGTGTAGCGGCCCTGGCCCGAGATCTGGTCCAGGCCGATGCAGCCCGCCGCCAAGCCGACGAACAGCGCCGTCATGCCGCGCAGCGTGCTCTTGCCGAGCACTGCGCTCACGGTGGTGAAGGCCAGCAGCATCAGCAGGAAATACTCGGGTGGGCCGAGCTTGACAGCGAACTCGGCCACGAATGGCGCAAACAGCGTGACGATGACGGTGGCGATGGTGCCCGCAACGAAGGAGCCGATGGCGGCGGTGGCGAGCGCGGCGCCTGCGCGGCCGCTCTTGGCCATCTTGTTGCCTTCCATCGCCGTGACCATGCTGGCCGTTTCACCCGGCGTGTTGAGCAGGATCGACGTGGTCGAGCCGCCGTACATGGCGCCGTAGTAGATGCCCGAGAAAAAGATCATCGAGGCCGTGATGTCGACCTTGCCGGTAATGGGCAGCAGCATGGCCACCGCCACGGCTGGGCCGATGCCGGGCAGCACGCCGACGGCCGTGCCCAATGCACAGCCCACCAGGCACCAGAGCAGATTGACAGGGGTGATCGCCGCAGCGAAACCCGCCATGAGTGCGTTGAAGATTTCCATGTCAGAGCCAGCCTGTGGTCGTGAGGCCCGGCAGATTGATGGCCAGGAACTTGGTGAACATCCAGAACACGGGGGCCGAGATGAGCGCGCCCGTCAGCAGATCGATAGACCAGGTGCGCGGCGAGCTGGCCGAAGGCTGGCCGCTCGCGCGGCGCAGGCCCTGCACGGCGAGCAGGTAGCACAGCATGCAACTGAGGATGAAGCCAATCGTGGTGATCAGCGCCGCGTTGAGCAGCAGGCCGGCCGATACCCAGACGAAACCCGGCCAGTAGGCATGCTCGGCGCCCGAGGGTGCGTCGAGTTCACGAAAGCCGCCGGTGCGCGCCTCCCAAAGAATCCAGGCGCCGCACAAGGTGAGCACGCCCGAGACCAGCCAAGGCAGAAAATTGGGGCCCACGCCGCCGTAGCCGGCTTCTGAAGAAATGCCGATTGCGCCGAAACCCAGCGCAAGGCCGGTCAGCAGCACACCTGCGCCGACCAGGGTTTGCGGCCATGTGGCCGCGGGTTGCGGCGAGACCGAGGATTCTGGAGTTGTCATTTTTCTCCCGCAGTCAGGGAAAGGAATGGGGCCCGTTGAAGGGCCCCACTATCGAAAGAGCCCCCATCTTCCGAAGTGCGCGAAGACTGGGGGCGAGCGAAATCAGATCATTCCGGACTTGGCCATGATGGCGCGCAGGCTAGCAAAGTCGTCGTCCACGAACTTGGCGAAGGCTTCGCCAGAGAGCACGGCCGGCGTCCAGTCGTTCTTCTTGAGCGATTCGGCCCACGAGGGACTCTTGAGGGCGGCCAGCACCATGTCGGTCAGCGCCTTGCGCTGCTCGGCGGTAATGCCGGGGGCGCCGTACACGCCGCGCCAGTTGCCGATTTCCACGTCGATGCCCTGCTCCTTGAGCGTGGGCACGTTGATGCCCGGCAGGCGCTGAGCGGACGTGACCGCGATGGCCTTCATCTTGCCGGCGGCAATGTACTCGGCGAATTCGCTGTAGCCGCTGCCGCCGACGGTGACGTTACCGCCCAGGATGGCGGC
The DNA here is from genome assembly GCF_009755665.1 of Variovorax paradoxus. Lineage (NCBI taxonomy): Bacteria > Pseudomonadati > Pseudomonadota > Betaproteobacteria > Burkholderiales > Comamonadaceae > Variovorax > Variovorax paradoxus. The sequence goes on from NZ_CP046622.1 coordinate 3,360,122, forward strand.
GGTGGCTTCACCGCCTCCGCGGAAGGCCACGTAGTTGATCTTGGAGGGATCGGCGCCGACCTTCTGCGCGATCATGGCCGCGGCAATGTGCTCGGTGGAACCGCGCGAACCGCCGCCCCACTTCACGCTGCCGGGGTCTTTCTTGAGCTGCTCGACCACATCCTTCATGGTCTTGAAGGGCGAGTTGGCCGGCAGCACGAACACGTTGTATTCGGTCGTGGTGCGGACCAGCGGCGTGGCCTGCGACAGGTTGACCGGCGGCTTGCCGGTGATGATGCCGCCCAGCATGACGGAGCCCATCACCATGAGCGCGTTCGGGTCGCCCTTGGAGCCGTTCACGAACTGGGCCAGGCCCAGTGCGCCCGCGGCGCCGCCTTTGTTGTCATAGGTGACCGTGTCGGCCAGCTTGGCGTCCGTCAGTGCCTTGCCCAGCGCGCGGCCCGTGGTGTCCCAGCCACCGCCCGGGTTGGCTGGAATCATCATCTTGACGTTGGCAGCGGCGCGCGCCGACAACGGCAGGGCTCCGGCGGCGGCCAGCGCGGCCAATGACTTCAAAAAGGTGTCGCGACGCATCGTTGTCTCCTGAGAACTAAAGAAAACCTGACTTGGACCTGAGCCGCTATCATGCGCCGCCCCGCTGTCAGTTGGCTGTCCGCCGGACTGGGGAAAACACCGAAGTACCATTGCCCCTCCACACCCCATGAAGCTGCTGCTGGTCGAAGACGATCCCTCGATGCAGGTCACCCTGCAGCGCGCCCTCGCCCGCAGCAAGATCGACGTGCGCATCTGCGGCGACGGCGCGCTGGCGGTCGAGCAATGGCGCGAGCTGGAGCCCGACGTGGTGGCGCTCGACCTGAGCCTGCCCAACCTGGACGGCCTTCAGGTGCTGGCCCAGGCCCGTGCCGCCGGGCTGCGGACGCCCGTGCTGCTGCTGACTGCCCGCGGCACGGTGGGCGACCGCATCATGGGCCTGAACGCGGGGGCCGACGACTACTTGCCCAAGCCCTTCGACCTCGACGAGCTCGAAGCACGCATTCGGGCGTTGCGCCGGCGCCACCAGAATGCCGGCCCCGACGTGGGCCTGAACCCGCAGGAGGTAGGCGGCCTGCGCTTCGAGCCCGAAAGCGGCGCCGTTTACCACCGCGGCGGCATCCTGGAGCTCACGCCGCGCGAGCTGGCGCTGCTCAAGGCGCTGATGATGAAGCCGGGCCACGCCGTGAGCAAGGAGCGGCTGTTCGAACTGGTGTTTCCGGGCGAAACCGATGTGCAGTACGAGGCCGTGGAAGTGGTGGTGTACCGCCTTCGCAAGAAGCTGGCGGGCACCGGCGCCGCGCTGATGACGCTGCGCGGCCTGGGCTACCTGCTGCGCGCCGAACCATGAAGAAGGCCTTGTCGCTGCGCGCGAGGCTGCTGTTCGGCATTCTCGCGCCGGTGGCGCTGTTCATCGTGATCAACAGCGTAAGCCTGTACCGGCAGAGCCTGGCAGCGGCCACCACGGCCTATGACCGCACCCTGCTCGCCTCGGCCAAGACCATCGGCGAGCAGCTCGACGTGGAAGGCTACGACGAAGCGGCGCGGCTGCGCGCCATCGTTCCCTATTCCGCGCTCGAAGCCTTCGAGGCCGACAACCGCAGCCGGCTTTTCTACCGGGTCTCCGCGCTCGACGGCGAAATGGTTTCAGGCTTTGCCGAGTTGCCGTTCTGGCGCGGCCAAATTCCTGACCGCGGCGCCTATTCGGCGCTGGTCGATTTCTACGACGCACGTTTTCGCAACCAGCCGGTGCGGGTGGCCGTGTTGCTGCAACCCGTTGCCAGCGCCAAGGGTCGCGGCATGGCCGTGGTGCAGGTGGCCGAAACCCTCGAACTGCGCGAGACGCTGGTGCGCAAGCTGCTCACCGACATGCTGTGGCGCCAGTTGTTGCTGATGGGCGTGATCGCGCTGGTTACCGTGCTCGTGGTGCAACGCGCCACGCGTCCTGTGCGGGAGCTCGGCGAGGCCATCGAGAAACGCGCGGCCGACGACCTGTCGCCCATCGATGCACCCGATGCGCCGCGCGAACTGCGACCGCTGGTCGATGCCACCACAGAGGTCATGGGCCGGCTGCAACGCCTGCTCGACCACCAGAAGCGCTTTGTTCGCGACAGCGCTCATCAGTTACGCACGCCGCTGGCGGTGCTGAAGGCGCAGGTGCAGTCGGCACGGCGCGGCGACGTGGCGCCCGAACAGGCGCTGAGCGAGATCAGCCAGACCGTGGAGCGCGCCACAACGCTCGCCAACCAGATGCTTTCGCTTGCCAAGGTGGAGCAATTGCGCCAGCAGCCGGAATCGGTCCCGCTGGAGCTCGGCGAAGTGGCGCGGCAAATTGCGCTGGACCTCTCGCCGCTGATCGCCGACAAGGCGCTGGACTTCGAACTGGCCGTGGACCAGCCCGTGACGGTGCGCGCGCACCGCTGGATGCTGCAGGAGCTCACGCGCAACCTGCTGCACAACGCCATCAAGCAGAGCCCCCGGGGCGGCGCTCTTTCGGTGATGGTCCAGTCCATCGGCGACGAAGCAGTGTTGACGGTGCGCGACGAAGGCCCCGGCATTTCGGCCGAACTCCGCCAGCGCCTGTTTGCGCCCTTCTCGGCCGGCGACACCGGCAGCGGCTCCGGGCTGGGCCTGGCCATCTGCCGCGAAATCGTGCTGGCGCTCGGCGGCCGCATCAGCCTCGAAAACCGCCGCGTGCAGGAAAATTCCGCACAGGTGGTCGGGCTCGACGCTGTCGTGCGGCTCCCTGTCTACCACCACAATTCCTGAATATGGATCGCTTGCGCATCGACAAATGGCTCTGGGCCGCTCGCTTCTTCAAGACGCGGTCGCTGGCTGCGGAAGAGATCGGCAAGAACCGGGTGCAGGTGAACGGCGACGTCGCCAAGGCGTCCCGCGAGGTCAAGGCGGGCGACACGGTGGCCATCCGCCTCGGCCCCATCACGCGGACTGTGACGGTGCGCGGCCTGAGCGGACAGCGCGGCCCCGCGCCGGTGGCGCAGCAGCTCTATGAAGAAACGGCGGAGAGCATTGCTGCGCAGGCCGCAGCCCGCGAACAGCGCCGCATGGGCAGCGAACCGGCGCTGGCCATCGAGCAGGGCCGACCGACCAAGCGCGACCGCCGGGAGCTCGACGGCGCGGCGCGCCACGCCGATTGGGACAACCGCTGGAGCGCATCGATCGATCCGGATGAGTCGGATCGCTGACCGCCGATCGCGTACGCTGCGTGTTTTTGCACGGAGCTCCGGTTCATGGCCAGCCTAAAAAAATACCGCGTCGGCAGCAGCTTCCAACTATCGCAGGTGAGCCCCGGCGAAACCCCATTTCTCGAGGGCAACGAAGCCGCGCAAATCGCCGAAATAGACGAGCTGGCAGGCGAACTCGACGAAATGCAGGACCTGCTGCATGCAGAAGGCCGCCGCAAGGTTCTGCTGGTGCTGCAGGGCATGGACACCAGCGGCAAGGACGGTACGGTGCGCTGGGTTTTTTCACGCACCTCGCCGCTGGGCGTGCGCGTGACGGCCTTCAAGGCGCCCACCGACGACGAACGCGCGCGCGACTACCTCTGGCGCTGCCACGCGGTCGTGCCGCGCGCGGGAGAAATAGCGGTGTGGAACCGCAGCCACTACGAAGACGTGCTGGTGCCGGTGGTCGAAGGCTGGATCGACAAGGCCGAGGCCAAGCGGCGCTATGCGCAAATCAACGACTTCGAGCGCCTGCTGGCCGAAACCGGCACGGTGGTCGTCAAGTGCATGCTGCACATCGACAAGGACGAACAGCGGGAACGCCTGCAGGCGCGTATCGATACGCCGGGAAAGCAATGGAAGTTCAGCATGGGCGACCTCGAGGTGCGCACCAAGTGGAGCGCCTACCAGCAGGCTTACGACAAGGCACTGCGCGCCACTTCCACGGACCACGCGCCCTGGTACGTGATACCCGCCAACCACAAGCGGCACCGCAATCTCATGATTGCCAAGCTGCTCATGAAGACTCTGCGGGAGATGAAGCTCAAGGCGCCGCCTGCGGATCCGGCACTCAAGGGAATGATCATCAAGTGATCGGGCGGGCGACGGATCGTCGGCGCGCGCGGCGCCGACACCATCGCGAATCAGGAACGGCGAACGGCCGACTGGCCCAGCACGCGGCACTTGCCGAATTCGCAGCGCACGGCCCAGGTTGCGCCGTTCGAACACGGCACGTTGTAGGCCTCGTAGCCGGGGCCCTTGGCCGTCAGCTCCGCGCGCGGCTGGATGCTGCACTGCCCGGCCTTGGCGACGAGCTCGGCGTTGTAGGTGTCCACGCCGGTGCGGCGCGGCGCCAGCACGACTTCGGGATTGAAGGAGTGGCCGTAGAAGGTATCGCGCACGTTCGGGTCCAGGTTGTGATACCCGCGCTTCGCCATGCAATGCACGATCGCGATCTGCTGGTGCTCGGCAATCACCTCTGCATCGGGACGGTACGACATGTCGATCACGGCGGCCGCAATTCCCCCCTGAGCGGCTGCGGCAACGATGCCCTGACCGTGCACGGTGATCAAGCCCAGGCCGAGCGCCAGCCACATGGCGTCGCCCGTTTCGCTACGCGCAGTGATGCGGGTCGCCGCGGTGCGGCAATCGGCCACATCGCTGTCGTATCGGGCCTTGTCGACGCCTTGCATGGCCACCATGGGCACATAGGAAAGCCCCGACCCTGTTCCAGGCTCCGTCGGTGTCGGCGGCGTGCTGACGCACCCGGCCAATGCAACAACGGCGCACACGACGCTCAGCAGCAGCTTCATGGAGATTCCCTCGTCCTCTTCGCGATAGTTCGGGCGATTTAACCATACAGATGGTTACTTTTGCCCCGGTTTTGTCGCAAAGCTGCTACGGCGCGGGTGGTTCTAAGAGATTTATTTACGCTCGTTTCTGACCTGCGGAGGGCAATGCACCCGCTCGCAAGTTGCCACGCAGCGAATTTGAATACTTTGGAAAACCTTTGATCGAGCGCGGTTCACTACGCGTTTTCAGCGTGCCACGATATGCCAGCATGTCGGCAGGCCTCTTGAAAACAGTCGACAGCGCGCATGGCGTGCATTCATCGCAGCGATGGTCGAAGAGCTTGAGGCATCGGAAAACGCAGACGAAAAAAAGCCGCCGATGGCTTTAAAGCGATGCTCGCAGCATTTCCCGAGCATGAAAAAAGCCCTGTCAATCCGAAGATTAACAGGGCTTCATCAGCTTGGCGGAACCGGAGGACTTCAAGAATCTAGACTGCACAAAGCCTAGCGGGCTGTTTCTGATTTTTTACCACACCCTTACCACGGAAAGATCGGGGCAGGGAAGGTCGAGTCAACAGCACCGGTCCATGGGAGCAGATGTGAACGATGCGACTGGGAGCAAGCATGGGTCGGCATATCGAAGCAAACACAGACGTCCGACGCGTACGGAGGCATACGTCCGGCGCACAGACGCGGGCTGCAGCCCCGGATATTTCAGAGACGCTGCTCCCGTCCGTCCGCAACGACTCAACGCTAACGTTCTTAAACTCAATTCTTTCCAACACGAGCTCGCAACCCGGGCACTTTCAGTGATCCCATCATCCGCCAAATCCTTGCAATCGGCAGAAGCATCTGAGACACATACTCATCCTGATTCACACCTTCCACCCCAAGGCGATCGTGACAGGGGCCGGGCGCGTATATCGTTCCGAACATGCGATCAAATAGGCTAAAGACAGTTGCGTAGTTGCTAAACATACCCGGTCCAGCGCGTACGTGGTGCCATCGATGCATCGCGGGTGAAACCAAAATCCACCCCAAGAAGCCCAATGTCCATGGCCTGTTGATGTGGACGAACATTCCGTAGAAATGCCGGACTGATCCGGCAAAAGCTATCGCCCATAAAGGAAAACCCAAAAGGAACAACGCGCCGTAATCTATCGCAGCAGTGGAAACTCTATTGAGTGGGTGAAATCTGAACAGCGTAAACCAAGTCATCTCTTCGTCGCTGTGATGCAACGAGTGCGCCGACCAGAGCAGCGGAGAGTGCTCGAACCGATGACGCCAATATCCAATAAAGTCACCCGTGGCAACGCAAAGAAGTCCAACAATCCATACTGGCCAAACATCCAAGACCGTCGAGAAGAGGATCAATCCGTGGGAACTAAGCACTTGATAAATGAGGCGGACGAGCATCGAGACCGGCACCGCCACAATCAAGATATCGACGATGTAGACGATTAGATTGATGCGAAGACTGGAAGGATGTAGTCTTCTTATTTCATTTTTCCAACCTTGCTGGTTGCCTAGAACCGCGAATAGAACCCCCCCCAAGGTTATAAGGATAAGTTCTTTCGCCGCGTCCAATTGATACCACAGGCTATCAATCACGAATTGAATCGGCTCGTTCATGTACTCCTCATCAGAGCATTGAAAAAGCCGCCCGAAGGCGGCCTTTGCTGATGCACGCGTAAATTACGGCGTAGCAGCAACGGTTGCGCCACAAGCAGCCGTGTTGTACTTTACGTCGGCGGTGCTGTTGCAGGTCCACGTGCCATTGGCATCGCGAGCCCAAGTGATTGCCTTGGCGGTGCCAGCGGTCAGCGTGTTGGCAGCCTTGTTGCCGAACGTACCGACGATCTGAGCCGTGCCGCTAGCAGGGGTGATCGTGACGACAGGGTAACCTGCACCGGCCACGGTCGGAGCGCCAGCTTGCGGCGTGCCAGACAGGATGCTCGAAGCGGTAGCGCCAGGATTGCATTCGCCAGCGGCAGCGCCGATGGTCGTCTTGCCGTTGTTCATGCAATCTTCGATGGCCGTCTTGATGGCGCCGGTTTCGCCCACTGCGCGCGAGACTTGCGACTTGGCGATGTACGTTTGGTACTGGGGAATGGCGATGGCGGCCAAAATGCCGATGATCGCCACAACGATCATCAGTTCGATAAGGGTGAAGCCAGCTTGTGCGCGGCTGCGGAGGGTACGAACGTTCATAGAGTTTCCTCGGTTGAGTTTGGGTTCACCGGGGAATGTCCCCGGAGCGCTTCAACAGTCGCAGATCGCGTGCCAATTCTTTCTACCCATGATTTCTGTAAGAAAGTGTGCCAAATGGAACAAATATGTTCGAGACGGCACTTGAGCAGCCCGCGGCGCTGACAAAGATTGTCGAAAGGTAACAAAAATGTCACCGCCGCCTAAGCCAGGACGTGGACCCCAAACTCAGCCAGAAGGTAGGCCCGCATGGCCGCCTCCAGATCGGTGGCGCCAAGAGAAGCAAAGGGACTCGCTGCGCATCTGGCGACCCAACTATCTACGGCAACCACTCTCCCGTCGAACTTCTCGCCGGCAGCAAGAGGGAGCAAGTGGATCCTGTGCAGCCGAATGAAGGGGCCACCATGCACATAGTCATTGCAGTACGCAGGTACCGGGCGCTGCCCGTAACCAGGCTCATAGACAACAGGACCATGATCAGTCATCTCAGGCGACAACCCTTGCGCCCTCGCAACCCAGTAGTTCAGCTGATCGCCAGAAAGATCGGCCACTTTCGGTAGAACGCCCGTCTCGCCTGATCCTAGAAGGTCCCCGATAAGTTGGTCAACGCTAACTTGGTAATAACTGGCAAGGGCCCTTAGATCGGAGATGCCCGGCTCCCCCTGGCCAGCCTCCCATCTGATGAGCGTTCGCGTAGTTATCCCGAGGGCCTTACCGAGCTCCTCTTGGGTAATCCTGCGCTCCGTGCGCAGCTTCTTTAAATTCAGTATCGGCTTTGAGTCCATCGCCCGAGGATAGCGACTGCTGCCACGAAGTATTGTTCTCGCATGGCATGCCGGTTCGCGACCAAGCCTGCCGCGCAGAACTGGAGACACACAACCGCAAGCTGATCTCGCCCGAAGAGCCGCGTTGCGCGCTCTTAGACTGAGTCCTTTGCGTACTCCGAGACTCAGCTGCGCGACGCTGGAACGGGCCCCGCCAACTGCGCCGACGCCGCATGTAAATATGCCGTCGCTAGATGCAGATAAGCTTTGTAAGGGGAAATAATCCCTTTATTAATCAATAGCTTAGAGGGCCTGCCAGCTAACTGACACCAACTCACACAACGCGCGAGCGGCGATTCTACCCGGCGAGGCAATCGGCCCAACCCCTTCGAGCCGTCCGGAGACTAAGGCAGTTCGTCGTTCGGCAAACAACCGCGCGCCAACTCCATACCCATGTTTCTTCCATGGATATAGGTCCGAAAGCGCGGTCTAGACCAATCATTGATAATTTCAATCAACACGCTGGCAGCGATTATCACGTGCAACGGCGCAGCTTTTGAGGGTACAAAAGTATTCGAGCCAATGCCCATGCGGGTTTCTGAATGAAATCGCGCCACAAGCCGCGCCCAGAGCCATGTCCGTCAAGATGCCCGAGCGTTTCCGCGCCTTGCCCACGCCCGCCGTATTGACCAAGAAGTTAACTGCTGTTAGCCCCTGTGATCGGTCAAGATAGGAATCGCTGAAAACGCAACTTTTCCACGGTTGGAGCTTCCCCACACCCTAGATATAGTCCGTCCACGTCCTGTTTCTGATGGTTCAGAAACGCAGAAGGCCAGGCCCCGCGCCAACGGGGACTGGCCTCTGGCCCCAACCTTACTTTCGCTTGGCGGGGGAAACGAACGGCAAAAACCATTCGTGCTAGCAGCACAAATATTTTTGCATTTCGTGAAGACGACGCCAAGCACTTTTTTTGGGAACTCCAAAAATGAGTACAAATCTGTGCGTCGAAGTTACGCATGTGCAACTAGATGGCGGCTTTTCGGTCGCAGAAATTGGCGCAGTTCAGAATGGCCGCCTCCTGTGGCGTCTACCTGTGCGAGCCGTCGTTTCGATGTATCGAGCTGGAGCCCGATTCTTCATGAAGCAAGCCAACGGCAAGGCCGTAGAAATCTACCCGGACGACCGCGTTCCGGGTGTTGATGTGGCGCTTCGGACCACCGCGGACAAGATCGTGGCGCCCGCGCTCCGCGCCCTGCCCCAGTTCCCGAACTAAGTACCAAAGCCCGCTCCCGAGCGGGCTTTTTCTCGCCTGCCTGTGCCGTCTGCCTGAAATCACTTAAAGCTTGGCAACCCAAATCCAAAGCCGAAATTCGGACCAGACTTCTTCGCTTTGACGATCTCAGGCTCTTCTTCGCGCGGCCCCACGTCGAGGTCATCGATCATCTTCTGCAGCTCGAGCAGACCCGCGGCCATGGCAGCCTTGTAGGTACCCATCGACCTCGATTGCTGCTTAAGGACGTGCCAGTCCTCGCCATACTGTTCGATCAGGCGCCAGCGGTAGGCTCCTTCTTCTTCCTCAACGACGGTAACGGCGATTCTGCGGAGGTCTGGCATTGCGACATCGTCAGCCGCGGGCGCGACGCCAGGTGTCAGACGAGGTCGGCTTCTTCTTCGCTGGCCGCCTGCGCTGTCGACGGTGCCGGCCCCGCATCGATGACGTTCACCGAAGGCAGCAGCAGCATGTCGCGCGCCTCCTCGACCGTGCAGGTCAGCCACCGATCGAAGTCGTGCTCCTCGAGCGGCACGACGGACCGCTTATCGAACATCACCTGCTTGGTCATCCGATCGATCTCGATCTTGTGCATGCGCGACATCACCGGGTGCAGATTCGCGTTGATGGTGAGCATGGTGTAGCTGTCCCATATCTCGCCAGTCTTCAGGTCCGTCCAGCTGTTCCACAGGCCGGCCACGCCCCATGGCTTGCCGTCGGCGCGGCGAAAGCGCCACCACTCGTTTTTCCCGCTCTCCCAGTTCGGTTCGTCGAAGCTGGCGGCCGGGATGATGCAGCGCTTGCCGCGGGCCCATGCGTCCTTGTAGGTTGGCGACTTTTCCATGCGGTCGGTACGCGCGTTCACGGTGCTCAGGCGCTTGCCCTTGTCCTCGCCCTTCCGCGGCTTCGACACGGGAATATTCGACGTCGACCAAGGCGGGATCATTCCCCACTGCCCCACCACCAGCTCGCGCGCGTACTCCACCTCGTCGGCCCGTCGGACGAAGCTGGCCAGGGAGAGCGGAAACGCCGTCAGCAGGTTCTGCCAGTCCTTGCGTTGGTTGGACCGCCGGTCGATCTTCCAGAAGGCTTCTATCTCACGCTCTTCCGGGCTGATGTAACGGGTGCACATGCCCAAATTCTGCACTCAGGAACGGGTTGACGGGCGAATAACCCTGCCGAATACTGTATGCCTTTACAGTACTTTCTGGAGTTCAACATGACTGAACCCTCCCTAAAGCCCGACTACCACACCTGGGTCGGGGCGTTCGTTTCCGAGTGGCTCCGCCTTGCCGAAGGCCAGGCCGACCCTGAAGAATTGCACGAGCAGGCCATGACGCTGTTCCGCGTGGTCGGCGACCAGCCGGCGGAAGAGATCGCCCTGAAGCACTTCAACAGCTATCCAGACCCCGAAGACCGGGTGCGCGATCCTGAAGGGGCGTTCGCCGAGCTGGCGGCCGAGCTCGGCATCATCAAGCGCGGCGACCGGCTCGACGACATGCAGATGGATTTCGCCTTTGGCGTGGTCGACCTGTGCGCGGCAATTGGCGACCGTTACGGCGACAAGGCCTACGGTAACGCCGGCGACCACATCCGCTCGGTGTATGGGCCTGTGTGATGGCGTCGGGAGGTCGGAGTGCTGTGCCGCGTAGTTCCGCTGCGATGGCACGGCAATTGGAAATCGCGCATGCAGGTTGCCGGTCAGGCCGGCATGCCTGGCGTGCTGGACCTGCGGAAGGCGAATCGCGAACACTGGGGCAACTCCTTGCAGGCGCGACTCCTGGCCATAAAGAATCTGGAGACGGACGTCCTGCCGGTCCTGCAATACGCACGCGTGCTGACGATCAAGGAAGGCGGCGTGATGGTCGACGGCTTCGAGATCAGCGCCCGTGGAGCGAAGAGCAAGCCGATCAAGACCCGGCAGACCTGGTGGTGTGTCGGCGTTGCAGAGCTGGAGATCGGATACGCAGCGCTCGAGCGGATGAACCCGAAATGCAGCACGGGCTTCAGCGTGAACGACGACGACGAAGAGGATTTGCTGCCGGCCTGGCCGAGGTGAGGCCCCGACGAGCGCATACAACTAGTGTGGTAGCGCGATGCCCAGAAAAGAAGCTGCTGTAACAAGATCAGCGCGGTACTTGCCCAAAGGCCAGCGATCTGCGGCAATTTGATCGTGATGCGCGAGGACCCACAAAACCAAAACCACGAAGGGATGGCTAAACATATTGCCTTCTTCGCGAGCCTCAATAACCTTGGCAGAGTGGACTTCGAAGAGTCTTCTCACGTCACTGGTATGGGCGCCGCTCAACACATCTCTGAATGTCTCAAAAAACAGTTGTGCCTCAGCTTCGCTAACAGCCGTTGCCAGCTGACCGCAGGTGGCATATACCTTTGCTGAGTGCGCGCTCCACTCCGCTAACGAAAGATTTATACAGGCAAGTTCCTCTGCCGCTTCCGAGAAGATCAAGTCCGTGGACTCCAGCATGGCCATGGAGCGCGCCACAAGTCGCCTCACATTGGAAGGAACTTCCTTGCCAGCCTTGTAGACCCTATCGTGGACGAATTCAGCATAGGCATGCTGCACTAGAGTGCGAATCTGGATTTCGCATGGAGTGTCTCGCGGAACTACGAAATCACCTAGTTTGATGTCATCGTTAGCTCGAACGATGAAATGCGTTGACTGGTAATCAAAGACTTCGGGATTCTCATGTACTTCGAAGAGCGGAGACCGATCCTTTCGCGGAGTCCACGCGTTGCAATTTACTATCGCCCTTTCGACTAGTGCGATATCTGCGTCGAGCAAGACTACGAAGCGAACTCCTAGGACATCTGTTAGCTGAGAAACTGGATCGTCGTAGGCTTTGCGCTCAATTTTTTCGACCGCTGACAGAGTATCTTTGACGCGGAAACTCGGACCTACCTTGATCAACTGCGAGTACTTCTCAGCAGTCAGCGTCGCCTCTAAGGAAGCCATGATTGTCTGAATGACGTACTTCCCGTACTCCTTCAGACACGGACGAAGCGCATCAAGCCTCTCTCCGAAGGAGGCAGGGGTCATTCACGAGTCTCCATCAAGCCAGGAACAGTAAGCGTAGTTGACCCGTCTGGGTTGGCTGCCAACGTAATGCTCGACATCAACTCCGGCGGGCTGGACAGAAAGATTTTCGAGGAAAATGTAATCTTCCGACGACGCTTAAGTTTTGCAGCGACGTATTCAACGTCCTTCTGAACTGCATGATTTGGGAAGCCCTTTTGCCCAATCATGAAGGTCTCGTAGGCCTGCTTGATCTGCGGAGCCATATGACTTGTCGCAAAGTCGATAACACTTACCACATTTGAAGTGCTGCGAAGGTCTGTACGGAGCGCTTCGATCAAATCTAGTCTATCGTTCTCGGGCAGCCCTGAGGACTTGATGAAAGTCAGCGTGTTCTCGTAAAAATCTCTTGTCCTTGCTCGCGCCGAACTTGCAGTGTTGCAACCCAGAAAGCCGTTGTAGAAGTAAAACGCGGCGTGCCGAGTCTCGGTCGAAGTCATTAAGTGATCAAACAAATGAACGACATGCTCGTGCGGTTGATATTGCCCTGCGTTGATCGTCGGGTTCGCCACATTTCGCTGCAGGTATCCAATCTTGAACAGTCGTTGACTATCAGTCATGAAGATGTCCTTCAAATGCTGCAACGAACTAGATGCACCTGCACCCGGCCTGTCCGCCAAACCATCTTGCAATTCAGCTTTCACTGCCATTAGGTACGGCAACTGCCCTGCCGTGACCGTTCCTTGTATGAACATCAACTTGCTGTGCGCTAGGTGCTTGTTGTTCTGCGCGCCTGCCAGCATCGTCGCAAGCACTCGAGCTTGGGAAACAAAGTTGGCGTCATTGCCATCGATTGCATTGCAGGCGAGCTGGAAAAAGCTAGCTGGCGCAGAGTCGACGATCGACACCTCCATTCCATTCGCGTTCTTTCCAAGTGCTCCGGTAAGACGACGGCCCACCATCAACTTCGCGGAACTGCCCAACGTTGTAAGCGCCTGACCGCCGGTCGGCACTCCTGCACTCTTATCAGGTTGGTCGGGCGGAATGTCAAACAGAACGGCTCTACCTATCACAAGCTGCTGCAAATCCATCAATTGCTTTCATAAAAAGCGAATTGTCACAGTATGTAGCGCTTTTCTATGAGAGCGATCCCTTGATAGATACTGTACTTTCATACAGTATTTTGTCAAGCGCGAGAGCTGGCTAGGGTGCAGGGTTTCCGAGCAACTTCCGATCGTTTTCGACCAATGTCAACAGCACGCCTACTTCGGCGTCTCTCTGCTCAACGATGACTCGACCGCTTCGAAGTAGCTCTGCACCTCGCGCAGCCAGGTCTGCGAGGACCGCGGATCGATCCGCGATACGCTTGCAGGCAGCTGGGTCGCTTGTGGCTTGGTCCCGATCACGGGCGGCGAAGGCGGCGAACTGCTGGCGCATCCGCTCAGCATCGCCAGCAGCAGCGCGGCGGCGGCCATCGAGCGCGGCCAGTTTCTTTTCGTAGGCATTGACGTTTTCCTGTTGAGCTTTGGCATGAGAAGCCTGCATTGCGAGCACCCGCTGCAGGTCTTCGAGGGCCGCGACAGCGCGGCGAGTGTTCTCGGCCTGACGGTCGAGCTTTTCATCAGCGAGGGTCTTCTGTGCCTTCGACACTTCCGCCCTCGCCTTGAGCACCTGCGTGCGCTCGACGCCGGCCAGCGTAAGAGCAAGCACCAACAGCAATGCCCATAGCCATGAAGGCACGATGTCTAGGAGCTTCATGTGCTCAGCACCTTGTAAGCACGCGCAGTGATCGCCTTGCGCTCTGCCAGTTTCAGGCGCGCCGGGCCATTCACGCGCCCAGTGACTTCATAGATATCGCCTCGCTCTGCCGCCGGCAAGCAACCCTTGTACTCAGCGAAGAACCAGCAGGCCGTAAGCGCAGCGTGCTCCGGCTCGAGCACGAGCGCCGGGTTGTCCACGTAGTCAAAGCCCAGTGCATCACTGGCCGCTCGATAAGCCGCCTCCCAGGTGAGCTGGATGAGCCCACGGCCATGGAAGCCCTTGTAGCGCAGATTGCTCAGCGCTGCCGGCTTTCGCACATAGTCCGCCGCTCGATAGCCGCCTCTCACGAATAGGCTCGGGAAGATGTCGCGAAGCCGGTCGGCAGAGGTGTAGTTAAGGCCCTCTTCCACCTCCGAAAGTGGTCCGTCGCGCCCTTCCGACTCGATGGCCACTTGGCCGAGGAAACACGCAGCCACCGCGGCCGAGGTGATACGGAAGCGGCTCATGCCATCGTTCAGATGCCACGCGTAGCGCTCCGAGCTGATGCGTGAGGCGCCGGTGCAGTCGATAAGGGTTTGGACATCAATCATGGTTTGTTCGGCTCTTTCGCCGCGGTAAGGTTGTTCGGGTTCATGGCGTGACGCCGGCACAGCGGAGGTACTGCGCAACGATTGCTTCGGTGTGCCGGTCTCTCTGCGCGGGCGTGGGATTCGCTGGAAGCGTCGGGAGTGGCGGGCAGTCGCGCGCCGCGGGCGGCTGAGTCGCACACGCCTGCAAGGCCAGTACGAACAGGACGGCTGCCGCTGTTTTCATGGGCGCCCCCCTTGGAGCTTCTCGTTGGCCCGCTTGATGGTGTTGTTCACCGTGGCGGCCGGCGCTGGCGTCGGCGCCGGCGCTGCGGTTGCTTTGGCCGCGGCCTTGGCAGTGATTGCCGCCGTGGTTGCGGTCTTGGCCGCGGCGCCCACCTGGTCGGCCGCTTCGCCCACCGCTTCAGCCGCGCTCGACGTTGCTTTGGCCGCGTCCGTGACTGCGCCGGCAGCGCTTTCGAGTCGAAGCCCATAGGCCTTCTGAAGTCTCGCAATCTCTTCGAGGGAAGCTTGCCGTTGCTGCTGCACACCGACGAAGTAGCCGATGCTTACGCCACCACCAAACAGGCCGCCAATCACGACGCACGCATTGAAAACATGGCGGACGGAACGAGCCAGCCGCTTGGTCGGCTCGAGGGGCGACAGGTCGCTATCAACGGGGTGCATGAATCTGCTCCTGAAGTTTCCGAACTTGGTCCCGCAGGCCGTGCATCTCTTCGCTTTGCAACTCCAGCTTCTTGCTTTGAGCCTCGAGCTGAGAGTTCTGCAGTGCAATGAGCTTGGTCATCTCCGCCATCTGCCCTTCCATGCGCGCAAAGGCCTCGCGCACCTCGTTGCGCTCTTCGGCGAATTTGTCGGCTCGGAGCGTCATGGCAACGAGCGCAGCGTCGGAGCGCTCTGCCACGCTTCGCCAGTGCGCAATGGCCGAAACGTTGGCCTCGGTATTCGCACCCTCGAGCTGACGCTGCCCACGCTGATTCCACAGATAGAGCGCGACCGCAACCGCCACGGCGCCGGCGCCGCCGAGCACGCCCTTCAGTTCTGTGAAGACTTGGATGAAATCGCCCATGGGTGTCTCTTTAGATTTCGATGACTTCGACAGGCAGAGACGGCGCCTCGCCCTCGATGAGGCCGTCACGCACGAACACCGTGGCACCAACGGCGCCGGCGGCGCCGACGCCGCGCGCGATCAGGAGTCCGCCGCCAGGCAGTTGCACGGTCGCGACCTCGCCCTCGACCGAGGTGATAGTCCCCACCTGCAGCGGACGCGCCGGCAACAAGTCGAGAAAGACGCGGTAGATGTTTCGCATGGTTCAGTCCACGTGGGTTTCAAGGCCAATGGTTTGCCGCAAGACCGGGCGGTCCCAGCTCACGGCGGTGCTACGCACCAATCCAAGCCGGGTGGTGGGCCCGTCGACGTAGCGCACCAGTGCGCCAGGCTGGATGATTCCGGTCTCGGCCAGTACCGGCATGCGCAGGGTCACGAGCGCTTGGCGGCCGGTGTTCGACAGTTCCGCAAGGCCGCGCTGCCGGGCCGCGATTGCATTGGTAATGAGCGGGTGCGTGACCATCGGCGCCACCGAGCCGCCCGCCGCGCCGGCGCGCGTGACTTGCCCGAGCACGCCAGCGCCGGTGGTCCCGCTGACGAAGATGCGGTCATAGGCCGGAAGACTTCTCCACTCGATGCCCTCCACGCTGGTGACCGCACTCGGAAGCTCGAAGTCTGGGGTGAGCGTGTCCCAGGTCCACGGCGTCGCCGGGTAGCGGGGCAACACGCGCAGAGTCGGCGCAGTGCGGTGCGGCTGCACGTAGCCGCCGGCAGCACCCACGATGTCTTGCACAGCAGCGATGTAGCTGCCTTGGAAGTTCCACGTGCCGCCCGGGACGCTCCAATCCTCGAGGCCCCAGGCCACATCCCACCCGATGCCCACGCCGTTGATGGTCAGCGCGAGCGCGGCGAGCTGCTGCGCGGTTAGCGGGCTGGCGCTGGCGTGGTTCAGTGTTGGCGCATAGGGTGCATCGAGGATCGCTGCACGACCCCTGCCCTGCACGCGAATTCGAGCCTTGCCAAAGCTGCGCTCACGGGTGTAGCTCTCGGCGCACAGCCGAAACGCCACGCCATTGACGCTGGCTTGTATGTCGACAGGATCGCCATTCGGCCCGGGCTCGATAAGCGCGAGCGCGCTCGCCGGCAGCGATGCGCCCCATGTCCAAGTCCAAGAGTCCACATCGAGACTCATGCTGAAGGCGTCCGCCTCGATAGATGCCCCGTTGTCGACACGGTGCAGTGTGATGTGGTTTTCCACGACGTAGACCCTCCTAACTGGAACGATGACCGTCTCGCCGGCGCCATGCCGCTCGCACACAAACACCAAGTTCGTGCCAGCACGCCAAGGCGCCTCGAAGACGAGATTGGGATCGGGGATGTAGCAAGGGTCGAGGGGCGGCTCGGGGGGATGCGGAACAGTCACCCCAGGAGTCGGCTGCCGTCCGTCCTGATAGCGGTTGCTCCAACCCTTCACAAGGCTCTTGCCGGTGCCGACCACGGACCACCAGCGCCAGCCCGCGGGCACCGCATCTTGAAAGCGCGTACGGTGCTGGCCGGCGACGCCTCGGATGCCATCCTGGAACGAAGTGGCGACGCGGCGCTGCATCCCTGTTCCGCTCTGGAATGCCTGCCAAACCACATCGGGGGCGCGAACCCCGTCGGCAAAGGATTGGTCAGCTTCGAGCTGGCGGCGCTTGCCGTCCTGATACCGCATCCACAATGGCCGGCGGTGATCGCGAAAGGCATCCTGCCAGCGCTGCTCGGTGCCTGAAGTTAGGCGCACGCCGCTCATAAACCGCGTGTCAAACCCTGCCGGGGAGTGCTGCGCATCACGCCAAGCCTGTCCCGCTCGCTCTGACCGCGGCGAGGCATCCTGCCAGCGCCCCTGAATTCGCCCAACGAGTGGCCGCTGCGTATCGCTGAAGTACACCACGTCGCCCCGAAGCGCAGGCTTCGTGAGCGTGACCGCCCCCGAAACCACGAGCCCGAGCACCACGGCGCCGGAAAGCCCAGGCTTCGAGAGCGTGATTGCGCCACTGATAACCGCGTCGGTGACCGGCGAGCTGCCACCGTCGCCAAAGACGAGATCGCCCGTGTGAAGCGGTGCACCCTCGAAGACAAGATCGATCGAGGCCACGGGCTCAATCCATTACCAACGAGCCGAGGATCGCGCGCGCGCCGGCATAGAGCAGCGTGCCCGTGGTGCCGCTCACCTTGAGAGCGCCGCTGCCCGCCATGTCCGTCACATCGCCCGCGCCGATGAGCGTGCCCGCGCCGTTGAACAACGTGAAGTTGTCGGCGCTGCCTTGTACGAGGATCATGTCGCCGGCCGGGTCGCCCTGCTCGAACACCAGCTGATGCGCGACCAGACTCGCGGCCGGTTGTGCGAACCTCAGCGTAACAAGCGCCGTCGTGCCCGCGAACAGGATCGCATAGGCGGGGTCGTCGTCGGCATCGAGCAGTGCCGCCATGCCGAGCAGCATGGCGTCGTTGGCGGCGGTCGTGTGCGTGAAGCTCATGGGACCAACTCCACCCCGCCGCTCGCGACACTCAGGTTGTCTGCGATCACCGCACGGTAGTTGTGCAGGTAGTCGTACGTGACCACCGAATAAGCCTCCGCAGCGTCGATGTTGGTGAAAACATACGCGCCCGTCGTCGCATCGCTCCACGTCTCGCCGACCGTTGCGCCATCGCGCTCACGCACGAGACGCACCCGACGCTTCAGCGGCAGGTTTGCAGGTAGGCTTTTCTCTTTCACGGTGCCGACAAGCCTTCCTTCGGCACCGAGGATCTGGAAGTTGCGGTAGAGCCGTCCTGCAAACAGCGGCCTGGCTCCCGAGTAGGCCGCGGCCGGTTGACCAACAGCCAGTGCATAGCGCTGTTGTCCGATCAATATCACCGCCTCGTCAGGAAACGGCGCCGAAGGTGGCGTGAAATTGGCGCTGTACCAGCCGGTGCCCCTCGTAATGCGGACCTCGTCGATCAATCCCGCATAGTCGTAGGCCGCGTTCCGCATGCTGACCTGCGCGCCAATGGCGAGTTGGCCAACTTGATTCGAGAAGTTGACGGCGTTCGCGACGCTCGCCTCGACAACTCCGTCGACACACGCATAGATCGTTCCCGCCTTCCGAGAGATCGCGACGTGATGCCATGCGCCGTACAGCGACGAGGTGCCAGTCACGAGACTGGCGGTGGTGATGCCGTTCCAGCCATAGAAATGCAGACGCCCCGCCGCGTTGACCTCCATTTGCCAGCTCGCCTGATTGGTCTGGTAGAAGTCAACAACCTGCATCGCGCGCCCGGTGTTGGTCGGCTTCACCCAGGCTTCAACCGTGAAGTCTCCCGTACCGAAGACAAAGGACTGCCCGCCCTGCGTAGTGATGAAATCACCGCTCCCATCGAGTGACAAGCACGAAC
Source organism: Variovorax paradoxus (assembly GCF_009755665.1). Classification (NCBI taxonomy): domain Bacteria; kingdom Pseudomonadati; phylum Pseudomonadota; class Betaproteobacteria; order Burkholderiales; family Comamonadaceae; genus Variovorax; species Variovorax paradoxus. The sequence goes on from NZ_CP046622.1 coordinate 3,378,997, forward strand.
CGCCGAACTTCGAGTCGGCCGTCGTGAGCTTCGCCCCGTCGGAGGCCTGCCAAAGGTTGTGCATCGCGTCGACGACGTTCGTCGACGCGTTCGGGCCGTCCAGGTGCAACAGCGCGACTGGAGCGTAGGTAGTGGCCATTAGCGCCACGGGCCCGTGACATCGACCAAGATCATCCCCGAGTTCGAGGGACTGGGCACCGTGCTGGCGCCGCTGTTAGACACAATGAGCCCGATCAGGTTTCGGCCAGACAGTGTCCCGGTGCCTGCATAGATCGCCTTGTGCTGCAGGCCGCCGAGGCCGATCTGCGGCACCGACAGCAGGCCCGGCACGTCGCATCGAGGCTCTTGTCCGAACGGCGAGGTGTTGAGGTAACGACGAGAGAGGCGCATCGATCCGTCGACACGGCTTGGAAAGACACCCAGCGTGCTGTCCATGCCTGACACGGCGGTGCCCCCCGTATATGGGACCGAGTTGTTTCCGAGCGATGACCCCACACCCGTCCAGTCGCGAGGCATGAAGAGCTGCGCATTCGCGGCACTTTCGAAGCAGCCATAGGTGGGGAATCCGGTGCCCGTACCCGGCTGAACGCCAAGCGCACACGCGTAGGCGTCGCCACCAGGGCGCAGGGAGATCATGTCGCCGAAGCCGCGCAATGACCCGAGGACGTAGCCGTTGAACGAGCTTCCGTTCGCCACATAGGGGGAGATGTGGATGAAGAACACCCGACCGTCGCCCACGATGACCCACGATGCCGGCTGTACGGACGCCTCGGCCTTTACCCACCATCCGCCACCTTCCGCAAGCAAGGCCGATTGCGACGATGTCGGAAACCGCCCTGTGCCAGTATCGATGTCGGACATCGTCTCCATGCCGACAAGGCGCGCGTTCGCCGTGTAGTTGTCATCCACGCGCAGGTACATGCGCGTGCCTGCGAGGTCCGCGCTGCGATAGGCTGCCTTGTTCGTGCCTGAGAAGGGCTTCTCCCAGCCCAGAGGGGCAATCTTGCTCGTGATCGTGCCGGTATAGGCTCCGTCCGGCAGCGCCGTCAGAAAGGTGCAGCTTGTGGCGTTCGGTTTGGTCTGCACCTTCTGCTCGCCGTTCATGTCGGCAAAGCCTGTCGGACCGCCGGTCACGCCAGCCAGGAAGATCACCGCGTTCGGGATCGCTGCGTGCGCGCCCGACCACGTGAGTGTTGCAACGCCTGAGGCCACGACCAGGGAGGTGATGGCCTTCGTATCGAAGCCATCCTTCAGTACCGCGTCCAGCAGAGCCACCAGCGTGCCATTGGCGTTGGTCAGTGCGGGCGCATTCGCCATCTCGCTGGTGTAGAGCTTGACCGATGTGTCGACGAGAGAAGTCATTGATTGCCTCAGGTTGCAGGGTTGTCCACGTCGCCACGGACGACGGTCAAGAAGGAGTAGTCGGCCGCCGATGCGGGGCCCTGTTGCACGGTGCGAACCATCCAGACTCCGAACATGGCGCCGACTGTGTTGGCGCGCAGGAGATTGCCCGGGACCCATCCGCCGCCCCAGCCCGCCGGCTGGATCGTGAAGAACGGCTTGTTGTTGACGCTGTTGATCGGCTGGATAACGGCGTTGATCGAGAACTCGCCGAGGTTGCCGACGTGCTCGCCGAAAACTTCGACCGTCGACGTTGTCTTGAAGCGCAGCGCCCACCGCTCGGTGTAGGCCCCATCGTTGGTGACCGTGATCGGGTATCCGACTGTGTTGTATGTGCCGGGTGCCGGGTCGCCGACAGGGACATCAGAGAAGGTCGTGCCGTTCCATGTCGCTTGGTCGAACACCAACGAGACCCGGGCCTTCATGTCGCCGGCCCGCAGCGCGCTCGAAACGTAGGAGCCGATCGGATAGTCGTGCGTGAGAGGCCGCGTGAAGGTAATGGTCCCATCGATCTGAGCGTCACGCTGCAGACCCGTGTCTTCGATGCTGTGCTCCACCCGCACCGGCTGGGAATAGCCCGTCACGTCATTCCATGTGACGGTGCCCGCCTCGAGGTTCTCGCTATACCCGGTCTCGATGACGTGCCCGTCGTTGCCGAGCACCCGCACGCGCGAGAGCCGCGTACGACCCACGTTCACCACACCGCCGTTGACGGCGGTCGCTGGCGCTGTCGTCGCCCGATGGCCGACCACCGCCAGTTCGCCAGGGCGGAAGATCGGCACCCGCCCGTCGCTGGGCAAGCGCACTGGGTCGATGCCCAGCAGATCGGCATCGAGCGGCAGGTAGGTAAAGGCGACGGCGTTGTAACGTAGCGTCTCTTGCCGGATCAGATCGATGTAGGCAGTGGTCAAGCCCGGGATGTCGAGAAACGACAGATCAACGGGCGTGGCGCCGGCCGGCGCCGAAGGCGTGACGCCCACCAGCTTGACCACGCCCGTCGTGTAGTTGATGCGGCCCTTCACGCGCGGCTCATCGATGGTGCCGTCGCTGTCTGCCGAGTAGTTGAAAGTCGTGCCGTCCTGCATCGTCCCGAGGACGCTGAAGCTGCCCGTGCGAATGGGCGCGGTCGCAATGCGGAATGTCGAGAGGTAGGTGTTGAAGGGCGTGAATGCACCGTTCACCGGCGCACCCGCCACGCCGCGCCAGTCGGTGACCGCCGGCGCCATGCCGGCGGGCCAGGTGTTCAGCACCACCTCACCCTGCCCCGACGTCAGCGTGCCGACCTTTGTTCCATTGCCGGTGATCGGAGACAGGTCCACATGCAGGTCGCCGCTGGCCTTTGACACGTACCGCTTGCCGCCGGCGCTGAAGCTCACGCCGGACAGCACGAAGGCGTTCGCGACATTGGTCTTCAAGTGCAGTTCGTCCATGTCGCCAGAGAACGACGTGCTGCCGGACGCGGCGCTTGCGTACTTGGCCGCGGCGCTGTTGGCGCCCGCGAGGGACATGCTCAGCACGGTGTTCGCCGAAATCGCGAGGAAGCTCGAGAGCTCGAGCGCATTGCCGGTCTCTTCGAAAGGAATGGTGACGTTTGCCATCTGAATTGATCCTTAGGAGGCCACGACGTCGATCGCCCAGGCCGGCTTGTTCTTGCGCAGGTAGACGTTGTCCCAGGCTGTCAGCAACAGGGCGAGCGGGGTCGGAACAACGGTGTTGGCGTTGAGCGTGAAAGTGCCGGCGGCATAGTCGACCGCCCCGACCGCGAGCAACTGCCCGGCCAGGTGCATGTAGAGCACGCCGGCCCCGTCGTCCGTGATGAGGTAGGACGCCGCGGGGCCCCAATCCACGATAGGTGTCGCAAGGTACTTTCCCTGTAGCTGCCCTGTGACGGTCAGCGAAACCGAGCCCGGCGAAATGCCCGTGACGCCGAAGCTGCCCGAGCCGCTTGCGATGGCGACCGATGCAGTCGCGAGCGTGGCGGTGTCGACGGTCACATTGACCGGCGTGCCAGGCGCAGGGATCGTCGTCGGGCTGAGCCGGAAGGTGCCTTGCGCATAGTTCACCGTGCCCGTGCCATAGCCGGTCAGATTGCCCGCTCCGTCGTCGGTCACGGTCCGCGGCGTACCGTCATTCCAGGTGATCGTCAGGGCGCCGGGCTCGATGCTTTTGGCGCCAGGCGCGAGCGACGACACGCCGCTGGTGTTGAAGGGCCAATAGAACTTGCCACCGTTGTCCAACGTCAGCAGCTCGCTCGAGCGCGCCGCCTGCGGCTCGACCCACTGGTAGATGACCTCGCTGCCGACATCCGGCAGCGCCCCAAGCGTGACAGACACGGTTCCGGTAGTGAAGTTGACCGTGCCGGCCCCATAGCCGCTGTCCGGGCCGCGAATCGCGCCCGAGCCGTCATCCCGGATGACATACCAGCGGCTGGCGACCATGTAGGCGACGGACAGCGTGCCCGCCACTGGCGCTGGCTCGATGGTCCGCACGTAGGAGAGCGCGCGGCTTTCGGCGGTAACGCGGATGCTCTGCGACTGGGTGACAGCCTGGGGCACCTGCGCCGGCTGGTACGTGATGTCGAAGGTGAGCGCGCTGGTGCCAAAAACGTTCGTCAGCAGCGACAGAATGCCGTTGTCATAGTCGATGGTGCCGACTTGGGTTCCGGCGCTCATGAGGCGGCCGCCGCTGTCGCTCACGGTCACTGCCCCGTTCACCACCGTGAGGGTGTTCGGCTTGATCGCCCCGCCGACAAACAGGCTTTGCGACGTGGTGAACGCGAGCGTGACGCTCGATGTGACCGCGCCGCCGCCGGACACGACGCCCGCGAGCAACTGGTTGCTGCGCGCGTCGGCAATCGGCGTCTCAATCTGCGCGCTCGGCACGAGCTGGGTGAAGATGCCCGTGGCTTTGACCGAGAAATCGCCCATGCTCGCCCCTTCCTCGAGGGGCACCACGCCGTAGTACTTGGCCGCGTCCGCCACGATGACGCTGCTGACCTTCGTCGCTGCCGCGAGTTGGGCCTTGGTCGGATCGATGCGGGCTACATCGAAGCCGGGAAAGTCGGCGCGCAGCGGGTCGCTGATCTTGAGCGTGAGCACGTAGCGCTGAAAGTCCCCTTGTGCATCGGTGAACGTGGACAGCACCACCGAGGCCTCGGTCACGCGCACGTACTGGATGAACTGGTCGGGGAACCCTTCACGCTTCGTCAGCGCCAGCGTGCTTCCGATGGCCGGCAGGTCGTCTGTACGCTGGAAGATCTGGATCGTGGCCTGACCGTTGATGTGGTTGCCGAACAAGAACCCGGCGTAGTTCGGCCCGACGCTCAGATAAGCCTCGATGCGCGAGATGGCCGCGGTGCGCACGTCGAAGGTTTCGCCCGCGAACATGGTGACGGAAACGTTCGGGTCGTTCGGTGGCTCGGCAATGATGAGGTTCGCGCCCATGTAGGTATCGGTGTCGTCCGATTGCACCCACACATGCACCTTGCGCGCGCTCACTCGCCCGGCTGCGCGGTCGACCTCGGAGATGTCGGGAAAGATGGCATTGCTGGAGCCGTCGACAACGACATTCGCCGTGGGCGCGCCACCGCCTTCGGGAACATCGTCCATCACTTGGGACTTCACCAGCTTCACGTCGCCTTTAAGAATCGTCATGCGTCAGACCTCGATCAATCGCAGCGTGGCGATGTAGGGATAGGAATCAGGGGGAAGCTCGGGACGTGCGAGCGGCGTCGCCTCGATTGGCTCGCCAGGTGCGAATTGCACATTGAAGATTCGCCCGTCCGCGAGCGTCAGCACGTGGACACCCACGGCATCCGCCGCAGCGAGCGCGCGCAGTGCCTTGAGCACCCCGCGATCAATCCAGCCGGCATCCGAGGTGCCCTGCAGGGTCAGCGGCCGGCCGGCAAGCTTGGTGGCCGCGTCGATCAGCAGCGCGCCGGTGACCGAATACTCGGCGGACTTCTCGACCGGGCTCCAGTTGAATTCATCCGCCCAAACCATGCCGCGCGGGATTTGGATCGAACCGAGGGTGTGATGTGTGGTCGCCATCTGCTTACGTCGAGGCGACGCCCTTGGCCTGCCCCAGCCGCGCCATGAGGTCTTGGATGATGTCGGCGCCGGCGTTGTCGGTGTTCACAGCACCGAGAGAACTGCCGTTGAGATTGATGTCCACCCGGACATTGCGAAACGATTCCTGACGGGGGATCGTGGTGGGCGTGCCCGGCGTTCCGCTGGCTTGGCTAAAGGTCACTTTCTCCGCCGCCTTCAACAGCGCGAAGCTCAGCGTGTCGCCCCCGTATTTCTTCTGTCCGGGGTTGTTGAAATACTGGACGTTGCCCTGCTCATCGGCGAACTCGCGGGCGATGCTGCGCGCCTTGGCATCGTCATCGACGCCGGCATTCTTCAGGAAGGCGGCGATGCCCGTGAGGGTGCCGAGGTCACTGCCGGCGACAACGGTGTTGCCGTTCTTGTCGGTCGAGAAACCGTTTTTGTCCACACCAAGGCGCTTGCGTTCCAACACCTGCTCGCGCTCCTGCAACGCAATCGCCTTCTCGCGCGCCTCGATGTCGCGCTCGCGCGCGCTGGTCACGTTCTGCAGCGCGCCTGCGAGTTCGTTGGCGGACTTGACCGCATCGGACTGCGCATCCCGCAGCCGCAGAGTCGAGCGGCCGGCGCCGTCGACCACCATCTCGAAGCCGCGCATGGCGGCTTGCGCCTGCACCCAGCCGGGTGCGACGCCGTTGCTCGCCGCGATGGCGGCATCGGCCGCCCGCTTCCACGCTTCACCGAGGCCGATGGCGGTCGCCTTGCCACTGTCGCGGATGAGTTCGAAATCCCGCAGCGCAGTCTTGGCAGCGACCTCGAGGGCCTCTTTCGTCTCGATGCCTGCGCGCGAGAACGCCGCGGCAATCTCAGCGGCCGCCTGTTCCTGCGCCTTGCTGTTCTCGCCCGCCGATCCGGCAGCGGCGATGTTGGCCTTGCGCAGTTCCTCGAGCTTCTGCACGGCCAGCTCAAGGTTTCCGGTGGCGATTGCCTTTGCGTATTCTTCACGCAGACCGACCACTGAAGCACGCGCTTCCTCGGCCTTCACCCGCTGCGCATCGGCTGCGCTGGCCGACTTCTGGCCCGCCTCCTTCGCGCTGTCGCCGGCGGCTTGCATCGTGGCCGCCATATCGGTGAATGCCGCGGCGCTCGCGGTGGTCGCCGTCGTGGTCGCCTCGGCACCGGCGGTCAGCCCAGCCCATCCCGTCCGCGCCAACTCCGCGCCCTCGGCCGCCCGGTCGAAAGCTTCCGAAGCCTTCTCGCCGAAAGCCTCTGTGACCCCCTCCATCCCGGCAGCCGATTCGCGGACATCGGCTGCCGCCTGCTTGAACGCCGCAGACACGCCGCCGAAGGTGATCTTCGATAGCCCTTCGATGATTGCGGCGGTTCCGCTCAAGATATCGCGGGACACCCCGGCGAAGGCCTGGGCCACCCGAAACACCACCGCGATGAGCGTGTTGGCGCCTGCAGTTGCGACGCCCCAGGCCGTTTGCACGACGCTGCCCGTGGTCTGCGCCTTCTGCCCGAAGCTGTCGAGCAGCTCCCCCACACGGCCGGCCAGCGCCTGCGCCTTCGCGATCAAAGCGGGCACATCGACGCTCGCGATGAACGCCTGCACCCATTTGATGCCGTTCTGAAAGGCCGACGCAATGGCGGTTCCGAAGCGGCCCACGGTGCCGTCAGCCACCGCTGCACGCAGCGCCCCGGCCAGCTTCTCGACACCATCCTTCAGCACAGGCAGCACCGGCGTGGTCAGGGCATTGGCGGCCGTGTTCCACGCGGTGCGCAGGCTGTCGAGCGCACCGTTGAGGTTGTTCTGCATCACGGCCGCCGTATCGGCTGCGCTGCCACCGGCATCCGTCAGAGCCTTCTTCAATTCATCGAGCTTGCCGACACCCTGATTCAGCAAGGCGCGCAGAGCGGGCCCGGCCTCCTGCCCGACCGCCGCAATAGCTCGTTGCCCCGCCGGACCAGCGGCGGCCAGCTCGTGCAAGGCCTTCTCGAAGTTGGTCGACGTGATGCCGGCCGCGGCCAGTTCCGTGCGGAACTTGCTGGCCGGGTCCGAGAACTGCGAGAGGACAGAGTTCAACGCCGTACCCGCGCGGCTCGCGTCAATGCCTGCGTCGGCGAACTTCCCGATGACAGCCACGGTGAATTCGAGGCCGAGGCCGAGCGAGTTCGCAAGCGGCGCGGCATAGCTCAGAGCCTGCGCCAGGCCGGTCACGCTGGTGTTCGTGGCGTTGGCGCCCTTCGCCAGTACGTCCGCGACCCGGCCCGAGTCGGAGAACGCCAGGCCAAGGCCCGTGACGATCTTCGTCAGGTACTCGGCGGAGGTGGAGAGCTCGATTCCGCCCGCACGGGCGAGCTGCATGGCAGCCGGGAGCGCCTCAATCGCCTGCTTGACGCTCAACCCCGCCTTCGCCAGATTTTCGAGAGCGCCGGCAGCCTCGAGTTCGGTGAAGCCAAATCGCGTATCCGCTGCGGCATCCGTCGCGGCCTTGCGCAGCGCGCGCATTTCGGCAGCAGTAGCGCCGGTCGCCGCCTGCACACGGCTGAGCGCCTGCTCGAGGTCGGCACCGCCCTTCACCCACCCGGCAAAGGCCTGAATGCCGAAGTAGCTGAGCACCACCGCGGCGAATGCGGCGAGGCGGCTCTGCAGCTTGTCGAACACCTTGGACGCATCGTCCTTGGCATTGATGAGAATCTGAATCGGCTTGGGAGTGGCCACGAGAATTTAGGTCGGTTGAGGCAGGAGCCGATTGCTTTTCAGCGGCAGCCCATGGCGCCTGAAAACAAGCACCACGGGTTGCCGCTGCCCGCGGCGATGCGGGCAGCGGTGCAGTTAGGAGGCGACGGGGCGGCCGTCCGCGTAGATGGCCTCGACGTTGGCGGGCTTGAGCACCTCGAGGCCGAACTGCAGTTGCACGAAGTCGGTTCCCTCGGCGATGAGCGGGAGGTCGCCCGTGGGAGTCAGCACGACCTTCGGCATGTAGAAATCGCGGTTGGCACCGGATGCGTTGTCCGCGACGATGCGCAACGCGCCGAGCACTTCGGCCTTGCCGCCGGTCTTGACCCGCTCGAAGGTGCCAGCGACCGGCGTGTAGCCGAACTGCACATCGCCTGCAACGATGGCGCCGCCCTCGATGATCTGGACGCGCCCGGTTTCGAGGTCAACGTTGTAGTCGTCGCCTGCATCGAACGTCACGGTTCCGGCTTCGTCCTTGACCGTGACAGCGGTCACGTTGCGCACACCCAGCGGGTTTGCCGCGGTGGCGCCCAGTTGGTAGAACCGCCCGGGTTCGACGCGGCGCAGCTCTGCGGACACAGCAACGGCAGTCTGCGAAACCACCTGCCGCGTGCCAGCCAGCCACAGCGCATAGTTCGACGCGTTCACGTTGTCGCAGTTGAGCGCGCCAGTCCGGTTGATGCGGACGGTCAGCGACTTGTCCTTTTCACCCTGCGCCGTTTGCGAGCTGTAGTGCTCGGCCTTTTCGGTGTCGATGGTGAGATTGACGCCCGGGCAGTTGCCGAGCGGAATCTCGCCCGTCAACTCTTCGTTGGCGTCGTAGGGGTCGAAATACGTGCGGCCGCGCGGGATCGCATATTCGTCTTTGATGTGGACAACAGGCATGGTGGAAGCTCCAGGGGAAAGGTTCAGGGTTGCCCGTCGAAGCGGGCGCCGGTGGTGAAAAGAAGGTCGACGCCCACAAGGCCGTCTTCGGGGTACTGCGGTGCGCCGACCAGCAGCAGGGAAAGGCGCTCCCAGCGCCGCCCTGCCGCCTCGCCGGGCGCCCAGTTGTGCAGCGCGCCAACCACGGCAACGAATGCCGCATCGACAAGCGCCGCCGCTTCGTCGCCCTTGGTCGTCAACAGCGTCACCCGGTAACCCGGCTGCACGTTCACTGCGCCGGCCTTGCTGTCGGCGACCCGGCAATCTGCGAACGAAACAGAGGCCAGCGGCCGCGCTGAGCGGCTGCCCTTGTCGGACGTGAAGCCCATGACGGTCCAATCAGCGAGAACCTCCCGGACACGGCCAACGATGACGGGCTCAAGTGCAAGCATGGTCAGACGCTCCGCAACACCAAGCGCACGAAGCCGAGGCCGTCTTGCTCCGCCGTCTCGACTACGTAGGCGATGCCGTCAATCGTTAGCGCACTGTCCCGCTCGAGTGCACCGAGCCCTGCAACAGGCCCCGTACATTCGGGCGCCGCGGCATCGACTTCGCCACCGAAGGGTGCGGCGTAGGGCTTGTCGAAGATGACAGGCACATCAACGCCCTCGACCACTGCGATGGCGTTGGCAAGGCGGCCGAGCACCGCGCCATTGGCGCGGGCTTCGAGGGCGGCGAAGGGCGTCGACATCGCTTCAGGCGTTGAGGTGGACCCAAGCGGTGGTAGCACCCGCGCCGGCGGCCTTGGCGGCGTAGCCGGCCAGGGTGTTGCCGCTGGCGGTGGTCGTGAGCCGGTCGTTCGCGTCATCCCAATACAGGAGCGCGCCCTGAACCGGAGCGTCGGCAGCCAGCTTGGCGAGTTCGACCACGCCTTTGACGCGCAGCGCGCCGGTGGAGCCCGCCGCGATGTCGGCGACCGCGATACCGACGCGAGCGCCGATCACCACCACGGCACCCGACGCCACAGCCGAACCCGGCGTGTAGTCGAGCACGTTGCCTTCTTGAACAAAATTCTTCATGACGTTTCCTTGAGGAAGTTGAGATGTGCTGTGCCGGCAGGGCCGTGAGGCCCTGCCACGGGCATCAGGCGCCGGCGTTCTTCGCGAGGGTGCGGAAGTCGAGCGGCGACACACCGGCATCGATGCGCACCTTGAACTCGGTACCGTCGACGTTCCAACCGGCCTTCTGCTCGAGGTACGGCTGATCGTTGCCATCGAGGTAGCTCACTTCGATGGTGTCGGTGGCGTTCTGGTCGGCGGCGCCATACCAGGCGGTCGGCGAGGCGGCATCGAGCCGCGCGTCCGAGATGACCTCGAAGGTGTCGCGCACCGAGTTCGGAACGGTGTTGTTCTTGCTGGCGGCGCCCACTTCGAACTCGCTCGCCTTCACCACGTTAGCGACGCCGCGCAGCGCACGCGGCACGAGCAGGTACTTCAGGCCGATGTTCAGCGCCGACTTGCCTTGCTTCTGCACAGCCATCGCCGCGCCCATTGCATCGACGCTCGCGGTGGTGATCGCGCCGGCAGCCATCAGGTTGGCGTGATCGGCATGGAACAGAGGAATGCCGTCGCTCATGGCCGGATTGCTGGTCAGCACCGCATACACCAGATCGCCCACTGTGCGGATGGCAGCACGGCCCATCAGGCGCGGAACGCGGGTGAACGCGTCCATGTCGTCATTGATGACGGCTTGCCGCGTGATGCTGAAAAGTTCGCCGAAGGTCGCGAGCATCACGGTTTCGCCGCGCTCGCCAAGCGTCGCGTACTTGTACTCGGCGCCTTCGGCCACCTTGCGCAGGCTCGGGAACGCGTTCAAGTCGACGCGCTTGCCGGGCTTGAAGTCGCCGAGCGAGCCGGCCCGGGTCCACAGCGGGAACGTTTCATCGGCTTCGGTGTAGCCGCGCAGCAGCGACTTGTTCGCCACGTTCGCGAGCAGGCCCGGGAAGTCGCTGGTGCTGTGCGTGAACGCGGCGCCGATGAATGCCATCTTGTCGAGGCCATCGGTCTTGAAGCCGGCGCGAGCCAGGCTGGAGCGAGCCAGTTCGGCGAGCGTGTAGCCGCGGAAGGGGTTTGCACCTTCGGGCTTCTCCAGACCGGCACGCGCGAGCAGCGCCTGCGTGGCGGCGTTGCGCTGCTTGTCGGATTCGTCTTCGACGGTGGTCACATGGGCGCCTGCCACGGGCGTTGCGCCGGTGGCGAGGTGCGCGAGCAGGCGCGTGCCGGCCGCCTCGACGGTCACGGCGTGATCGTCTTCGCAGGCACGCTGGATATCGGCGACGCCGGGCTGTGCGGCAAAGCGCGCGAAGCTCGCACGGATGCCCGAGCGGCGCGCCTGATCGGCGGCCAGCACTGCGGCGGCATCCGGTGCCACGACAGGTGCGGCGGGGTTGGCGGGAACGGCGGCGGTTCCGCCGCCGGCCGCAGCTGCGCCGGCAGCGCCGATGGAGGCCAGCAGCACATGGGAACGGAATTTCATAGAGTCCTCTTCAGCGGAAAGAGCGGCAGGCGCCGCGGTGGTGCCCTCGGCCAGCAGAGCAGCCGGCAGAGAGCGGTAACGGTTGAGCGGGAGGTCGCGCGCGGCGCTGGCGGCAACAGGCATCGGGTCGGTGACCGCATCGATGAACTTCGCGGCGAGCGCCTCGGCCGCCGTGTAGAAGTGGTCTTTGCCATCGGTCAGCAGGGCCAGCATCCCGGGCTGATCGCCGGTGCGCACCGCGTAGCTTGTGGACATCGCCGCCGCCCAGGTGTCGAGCTGATCGGCGAGTTCGCGCAGCTCGGCGCTGTTGCCGGCGGCGTAGGTCCACGGCGCGTGAATCATGAGCATGGCGTTGTCCGCCATGTGCACCTTGTCGCCGGCCATGGCGATGAGGCTGGCAATGGAGAACGCCATGCCGTCGACTTCCGTCGTCACGGTCGCCTTGTGGCGACGAAGCGCATTGAAGATGGCCAGGCCATCGGGGACGCTGCCGCCGATGCTGTTGATGCGGACGGTGATCTGATCGGCGTCGACGGCCTGCAGTTCACGAACGAAGGAAGCGGCGCTGACCGTTTCCTCCCACCAGCTTTCTCCGATGTCGCCGTAGATGTAAATCTCGGCTGCGGCTGCTACACCCAGCGCGGCTGCGGCGAGGGCTGTGCGGCGGCGAATTGCGTACCAGGTGTTTTGCGGTTTGCTCATGAACTGAGGGCCTCTGTGTTGAGGCCCTCAGTGTCAAAAAACCGGCGTCCGGTTTTTAGGGGAGAAACCGGATTATTTTCTGCGCCGGCCTTCTTCCTCTTCTTCCGGCTCGGGCTTTGCGCTCGCCGCAGCCACCACGTTGGCGGGCGTTGCCGCATTGCTCGAGAACACCAGCGCACGCCTTGCCGCATCCTTGCGGAAGGCATCGACTTGCTCGATGACGTCGTGCGGGTTCCCGCCGCGGCGGCGGATGACTTCGACCTCACTCGCGAAGCCGGCCTGCACGAGCTTCTCCCACGCGTTGGCCTCTTTCATCGGGTCGATCCACGGCATGCTCTGCCCGATGAAGAGCGCATCATCCTCGGTGCCCGGCACTACGTCGGAGGGAATCGGCACGGCACCACTCAGGTGGGCGACCTGCACGAACGTCTCCCACGACGGCTGCACGAACATGCCCACGAACTCGTCGGCCAGGACTGCGTAGTGGACCCATTGCTCGACCAGCTCCTGCCGTTGCGCGCTGTAGCTGCCGTCGTAGTCCCGGCTCACACTCGAGTAACTCGCGCCGATGCCGGCGCAGAACGCGCGCAACTGCCCCGCGCGCCAGGCGATGAGGTTCGGATTCGGTCGGTTGCTGTCGATCATCCCGACCTCTTCGCCCACGGTCAGCGTGTCGAGGATCATCCCGGGTTGCATCCTCAGATCGCGCGGCAACACATTGCCCTTCTCATCGCGCGGAGGTTGCGGCGAGTTCTCAGGCTGGAACCCGTTCGTCTCGTTCCGCTTCACATAGGCAGTCAACGAAGCCGCCACCTTGGCAGCAATGCGCTCGCTTTCTTCGTAGTCCTTGAGGTCTTCACCGCGCGTGATGACACTCGCAAATTCCGAAACTCCCCGGCGCTGGTGCAGGCGGTCGATGGTGGCCGTGTGGAGCATGCGCTCGGCAGGAATGAACTTCAGCCCGCTCGCGTTCATGAAGGTCATGCCCTCCCGCGGGTCGCCCTTGTAGACCCAATACCCGGTCGCCTCACCCCACGCGTTCGACTGGATACCTTGCCGGATGCCCTTGCTCGGGTCGTCATAGTCGAGAGGCACGAAGTCGGGTTCGAAAAGCTCAAGCGAATACGGCACCCGCGTGCCGTGGTTGAGGAAGGGCACAGGGCCCACGAGCTGCTGTGCGAACGCCTCACCGTCGCGCAGCCAGGTGTAGGCCGTGAGGCGCTGCGCCAGCGGCCAGCGGTAGCGCCCCGTGACCTCGGGCCGGCGCTGCCAATCGCGGTGCGCTTCGCGCAGAAGGGCTGCGTATTCCGAATGGATAGAACCGTCTGCGCGGCGTGGCTGCGGCTCCACGCCGATGCCCGTGGGCCCTACCACGTTGTTAACCAGCACGCGGAGAGCGCCGCGGCTGATGTCGTGATTGCGCTCGAGATAGCGCGCGTGCGCGCGCACGGCCGCGGCACCCGCGCCAACAAGCGTGTCGGGCGAACTGTTGTCCATGCGCCGCACGCGCTGCTTGTTCGGCTTCGCGCCTTCGTAGTGCGCCAGCGCCCGGCGCGCCTGCGCGCGGCGAAGGCCGGCCAACGGATTTACAGCACCAACGATGCGATCAACGATGTTCATATTCAGCCTTGCTCGCCGTCGAAGCGGGCGACGGAGTAAGAGAGTCCACCGAAGGTGGCTTGGCCGCCGCCGGTTTCGTTGGCAAAGCGGCGCTCCCACTCCAAGCGCCCTTTGCGGATTTCCGCCAGGTCTTCTTGGGTATGGGTTCGCCCGTTGAACTGCACGGTCTTGCCCGAGAGCACTGCGGCTTCGGCGGCCAGGTAGGCGGTAAGCATGTCTTTTGCGATGGTCATGGCAATGAAGCTATCCGTTTGTGAGTCCGGTTTTTAGGGGCGATTCCGGATTTTTCGCGGGTGCCGTGCGCGGTGGGCGCTGGCCCACGATTTCGTAGATGCGGGTTCGGCTCAGCCCGTGGCGCCGCATCAGTTCATCGACGTTCGACCCCGTGAAGTCCCGGCGGATCGATGCATCACGCACGGACCGATCCGGCGCCGGGATGTAGATGTCTTGGCCGCCGAGACGCCGGCGCAGGCCACGCACCAGCGCTGCAGCGAAGACGCCGGCCATGCCTTCGTGCATGCCGATTTCTTCACGCACGATGCTGGTGAAGTCGTGCTCCAACTGCACCGCGGCGTCTTCGGATTGCCCAGGTGTGAGCGAGGTAGGTTCAGTCAAAGGCGGTCACTCCATTCATCGGATGCAAACGAGCGCGGCGCAGGTGCTGGCCGCGGCGCGGGTCTTGGTGGCGTTGGTGCTGGCGCGCGCGTGGGCAGCGCGGCCGGCTGGGTCGGAGCCGGCTCAACGGCGGCCGGACCGCTGAAGAGGTCGCGAGTGGGCTGCACAGCCGCCTCGAGTTCGCTCCAGCGCCTGTCGGTGTGGTTGTGAAGGCCGAGGCCGAAGGCAGCGTGCAGCGCGTAGTTGCGGTTGTCGAGCACTTCGTTGCGCGGCCTGCGCTTGACCCATCGGTAGACCTCTTTGCCGTGGACCTTCACGAGAATGCGCTGCTCGGCTGTGAGCTGCTCGAACCACTCTTTCGGCAGCTCTTGGCTGAAGTGCACGTAGCCGGGGCCCGGCGTTTCGATGGCAAGCTGCCCGAGCAGCAAGTCTTTCGCCGAGTCCACGCCGACATTCCACAGCTTGATGCCGTTCGGAATCTTCTTGCCGTTCCAGCGCACCTCCTGCGGGCTGCTCGGGCCGAGCACGGGCACGTTCTCTTCGCCGCGTCCCTTCACCGCGCGCAGCTTGGGGAGCTGGTGCTGCATCTTGCGCACCCAGTTGTAGACGGCCTGCGTCTGGTCGCTCGAGTCGATCGAGATGGCACTCAGGCCCATCGACCCGCCATGCCACGCCTGCACGTAGCGGCTCGACAGGTAGGCGGCGACCGGCTCCCAATCGTCTTCAGATGCCGGGTTTCCTTGGATGACGTGGTGCTCGACATGCCACGACTCCAAGCCGCGGCCCCACGCCCATACATCGATTTCCCAGCGGTCGCGCTGCACGTCGACACCAGCCGTCAGCACCAGGCCGCCCGCCGGGACCGTCTTCAATGGGTAGGCCTCCGCACGGGACTGCAGCGCATGCTCATCGGTGCGCTCGCCAACCACCTCCCACGTCTCGCCGAGCGTTTCGTTCACGAAGAGCTGCATCGGCCCCGCGTCGCCGCGGGCCACTGCGTCGAGCGCTTCCTCGAATTCCTTGACGATGCTCTCCCAGGTGCGCTGCGGGCTGTACGCCGCCCAGATGTGCAGGCCCAGCGTCTTCGGCGGCCGGGTCGGCATGCCGGTGCTGTCGCGCCAAATGCGATCCGGACCGAACCTCTTGCCCGTCTTCTCGCACACCCATGTGCCTTGCATCGGGAGCCCGCCGTGCAGGAAGTCGCTCTGCCGAATGGACTTGCGGCAGTGCGGGCACACATGCCGCACGCTGGCCGGGTTGCCGCGGTCCCACTTGAAGCCGTGCAGCATTTCCTTTCCGCCCCACTTCAGCGGGTGCTCAAGGCCGCAGTGCTTGCAATCGATGTAGAAGCGGACGAAGCCCTCGGCGTTGAGCACCGCGCGCTCGACATGGCACAACCCTTTGAAGCCAGGCGTCGATCCACCCACGAACTTCGGATAGGGCGCGCCTTCGAGCCGCCCCTTCGCCAAGCCGCCCGGGTCGCCGGACTTCTCGATGGTCTGGTCAAAGGCAGACCACTCATCGAGGATTGCAATCGCGACCGTGATCCGCCGATAGGCTCGCTTCGCCTTCCCGCCCAAGAGGTGAAGCACGCTGTCGCGAAACTTCTTCATCTTGATGGTGTCGTCGCTGCCGCCGCCCTTGCGGCGAGCAGCCTGCACCGCAGGCACGCCGTCGCGCGCATCGAGGATGGGGTCGATTTCACTCTTGACGTAGCTATCGCGGTCGTCGTCGGTCGGTTGCCAAAGCGCCTGCTTGCGCCGGCGGTGCGCGATGTTGTAGGCCACGAACGCGGTAATCATCTTCGTGTAGCCGACGCGCTTCGACTTCTCCACATCGAGTTCCTCGATTCGGTCGTCGCTCATGAAGTCGAGGATGCCGACCTGAAACGACCATGCGAGCCATCCGCCCTTCTGGTGAGAGCTTTCGCCAGCCAGCTTGAAGTTGTCGCGGGCCCACTCGCTCAGCGTCTGAAAGACCTCGGCGCGAAGGCTGCTCAAGCCGAGCGCTACCGCTTTGCCCACGGCGCGCAATGTTTCACGCGAAACGTGCATGGCCATTACTGCCCCACCTCTTCCGCAAAGGCATCGTCTGCGTTGCCTTCGTCGTCGGACGCCATGCCCTCCAGTTCGGCCACCACGAGCTTTCCAGTGGCGCGAATCCACTCGTTGCGCGCGTTGGCAATGACCTGCTGCACGGTCGCCTTCGCTTCGTCGGGCAGGTCGGGGCACGCCTTGCGCAGCGCTCCCTCGAGTTGCTCGAAGCGATCCACGACCGCGCTGGATGCCATGCCGAGAACGTCAGCCAGGAGGCCGATGGGCGCGAACTCGCCGCGCGCCACGGCGTTCTTGATGTCCTGTGCTTCGCGCTGGCTGCGTGCGAGTCGGGCACGCTCCTGCACGAGGTCGAGGCCGCCGTCTTCAATCGATGCGCGGCCGGCGGCCACCTCGCGCAGCCGTTCGCAATAGGCGAGCAGCCACGCATGCGCCGTCTGGCCGCGCTCGATGACGCCCTCCCCGATCAACTGGCTCACCTTCGCTTCGCTCACGCCGATCAACACCGCGAACTCCGCTTGCGTGATGCCCACGCTCATAGCCTCAACAGCCTTCACTTAACCCCCTTAGGAAGGTCGGTGAACAGCCCGAGGACGCGGTTCGAATTACCCGTATCCGACGCTTCGCAGAAGGACCCGAGCCCGGGGGGGTGCCGCACACTGTTGGTGCGTTGCCGTTGAGGTTCATACGCCCGCCGCCTGCCTGATGCGGAAGCGGATGCGCCGCTCGATGTACGCATCCACATTGGACTTGTCGGCCACTGCCTCCATGCTGAGCCTCGGCTCATAGATGCCAACGCGCACGAACATCAGCACAGGGCGCACCTCTACATCTTGCGTGCCGCTGGCCGCCCAGATGCCGGGCGCCAGGTGCGAGGTGGGACCACTGCGCAGATGACCATAGGCCACGAAGTAGCGTCGGCCCGTGCGCGTCTTGGTGCCCTTGTGCACATTGGCCTTGCGCCGTGCCGTCATGTTGGCGCGGTAGCCCTGCTCGCCCATCGTCTGGAAGTAGGTCAGCAACTGCACAAGGAAGGCGCCACGCAGGTTGCCGCGCCCATCGTCGCTGCCCGGGAAGGGAGTCTCAGGAATGGCGGTCTGATAGCCAGAGGGCAGGATGCCTGCACGCCGCAGTGCCACCTCGCTGCGCTTGTCTCGGCGTGAGCCGCCGAACTCCTGCGCTTGGAGAATCCTCTGCGGGTCCACGCCCTTGCCGCCGTAGTAGGTAGGCTCGACAGCCACGCTCAGATCGTCGGGCTTGGCCCTGCGCACATAGACGCTGTTGAGGATGTACGCGGTGGGCCGGTCGAAGGCTGCGGCCATTTCCTTGCGCATCTCGCGGCGCAGGTGAAAGCCGCCATCGTTCAACGCCGCGGCATAGGCTTGCTTGATCTGCTGGCCGCTCAGCTTCTCCATGACGCCAAGCACGGACTCAATGCCGGTGAGCTTCAGGTCAATGCGCATTCCGCCTCCTGTTCGATCAGACGGCGCACGCGTTCGGTGTACGCCTGAAACGTCTCGCGGTTGATGCTCAAGTCCGCCTCGTTCCATGGCCGCATGCCAAGCTCTGCGGCCTTTGCCTCGATGGTTCTGCGGTCGGTATCCCACGGCAGGGCCGGGGTGCATTCGCTCACGTCATCGCGCCACCCGGCATTGCGCAGCCAGGTGTGGAACTCGGGAACGAACCGGCCCTTGTCCTTGCTCCACTTCACGCTGTGCCGCTGCACGGCAATGGCCGCGAGCATGGCCTGCTGCAACGCCGCATCGGGCCCGAGCCGGCGCCAACGCCGCTCCGCCTTCGCCCGGTTGGCATGGTTCGGGTAGTCCGAAAAGACTTGATCGAAACCCGTCGCCCCCCCATCGGGGGGTAGGGGGGTACGGTTCTTTGACGGTTCTGAAGATTCGGGTGTCATAGCTATGACACCCTTTACGTCCGTGGTGACACCCTTTGCGTTCTGGGTGACACCCTTTTGGTCCGGAGAAAGGGTGTCATCTTGACCACCTTGTGGATAACCGGGCTCGGCATCTGTAACAGGCAGCGGCGCGACCTGCGAAGGCAGCAGCCCGCCCTCGATCCAGACCTGCGCAATGCGGTATTCATTGGTGTGTCCCCGCCCAGTGCGATCCGACACACGCTCAAGCCAGCCCGAGGCCAGCATCTTGGAAATCTGCCGCTGCACAGTGCTGCGGCTCTGCATGGTCTTGCGTGCCAGCTCATCGAGCGAAGGCCAAATGCGCGTGCCGTCGTCGCGCGCATGGTCCGCCATCGCCAGGGCGAGCAGCCGCTCGCTGCCGCCCACTGGGTAGCGGTCGAACACCATCGTCATTACCCGGATGCTCATGACGCCCGACGCCCTCCCAAGCCATCGAAGTGCCCGCCGGATTGCCGCCACTTGTTGCCCTTGCGAATCTGCGACGAATAGCCGCGCGAGAGCCCGTGTCGCTCATCGAGCACCGCGCAACTTTCCGTGCTGGCCCGGATGGCGTTGACCCCATCGGCCGTCAACGTCGCGCGTGCACGTCGCGCCATCGCGATTCGAATCCGATGGTCCGGTGCTTTGGGTTTGCCAACGCAGGCTTGCGAGCGCGTGCGCGCCGCCAGGTGATCGGGATGCACGCACCGTTCCGTGCCGCAACTCACGCCAATCTGAAAGCCCTCTTCCACCGGGCCACGCACGAGCAACCAGAGCAAGCGCTGCACGTTCCAAAGCCGCCCTCCCCGTCCGCCGATTCGCCATTGCGGGTGCAGGCCATCGAGCGAATAGCGGTTCCAAACCAAGCAGTCGCCGACCTCATCGACCCGCTCGAGCAGAGCCTGCAAGCCAATGTCGGGCAGCCGTGCCATTTCGCCATCGCTCATGTCTGCGGCGCCTTCCGCATGCGGCTGCGCAGCATCGCCATGGCATGCCCTATCGTCGCAATCGCCTCTTGGGCGCAATGGTCGGCCCTCCGAATCTGTGAGCCGCTCACGGCACCATCGCCGACCCGCACAGTGTCGGCAGCCGCTCGCACGAAGTCCGCGAAGGCGCCCTGCATCAGCATGAGCGCCTCGACCGGATCACCACCCGACTGGTCCGGCGTCGACGGCGTGCAGGTATGACCCAGCGCCTCGGCCATCGCATGCAGGATCGCGTAGTTACCGCTGAAGGTCTGCAGCGCGATCAGTTCTCGCGGATTCGGCTGGTGCGAAACCGTGTTCGGGTTGGCCTTGTGCGTGAGCGTGTTCGCGCTCATCTCCATGCGGCTGGCCAAAGCAGCCACTCCGCCCGGGTACTTGTGCACCGTGTTGTAGATCGCATCGAGGATGTCTTGCCCCGGCTGTCTGGAGGGCATGGCCTCATCCGCGCCATAGGCGAGATGGTTCGGAATTGAGAAAGTTGCGTTCATGCAAACCTCAAGAGAAAGAAAGAGCCAGGCAGACCATGGAAGCAGCACTCACCCCCACGCCAGCCGAGCGAATCGACGCCATCGAGCAATTCCTGCAGCAGCTCGTGCTCCTGCTCGAGGTGGAGCCAGAAATCAACCGCGAGACCGTTTCGGCATGGATCGAAATCTGCTCTGCGAGCGCCCTGGCGCACGGCGCGCGAACGCCGAGGCAGACCGTGACACTTCAAGGCTTGTGCAGGCGCGTTCTGACGCCGGCCGTCGATGTGCTGCGACCGGCCGACACGCGGATGGCGTGAACGCGCGAAAGCGCGGCGCTCGCGAAGTACGGCGCGCGCCTGCGGGGGAGATGCATGAAAGGTCATCTGTGCCGGCGCACCCTCCCCGTGAAAGCGCCACACCGAAGCCGGTGGGGCCCAAGACCAAGCAGCACCAAGAGCGCCCAATCAGGCATGCGCGCCCTGCTTCGCATCGGACGATGCAGATGCGCGACCGAACTGGGCCGCCAGAAAGATGTGAGGGAAGTCGAGCTTTACCTGCGGCGGAATGCCGCGAGTAATCCAGTTTTGGACACGCTGCACGCCCCCTTGGGTCTTGTCGTACCCAAGCAGCACCGCCAGTTTGGTCGGCCCACCCAGCTCACGAATGAGTTCCTTGTCGGTCATGGCGCGTATTAAACATGGTGTTTATACACATGTCAACGCGGTGTTTATCAACACTTTGTTTAGCGCCGGAGAATCTCGGCATGCATGAATCCGTCTCGCGCCTGCTTGACTACGCCCGCCGAAAGTCTCCCGAATTCGCCAGACCGGGGAACGACTTTGCGCGCCTACAGGTGCAGCTCCAAGTGTCTTCAGCAACCCTCACCAACTGGAAAAGCCGCGGCATCTCGAAAGAAGGCGCCATTCGCGCCGAGCGCGAACTTGGGTGCTCTGCCAACTGGATTCTCACCGGCGAAGGAGATGAGGACGCACAAGCGAAGGCGGTCGACACCGCCGAGTTCGTAGAAGTGCGCCGAGTCGATGTGTCGTTCTCCAACGGCGAGGGCCGGATCGTCTACAACGAAGACGACCGGCCTCCCCTCTCGTTCAGGGCAGACTACCTTCGAAAGCTCGGAATCAACAAAGGGAATGCCATCGTTGTGGATGCCATCGGCATCAGCAATGAGCCGAAGATTCGCGATGGCGCCGTGGTGCTCTTGAATCGCGCCGACAAAACCCGCCTCAATGGAGAGTTCTATGCCTTCCGCGTCGACGGCGAACTGCTCATCAAGCGACTGCAAACCGTCGAGGGCGTCGGAATTCTTGCGATTGCAGAGAACAGCGACTTCAAGCCGAAACAGAAGATATACACCGCGGCCGACGATTTCGAAGTGATCGGTCGCGCGGTCTGGACCGGCATCGAGCTTTAACGCTCAGGTGCCAGGAGCCCTGCATCCTTGGCGGTCGCATTCAGCCTGAAGCCGATCCACCAATCGGTCGGCGCCCGACACACGGTTTTGGCACGTTGTCGCGGCCGCTTGCATCTCAGATGCGATAGCCTGATTGCGCGTCGCCCCAGCGAGATTGTTGTTTGAACTCGCGGTGCGTGACGCCATCGCGCGTTGTTGCTCTTCGCAAGCCACACGCTGCCGATCCGCGTCGAGCTTCGCATCGTTGAGCTTTACCCAGCGCTCACGCTGCATGCGCTCATCGGCCAGGGTGTCCGTAAAAGTTTTCTTGTCTCCGCCACTGCCAGGCGCGCCAGCGGGCGACACAGCCGCTTTAGTCGGATCGGGACCTGAAGCCGGCCGCACTTCGACCTTACTACCCGCGCTACCGGCACACGGCGTCTGCTGAAACTGCAGCTTGCCAGTCGCATCGGGGCATTTGTAGACCTGCGCCGTTGCACTCGAGGCAGCGACAAGACAACACAGCACAAACAACAGCTTCACGAGTCCCTCCGATTCGAGCTTTAAGCGGCCCGTCAACTAATTTTGCTCGACTCACTTAAACACCGTGTTGACAGACTTATAAACGCCATGTTTAATTCGCCATCCCAACCAAGGAGTTGCTATGGCGAAATCGATCACCGCGGGCCGCAGGTACCGCTGCTACTACACCCCACGCGACAAGCTGGGGCACCTCACCCAGTCGGAAACCGGCTACCTCCCGTTCGTGCAGCTTCGCGCCGCTAACGCTGAAGACGCCCAAGTTGCCGCCAACCACGTCACCGGCTGCCCCGTCGCCGATGTCGTTCGCCTCGAGCACGCGAGCTAAGCGATGCGCGGCGTCAAAGCTCACCACGCCACGAGCACGGGCGCAGCCTCAGGCTTTATCCCGACCGGCTCGACGCGCGTAGACATCTGGATTCGCAAGGTCGGCACTCGCCGCCAGGCGTTCTACCGCTGCCCCGCCGTTGGCGTCTCGGCATGGCAGGCCATGGGGCTCCCGCTAGCCGACAAGGCGCTCAAGGCAGGCACCGTCTCGCTGCCCGGCATCGAAGGCGGAACCGTTCGCCTTCATACCGAAGACGCGCCCACGCACCCGATGCACGAAGCGTTCGGCAGGCAGGCGCAAGCCCTCAACGGTCAGATCGACGCGTTGAACCTTTCGGCCGCTGGCGCGGCGCCGGCCATGCAAGGCGGTGTCGCATGAGCATCGCGCAGCACACGCCGGGGCCGTGGTTCGTCGAGCCGTGCACCGAAGGCCCGAGCTGCGGCATGTGGTCGGTGGCCCGCTGGAATCCCGCGCCGGAACCCGGGTACGACTACGAGTCCATGATCGACGCGCACGGCGGCGAAGCACTGTTCGGCAGCCCCGCCGAGGCCCGCGCCGCCATCGCCAAGGCCGAGGCAGTCGACGACTACAAGGGCGTCCGCTGCATCTGTGTCCAGACAGGGTGCCGCGCAGGCCCCGGATGCCCGCACTACGGCGCCAACTGCAGGGGCCACATCACCGCCATCGCCGAGGCCACCGGGAGCGCAGCATCGTGAGCGCCGTCCCCTTCGCCTATGTTCGCGACACCTACGGCGTGCCCGCAGCTATCGGCCGGCGCGTCACCGTCGATGGCAGGCCTGGCGTGATCGCCGAGGACCGCGGCCATTACATCGGCGTCAACTTCGACGCCCACAAGCCGGGCGACATCCGCAACGCGCATCCGACCTGGAAGGTTGAATACCTCGGCATGGGCGCGGTGCGCCCGATGACGCGCAGCCAGCGCCGCTACGAAGCCTTCCTCGATGCGGATTCCGGCCTGCGCTTCGGTGAATGGCTGCGCACAACGTGGGCGAAGGCGGTCTGATGGCCTTCCTCTTTCGCTGCCCCGAGTGCCGCACGCGGCGTCGCAGCCATGGCCTGTTCACGCAGCACCTGCGCGAAACCGGCCATCGCCTGTGCCGGTGTGGCGGATACCACTACGAGCACCGCCCGGGTTCGCCCTACTGCGAGCGCAACCCAATGAGCGCGGCGCTGCTCGCGAGCCGGCACGGCGCCTCTGACGAAGAGGTGTTCGACATCGCGCTCGAGATTGCCCTCACCACTCCGGGCCGCGCCGTCGCGGCCTGCCCTTTCTGAAAGGCCGGCCATGCGCTCGACCTCATTTCAAGAAACCGGCGTTGGCCTTCTGAGGACATCGCCCGTGAAGCCCATCCCGGGCTTTCTCGCGACCGCCGCTGCGTTGGCGGTCTTCATCGTCCTGCCCATCGTGCTTGCCGCGATGTGTGTCTACGGCTGGAGCACACCATGATTGTGATCGTTTCCCCTCGCCCGCGGCGCCCCAAGCAGCCGCAACAAACCGGACCCATCGGCGGCCTCGCCGACAGCCGATTCCATTACACGCCGAGCTTCGCGACCGACATCCGCAAGACGCTCAAGCGCATCCGCGCAGAGCAGCGAGGTACGCGGCCATGACGACGACCACCACCGGCGTTTTCTTCGTGGGCAAGGACTATCCGGGCCGCCCCGCCGTCAGCGAACACCACGACGACAGCAAGACCTTCGTGCTGAAGATGCGCGTGATCGACAACCAAGGCCCCGGCCGCGTCGAGGGCTACGTCGTGCGTTGGCCCGGCGCCGCCGCCGAAGCGTGGCGCAAAGCCAACCCCGCAATCAAGGCCGGCGATGCGCTGCGCCTGGTGCTCATCAATCCGCGCTCGCTTCTCGGGCCGCGCGGCACCCCCGAAACCAGCGCCCAGGTCAGCACATGCGAGCTGCTGCCGGCGCGCGCACCCGCCACGGCGCAAGCCGCCTAACCCTTTCGAGATTTCACACATGAAACAACACATCATCGGCTTGTCAGGCTGGGCAGGCTCCGGAAAAGACACCGTGGCCGATCTGCTCGTGGCGCACGCGCACTTCCGCAAGCTCGCCTTCGCTGACGCCCTCCGCGCAGAGGTCGCCGACGCCTTCGGGTTGACGCTCAAGGAACTGGCAACCCCGCACCTGAAGAGCACGCCCAACACGGCCCTGCGGATGCGCGGCGCGCCGCGCGACTTCCTCGCTGCCGTGGTGCTATCGCTCAGCGTGGCCGCACCCGACCACCGCACGCCGCTCAGCGACGAATGGCTCGACCTGCCGCGCACGCCGCGGCAAATCCTGCAGTGGTGGGGCACCGAGTACCGCCGGTCGCAGCATGGCCGCTATTGGACGCGCGCCCTTTTGTCCCGGCTGGTGGAATACCAGCGCAACGGCGAAAAGCGGTTCGTCATTACTGATGTGCGCTTCGACAACGAAGCCGACACCCTGCGCACCGCCGGCGGAACCATCTGGCAGGTCACCCGGCCAGGCTACTGCGGCGAGGGAGAGAACGCCCACGTCAGCGCGACCAATGGCACCCGGTTTCAGCCCGAAGCGGTCATCGCCAACCTGCACGATGTTCGCCATCTGCAGGGCTTGGTGCTGACCGAATTCATCGCGCGAGACTTCGGGCTCGACCGCGCAAGCATTCGATTTGCGGTGAACGCATGAGAGCTATCGACCTCTTCGCAGGTGCCGGCGGGTTCTCCACCGGCGCCGTGCAGGCTGGATGCACAGTGGTGTGGGCGGGCAACCACTGGCAAGCCGCGGTGGACGTTCACGCCGCCAACCACCCACACACCGAGCACGCATGCCAGGACTTGCAGCAAGCCGACTGGCGCGCAGTGCCCGCCCACGATCTTCTTCTGGCCTCCCCCGCCTGCCAAGGGCACAGCCCGGCGCGCGGCAAAGAGAAGCCGCACCACGACGCGCTGCGCAGCACCGCGTGGGCGGTCGTCTCGGCAGCCGAGTACCACCGCCCGCCGGTGCTGATCGTGGAGAACGTTCCCGAGTTCTCCGATTGGGCGCTCTATCCTGCGTGGCAGCTTGCGATGGAAGCGCTGGGGTACGCCCTTGCACCGATGGTGATCGATGCAGCGAATCACGGCGTGCCTCAACATCGGAGCCGGCTGTTCATCGTCGGCACACGCAGCAAGCACCCGATTTCCCTGAAGCTGCCCCAGCGCGAGCACGTTCCCGCGAGCGCTATCGTGAATTTCGACGCGGGCGCATGGTCCCCCATCCGCACGGCGAAGCGCAGCCCCGCGACGCTTCGGCGCATCCACCAAGGCCGCCGCGACCTCGGTTGTGGGCGCTTCCTAATTCCGTACTACGGCAGCGGCTCGGGACTCACCGGGCGGAGCATCCATAGACCTATCGGAACCATCACTACGGTTGACCGCTGGGGCGTAGTGCGCGGCAACCGCATGCGGATGCTCCGAGCAGACGAAGCGCGCGCCGCGATGGGCTTTCCGGGTGACTACCAACTCCCGGCGCAACACAAGGCCGCGATGCACATGCTGGGCAACGCCGTTTGCCCGCCTGTCGCACGCGATCTGATCGCCAGCCTCTTGGAGGCCGCATGACCCGCATCGTTTGCCAGTTCTCATGCGGAGCCGCCTCGGCGGTCGCAACGAAGCTCGCGCTCGCCCAGTACAGCGGGACGCACGACGTGCAGATCATCAATGCCTTCCTCAAGCAAGAGCACAAGGTCAACCGCCGGTTTCTGGCCGATTGTGAGAGTTGGCTCGCCCGCCCGGTCACTGTGCTGCGCGATGAAAAGTACGGCGCATCGACGGTTCAGGTCTTCCGGCGCGAACGCTTCATGAAGGGGCCGAACGGCGCGCCCTGCTCGCGTCTGCTCAAGCGCAAGCTGCTCGATGCGTGGAAGCAGCCAGGCGACATCATGGTGTTCGGCTACACCGCCGAGGAAGAAGACCGCCTAGACGACTTCCGCGAGCGAAATCCTGACCGCCCAGTGATCGCGCCGTTGATCGACCGCGGCCTCTCAAAGAGCGACTGCAAAGCGATGGTCGAGCGCGCCGGGCTCGTGCCTCCGCTCATGTACCGCCTCGGCTATGACAACGCGAATTGCATCGGATGCGTGAAGGGCGGCGAGGGCTATTGGCGCGCGATTGCACAGGACTTCCCCGAAGAGTTTGAAGAGCTGTGCCAGGTGCAGGACGAGATTGGCGAAGGCGCTTACCTCTTCCGCGACCGAAAGACCGGTATCCGCTACTCGCTGCGCGACCTTCCGCCCGGCCCAGTCCGACGAAACGAAGCGCTGCCTTCGTGCTCCTTTTTTTGCGACATGGCCGAACAGGAGTACGCAGCATGAAGCGCCGATACCCTCGCTCCAACGTCAATCCGGCGACGTGGGCAATGCTCATCGCCGCACGCCAGGACACGCACCCAGGCACCGCCGATGACGTAATGCTCAAGCTGCACGATGCGTTTTGCCAGCTCAAGGCCGGCACGACCGACGATGACTTTTTCGACCGCCTCGCATCGTGCATTAACGTCGGACTCGTGCGCGCCGAACAGATCGACCCGGTATGTGTCGCGCCGATGGTCGCCGCGCGCGATGCGCTGATCCGATGCGACGGCATCCGCGGGCGCCATGGCCGCTATGGCTTCGACGGGCCCGGCCTCCACGCCATGACGGCAGGCCTCGAGGTCTACGAAGAAATGTTGCGCAACAGCACGCCGCAGCAGATGGCCGAGGCCGCAGCAACTTTCCACCACCTCACGCTGCGCCAGGCCGCAGCAGAACAGCGAGCGGCAGCATGAGCAGCAGGACCGCCCTTTGGCGCGTAGTGAAGCGCCTTGCCCCGGAGCTGGAACCATCCCGACGCGTCGAGCTGGTCGAAGCCATTCTCACAACCACCGACGCGATGGCGGCAACCGAGATTGCCTCAGCCGGCCCGCTCGTGTCCGTGGCTGGGGTCGATGTCACCGCCAACCGGATGACGGTCGAGTTTCACAACCCCCACGACCTGCACACGCTGCAGGACGCGGCGCGCCTGGTGCGCCGCTCTGGGTATCCGCTTAGCGCAGAGGCGCTCGAAGGCTTGCACGCCCGGCTCAACGCTGCCGCCGCGCTGCAAAGACGCCTTCGCAGCACACACCAGAAGGTTCCCGCATGAGTCCGCCAGAATTCATCAATACGCGCCGCGTGCCAGTCAGCCAATTCCCGCACGAGCGCCCCATCCTGTTCTCCGCGTCCATGGTGCGCGCGCTACTCGACGGCAGCAAGACGCAGACGCGGCGCGTGGTGAAGCCGCGGCGCGACCGAGGCATCGGCTGTGACCTGGCGCCGCATGAGATCGCCGGCGAGATCAATGGCGGCGACTTCACGAATGCCGTGTACGGCGCGCCGGGCGAGCGCCTATGGGTCCGTGAGTCATGGCAAGGTCCGCTCATCGATAGCGACCTCTTCGAACAACATGGCGGCGACATGGCCCCGTTCAGGAAGCCTGACTACTGCCGCTACGCCGCAGACGGTGGCCCGCGGCCCGAATACCTCGATGCCGACGATAGGTTGCGGCAAGGCTGGAAGCCAGGCATTCACATGTTCCGCTGGGCCAGCCGCATCACTCTCGAAATCACCGGCGTTCGGATCGAGCGCCTGCAGTACATCACGGAAGCCGACGCCCTCGCCGAGGGTACGCCCGGCGGCCACGGGACCGTACCCGGGTACGGCTATGCCGCGACACCAGTTGAGCACTACCGCTGGCTATGGGAATCGCTCAATGCCGCCGGACGCCCCGTGCTCCCCGCTGATCCACAAGCCAAGCGCTACTGCCGTGTGAAAGCGTGGCTCGACAAGCATCCCGACACCACGAGCTGGGCCGCAAACCCGTGGGTGTGGGTCGTTGAATTCAGGAGGTTAGAAAAATGAAGCTGTTGCGCATCCCCGAGGTCTGCCAACGCGTGCGCCGCGGAAAGTCCACGATCTACAGCGAGGTCAAGAAGGGAACTTTCCCGGCGCCAATGAAGCAAGGCAGCGGCAACTACTGGCTGGAGTCGGAAATCGACGCCTACTTGCAGAAGCTCATTTCTGAGCGTCCAGCCAATCCGCCCACGCCTGCATCATGAGTACGCGGTCGTCCCAGTACTCCGCACGGTTGTATGCGCCCTTGAGTCTGGCGTCGACCTCGTGCGACAGCTGCTTTTCGATGAAGCGAGTGTCGACCTTCAGGCGCTCATCCAAGACGGTACGGGCCATCGCCCGGAACCCGTGGGGCGAGTGTTTCCCTTCATAGCCGCAGGCATTCAACCGCCCCGACAGAGTTCCCTCTGACAGCGGCTTGCCATAGCGCCGGCCCGGGAACAGCCACCCCTCATTGCCAACGACGCCTTGGTGCTGCCGCAGCAGCTCCACGACTTGCGGAGCGAGGGGCACCCAGTGCTCAAGCCTGCCCTTCATGCGCTCGGCCGGTATGACCCACCTGGCCTGTTGAAGATCAAACTCGGCCCACGTCGCTTCACGAATCTCTGTTGGTCGCTGAAACACATACGACGAAAAAAGCAGCGCCGCGCGCACCGTCCAGTTCTCGGTCCGGCGCAAGGCGACCATCAGCGCCTTCACGTCAGCATGATTCGTGACGGCAGGAAAATTCATGGCCTTGCGCGTCTTGAAACTGCGCAGCGTGCCCATCGGCACCGGAGACGCGAGCAAGAGCGGTCGGCTCTCGTCGTCGATCCCGAACTCGAATAACTCGCGCAGCCACATGCGCAGCCGCCGCACCATCTCGAAAGCACCGCGCTCTTCAATCGCACGCAATATTTCGAGGATTTCGGCGCGCGTCACCAGGTGCGGGGCCTTGGCGCCGAGCCTCGGGAACACGTCCTTCTTCATGGCGGCTTCGATGTTGCCGCGATAGACGGCGCTCTTGTCGCTCTTCGTAGTGGCCATCCAGTCGTCGAACAGCAAGCGCAAGGTGTCGGGCGATGCAGCGCTTGCGCGGGCCTTTTTTTCTTCGGCCCGCTTCTCCGCTGGATCGGCGCCAGCGGCGATGAGCCGGCGCGCCTCTTCGGCCTTTTCGCGCGCAAGCGCCAGAGTCACGGTGGGCCACCGCCCGAGCGTCAGGTCGGTGCGCCTGGTGGTCGAGTAGCGCAAGACCCAAGAGGCGGAGCCGTTCGGCTGCACCACGAGCATTAATCCGTCGCCGTCGCCAATGCGCTGCGGCTTCTTCTTCTCGGCGGCCACCTTGGCGGCCTCCGTCAATCGAGCCTTGAGTGCCAGTGCCGTGAGTGTGTGTCGAGCCATGGGCGCGGGTTTTACCACACCGCTTTCTGAGAGGGTCTTACCACAGGCCAAGCGCCCTACCACGGCGCGTACCACGCGCTGCGGCTGGCTCGGCCTGGAAAACGTTGGAAAAGCCAGGTACGCTAAAGACGCTCAGCCAAAGAAAAAGCCCCGTAAATCAACGATCTACGGGGCTTATTCGGAAGGTTATGGATTGCTCCAAAACCTCAATTGGCGGAACCGGAGGGATTCGAACCCTCGATGAGGCTCTACACCCCATACTCCCTTAGCAGGGGAGCACCTTCGGCCACTCGGTCACAGTTCCTGAAAGAAGCCGAGATTATGCCACTGTCAGGCGGCAGGTTGGTCCAGATCGAAGGCTTTGTGCAACGCGCGCACCGCCAATTCCATATATTTTTCGTCGATGACGACCGAGGTCTTGATCTCGCTGGTCGAAATCATCTGGATGTTGATGCCCTCTTCGCTCAGCACGCGGAACATCTTGCTGGCGACGCCCACGTGGCTGCGCATGCCGATGCCCACGATGCTGACCTTGCAGATCTTGGTGTCGCCCACGATCTCGGTCGCGCCCAGCGAGGGCATGACTTTCGATTGCAGCAGGTCGACCGTCTTCGCATACTCGTTGCGGTGCACGGTAAAGCTGAAGTCGGTGCGACCGTCCTTGCTGAGGTTCTGGATGATCACGTCGACTTCGATGTTGGCGTCCGCCACGGCACCGAGGATGTGATACGCGATGCCCGGCTTGTCGGGCACGCCCAGCACCGAGATCTTGGCTTCGTCGCGGTTGAAAGCGATGCCGGATACAACGGCTTGTTCCATGTTTTCGTCTTCCTCGAAAGTGATCAGCGTGCCGGACTTGGCCTCTTCATTGATGTCGATGTCCCAGGGCGTGAAGCTCGAAAGCACGCGCAGGGGCACCTTGTATTTGCCGGCGAATTCCACCGAGCGGATCTGCAGCACCTTGGAGCCCAGGCTCGCCATCTCGAGCATCTCTTCGAAGCTCACGGTCGAGAGGCGGCGCGCATCGGGCTCCACGCGCGGGTCAGTGGTGTAGACGCCGTCCACGTCGGTGTAGATCAGACACTCGTGGGCCTTCATGGCGGCCGCAATGGCCACGGCCGAGGTGTCGCTGCCGCCCCGGCCCAGCGTGGTGATGTTGCCGCTGTCGTCCACGCCCTGAAAGCCGGTAATGACAACCACCTTGCCGGCATCCAGGTCGGCGCGGACGCGTTCGTCGTCGATGCTCTCGATGCGGGCCTTGGTGTAGGAGCTGTCGGTGCGCACCGACACCTGCCATCCCGCGTAGCTCACGGCTTCCATGCCTTCGGCCTGCAGGGCAATGGCCAGCAGCGCGGACGAAGCCTGTTCGCCGGTGGCGGCGAGCATGTCGAGTTCGCGGCCGTGGGCGTCGCTGGGTTTGCTCGGAGCCAGCTCTTTGGCCAGGCCGAGCAGGCGATTGGTTTCGCCGCTCATGGCACTCGGGACCACGATCATCTGGTGGCCGGCGCGCGCCCACTTCGCGACGCGCTTGGCGACATTCTTGATGCGCTCGGTCGAGCCCATCGACGTACCGCCGTATTTGTGAACGATCAATGCCATGGGTGAATTCAGAGAAAAAGAAAGGGCCGCTGCACTCCCGAGTGCCGACGCGGCGCCCTGCAAGCCGTCAGCGCGAAGCCTTGGGCGAGGGCCTGGAATTGTACCAATGCAAAAAATCGCCCCGCCGCTCGACGAAACCGTTGGCCACCTTGAGGTGGATGCGGTGGCCGCGGGTCGTGCACGCTTGCAACTGGCTCAGCAATTGGTCGAGCTGCGCCGCGCTGGGGACGCAGCCGTGCGCCTGCATCAGCCAGTATCGCAGCAGGTTGGCTTGGCGCGCATGTGAAAGCAGCCGCAGTGGGGCAATGCGCGGTGGAGCGCCCACTGTGGCCAGGTCTTGCGCCGCCAGTTCGCCCAACAGCTCCTGCGCCTGCGCGGCATGGCCGATGCTGCGGGTGAAGGTGGAGCGGAATTGCGGAAAAGCCTGCGCCAGCGCCGGCAACAGCACGGCGCGGATGCGGTTGCGGGTGTAGCGCTCGTCCTGGTTGGTCGGATCCTCGATCCAGGGCAAGTCGAGCCCCTTCAGCCAGGCACGGATATCGGCACCGGGCACGGCCAGCAACGGCCGGTAGATGTCGAGCCCATGACGCTGCGCATGCGCCGGCATGGCCGCAAGGCCCGGCAACCCCGCCCCCCTGGACAAGGCGAGCAGCAGTGTCTCGACCTGGTCGTCTGCATGGTGCCCGAGGACTATTGATTTGATAGCGCCAGCCGATTCGCCCGAGAGAGCCATTGCTGCAAAGGCCTCGTAGCGCGCACGCCGTGCGGCATCTTCAGGACTGTCGCCCCGCGCATGCCGGGCATCGACGCGATGGACGACCAGCGGCACGCCCAGCCGCTCACACACCTCGGCGCAATGCCGCTCGAAATCGTCGGCCACAGCTTGCAGCCCGTGGTGTACATGAAAGGCCACCACCTGCCCCGGCCATGCCGACGCGCAAGCGGCCAGCAAGGCCGTGGAATCCGCCCCGCCGCTGAAGCCCACCGCCAACGGCAGATACGCTGGCTCGAACGCGGCCATCGCGCGTTCGAAGGCTTCGTTCATGGGGCGCTTGCTTATCTGCCGGTGTCGGCCTTGGTGTCGTTGAAGCGCCCGTAGCTTTGCAGGCGTTCGTAGCGGCGATCGAGCAGCTCTTTCGGCTTCAGGTCGCTGACCTGGCGGAAGGCGTCGTTGAGCGCGCGCTTGAGAAAAGCAGCCATTTGGCGGTGGTCGCGGTGCGCGCCGCCGACCGGCTCGTTCACGATCTTGTCGACCAGGCCCAATGCCTTCAGGCGGTGCGCGGTAATGCCGAGGGCATCGGCCGCTTCCTGCGCCTTGTCGCTGGTCTTCCAGAGAATGGAAGCGCAGCCTTCGGGGCTGATGACCGAGTAGATGGAGTACTGCAACATCAGGAGCTGGTCGCCCACCGAGATTGCGAGGGCGCCGCCGGAGCCGCCTTCACCGATGATGGTGACGATGATCGGCACTTCGAGCTGCGCCATCTCGTAGATGTTGCGGCCGATGGCTTCGGACTGGCCACGCTCCTCGGCGTCGATGCCGGGATAGGCGCCGGGCGTATCGACGAAGGTGAAGACCGGCAGCTTGAATTTTTCGGCCGTCTTCATGAGCCGCAATGCCTTGCGGTAGCCCTCTGGCTTGCTCATGCCGAAGTTGCGCGCGGTGCGCTCTTTGGTGTCGCGCCCCTTCTGGTGGCCCAGCACCATGCAAGGCGTGCCATTGAAGCGTGCAAGCCCGCCGACGATCGAAAGGTCGTCCGAAAAATGCCGGTCGCCATGCAGCTCGACGAAGTCGGTGAAGATTTCGTTGACGTAGTCGAGCGTATAGGGGCGCTCCGGATGCCGTGCGATCTTGGTGATCTGCCAGGGCGTCAGGTCGCTGTAGATGTCTTTGGTGAGTTGCTGGCTTTTCTTGCCCAGCTGGTCGATTTCCTCCGAGATGTCGACCGCCGATTCGGTCTGTACATAGCGCAGTTCTTCGATCTTGGATTCGAGTTCAGCAATGGGCTGCTCGAAGTCGAGGAAGGTTCGTTTCGCCAACGTCTTCTCCTGTTGTTCAGTATGCGACCGGTACCGGGTCGAGCGAGCGCCAAATATACCAAGTTGCCACACTGCAAAATGGCGCCCAGGCCACGGCGACGTCGCGGGCATCACTGCGGCTCACGGGATCGCCCGAAAAATAGTTCACGCTGATGCCGTTGAGCAGGCCCAGGTCGTCCACAGGCAGCACATTGGGCCGCATCAGGTGAAAGATGAGGAACATTTCAGCCGTCCAGCGGCCGATGCCGCGAATGGCCACGAGCTCTTCGATGATGAGCTCGTCCGACATGTCCTTCCAGGCGTCGACGTGCACCGCGCCCGAATCGAAGTGAATGGCCAGGTCGACCAGGTACTCGACCTTGCGCGCCGACAGCCCTGCCGCGCGCATGTCGTCGACCTTGAGCTTGAGCACGTTGGCCGGGGTCAGCTTGCGCGGAAGCACCGCGAACTTGTCCCACACCGTCTGCGCGGCCTTCACTGAAATCTGCTGGCCCACGATGCTGCGCGCGAGCGTGGTGAACGCATCGCCGCGCGACTCGAGGCAGGCATCGCCGAACTTCGGAATCAACCGCTTCATCACGCGGTCCTTCTTGGCCAGGTGCTTGCAGGCCTCCTCCCAGTAATCGGGCGTGAAGATCTGGACGCTCGATTTCCTGGTTGCAGGCATTGGGTTGGTGGTTCCGTTCACTGCGCTGCGGCCCAGGTCGTGCCGGTGGGCGAATCCTTGAGCACGATGCCCTGCGCCAGAAGGTCGTTGCGGATGCGGTCGGCCTCGGCAAAGTTCTTTGCGGCCTTGGCGGCCGCGCGTGCATCGATTTGCGCCTGGATGGTGGCTTCGTCCAGCGTGGTGCCTGCACGCAGGAAGCTGGTCGGATCGCTCTGCAGAATGTTCAGGCAGCCGCCCAGCGCCTTCAGCAAGCCGGCCTGCGCGGCCGACCGCGTGCGGTTCACCTCGCCCGCCAGATCGAACAGCACGGCAACGGCTTCGGGCGTTGCAAAGTCCTCGTCCATGGCGGACTTGAAGCGAGCCGCGTACGGATCGCTCCAGTCGATGGCCACGGCCTCGGGCGCGACCAGTTCGAGCGCCGTATAAAGCCGCTTCAGCGAATTGCGGGCGTCGTCCAGGTGCACGTCGCTGTAGTTGAGCGGACGGCGATAGTGCGCCCGCACGACAAAGAAGCGGATGGTTTCCGCGTCGTACTTCTTGAGCACATCGCGAATCAGGAAGAAGTTGCCCAAGCTCTTGGACATCTTCTCGTTGTCGGTCACGATGAAGCCGTTGTGCATCCAGTAGTTGGACAGCGGCTTGCCGGTTGCGCCTTCGCTCTGCGCAATTTCGTTCTCGTGGTGCGGGAACTGCAGGTCTTCGCCGCCGCCATGGATGTCGAGCGTTTCGCCGAGCAGTTCGCAGGCCATGGCCGAGCACTCGATGTGCCAGCCCGGGCGGCCCGCGCCGAACTCGCTGGCCCACTTCACCTCGTCGGGCTCGCTCGCCTTGGCGCTCTTCCAGAGCACGGGGTCGAGCGGGTCGTCCTTGCCGTCGAGCACGGCCACGCGCTCGCCCGCATGCAGCTCGTCGATGGACTTGCCGCTGAGCTTGCCGTAGCCGGGGAACTTGCGGATCGCGTAGTTCACGTCGCCGTTCTCTGCACGGTAGGCCAGACCTTTCTTCTCGAGCGTGCCGATCATCGACAGCATTTGCGGGATGTAGTCAGTGGCGCGAGGTTCGTGGCTGGGGCGCTCGATGCCGAGCGCGTCGGCGTCTTCGTGCAGCGCGTCGATCATGCGGTCGGTGAGCGAGCGGATCGTCTCGCCGTTCTCGACGGCGCGGCGAATGATCTTGTCGTCGATGTCCGTGATGTTGCGCACATAGGTCACGGCATAGCCGCTGGCCTTGAGCCACCGCTGCACCAGGTCGAAGGCGATCATCGAGCGCGCATGGCCCAGGTGGCACAGGTCATAAACCGTCATGCCGCACACGTACATGCGCACCCGGCCCGGTTGCAATGGGGAGAACTCCTCCAGTTCACGCGAAAGCGTGTTGTAGATGCGCAGACTCATGAGGCTCGGAAAGCGTCGCTTCGCGCACGTGCGGCACGGGCGAACGACGTTGAATTTCAGGGGTGACGGGACAGTGGCCGCGAGGGGTTGGACATGGCCCCTCGGCTACAATGCATCGCAGTATAAACGGCTGCTGCCGTGTACATTCCGGGTGTTTTCGAGGCCCGCACTTCCCAATCTTGCCGAGGCTTCATGAAGCACGTCGCGTTCTCCAAACTCTCCATCGCCTTTGCACTGCTCTTCAGCCTGTGGGGTTCCACCGCGTACGCCAACGACTACGACGACGTGAACACGCTGCTGCGCCAGGGCAAGTCGAACGAGGCGCTCGCCAAGGCCGACGCGTACATTGCCGGCAAGCCGCGCGATCCGCAGATGCGCTTTCTGCGAGGCGTGATCCTCACCGAGCAAAAGAAGCAGAACGAGGCCATCGCCGCGTTCACGCAGCTGACGCAAGACTTCCCCGAATTGCCCGAGCCCTACAACAACCTGGCCGCGCTCTATGCGGCGCAGAGCAAGTTCGACCAGGCACGCGCCGCTCTGGAACAGGCGCTCAAGCTCAACCCCAACTACGCCACCGCGCATGAAAATCTCGGCGACGTGTATGCGCGTCTCGCCGCCCAGGAATATGTGCGGGCGCAGCAATTCGCCAGCACCAACGCGAGCGTCGCGCCCAAGCTCTCGCTGATCCGCCAGATCTTCAACCCGAAAGCCGAAGCGCAAGCCGCAACGCTGCCACCGCCTCCGGCGGAAGTTCGCAAACCGGTCGGCCGCCCGAGCAAGTAACCGGCCGCACGCGCACCGGACCGCGGCAGCTTGCGTTGCCGGGCCCGCACCCCACATCATTCGCACACGGAGCTTTCCTTGACGATCCAAGCCTTATTCAATTTCCCGTCCACCCGATTCAGCCGCCGCGGCGCGTTCGCGCTGGCCGCAGCCCTCGCCTTTGCCGGTACCGTGCATGCGCAGCAGGCCGGCCCGCGCGTGAAGCTCGCCACCTCGGCCGGCGACATCCTCGTCGAACTCGATCAGGCCAAGGCACCCAAGACAGTCGAGAACTTTCTGCAGTACGTCAAGGACAAGCACTACGACGGCACAGTGTTCCACCGTGTGATCGACGGCTTCATGATCCAGGGCGGCGGCTTCACGGCCGAGATGCAACAAAAGCCCACGCGCCCGCCCATTGCCCTCGAAGCCAATAATGGCCTGAAGAACGACAGGTACACCATTGCCATGGCGCGCACCGGCAACCCGAATTCGGCCACGTCGCAGTTCTTCATCAACGTGAAGAACAACGACTCGCTCAACGCGCCCAATCCCGACGGCTACGGCTACACGGTGTTCGGCCGCGTCGTGTCCGGCACCGACGTGGTCGACAAGATCCGCGCTGTTCAAACCGGTAACAAGGGCGGCATGCAGAACGTGCCGCTCGAGCCCATCATCATCAAGTCCGCCACACTGGCGAAGTAATTTCCGAACATCCGAAAGAAGGACTCCCTCATGAGCAACCCCAAAGTCGAACTGCACATCAAGAACTACGGCGTGATCACGCTCGAGCTCGACAGCGCCAAGGCCCCCAAGTCGGCCGAAAACTTCGTCAACTATGTGAAGAACGGTCACTACGACAACACGGTGTTCCACCGTGTGATTCCGGGCTTCATGGTGCAAGGCGGCGGCTTCGAACCCGGCATGAAGCAAAAGCCCACCGGCGCCGAAATCGAGAACGAAGCCAACAACGGCCTCAAGAACGACAACTACACCGTGGCCATGGCCCGCACGAGCGCACCGCACTCGGCCACCGCCCAGTTCTTCATCAACGTGGCCGACAACGGCTTCCTGAACCACACCGCCCCCTCGGCCCAGGGCTGGGGCTACGCGGTGTTCGGCAAGGTCACCGGCGGCACCGATGTCGTCGACAAGATCAAGGCCGTGAAGACGGGCCGCAAGGGCTTCCATGACGACGTGCCGCTCGAAGACGTCGTGATTGAAAAGGCTGTTGTCGTCTCCGAATAACGACCAGCAAGAGCAGGCGGGGCGCGACATCGGCATGGCGGCAAATCCGGCTTTCAAGGAGTTGCTCGCTCCGCCGACGTGGCGCACCGTCGACCTGATTTCGGACCTGCATCTGCAGGCCGAGGAGCCCGTCACCTTCGAAGCGTGGCAGGGCTATTTGCAGACCACGCCGGCCGATGCGCTGATCATCCTCGGCGACCTGTTCGAAGTGTGGGTGGGCGACGACGCCGCCGCCCTGCCCGGCTTCGAGGCGCATTGCGCCGAGCTGCTGCGTCGCACCGCCGAACGGCTGCCGGTGTACTTCATGCACGGCAACCGCGACTTCCTCGTGGGCCCAGCGCTTGCGGCGCAATGCGGCTTCACGCTGCTGGACGACCCCACAGTGCTGGTGCTGCACGGTGAACGGTGGCTTCTGAGCCACGGCGATATTCTTTGCCTCGACGACACCGACTACCTCAAGTTTCGCGCCCAGGTGCGCACGCCTGAGTGGCAGGCCGCATTTCTGGCCAGGCCGCTTGCCGAACGCCGCGCGCTCGCACGGTCGATGCGCGAGCAAAGCGAAGACCGCAAACGCGACCCGTCGACGCTTTGGGCCGATGTGGATGGCGGTGCCGCCCGCCAGTGGCTTGAGCAGGCGCGCGCGCGCACACTGGTGCACGGCCATACGCACCGTCCCGCCGACCACGACTTGGGCGACGGCCTCCAGCGCATGGTGCTGAGCGACTGGGACGTGGCGGCCCATCCGCCGCGCGCGCAGCTGCTGTGCCTTTCACCCGCCGGCGCGCAACGCGTCGATCTGCGTTAACCAACGCAATGTTCAAGTGGCTGCGCCAGTTGCGCGCCCTGCCCCCGATTCCCGAAGCGGCCTGGCAGGCGACGCTCGAGCGCTATGCCTTTCTGGGCGAATTGCCTCACCTCGTACAGCAACGGCTGCGCACCCTCACGGCTGAATTCCTGCGCGACAAGGAATTTCACGGCACGCAGGGCTTCGTCATCACCGACGAGGTCGCGCTGGCAATTGCCGCGCAGGCGGTGCTGCCGGTTCTCAACTTGAAAGGCGGCCTGGACTGGTACGACGATTTTGTCGGCATCGTGGTGCATCCGTCGGAGGTCGTCGCGCGGCGCAAGATCGTCGACGAAGCGCAGGTGGTGCACGAATACGACGAGGTGGTGGCCGGCGAGGCCATGGACCGCGGCCCGGTGATGCTGAGCTGGCAGGATGTGCTCGCAAGCGGCATCACCACTGGCGGCGGCTACAACGTCGTGATCCACGAGTTCGCCCACAAGATCGACATGCGCGCAGGCGATGCCGACGGCTGTCCGCCGCTGCCGCCGGGCTTCGCGGGCAAGAAGAATGCGCGCGAGTCTCGCGCCGCCTGGCTTGCGGTGCTGCAGCCGGCGTATGAAGACTTTCGCGAGAAGACGATCCTCGCTGACCGCTTCGGCGCCGAGCCGCCATGGCTCGACGACTATGGCGCAACATCGATCAGCGAGTTCTTCGCGGTGGCCTGCGAGGCCTACTTCGTGAACCGTCCGAACTTCGCGCGGGACTTCCCCGCGGTGGTGGCGCTGTTCGATGAGTTCTTTCTTCCTAAACAGAGCTGATCGCCCGCCAATTCTTCATTCATTGCTACCTATTCAGTAGCAATTTGCCCCTTAACATCGGCGGGTTATCAACTCACCGAAAAAGGTCAACAACATGAGGGATTGGTTCTATCAGCTCACGGGCAAGGCATGGATCGCGCTGCTGTTCGGCGTCGGCATCCTGGGATGGGCAGCCTATGCACAGTTCAAGGCGGGCGCCGACACGCACGGCACCGCGGTGGAAGACTTGGTTGCCAAGAGCGGCACGATCGTCAGCGGCAGCGAGATCACCGAAACCACCAAGCGCCGCCGCGGCGGCACCACGACGCGCCACTACTTCGTGCTCGATGCGAAGCTCGCCGACGGGAGCACCGAGAAATGGCGCGTCGACCATGCCATCGGCCGAAGCAAGGTCGAGCCGCTGATCGACGAAGCCATCGAAGTGCGCATCGATCCCTCGGACAACAATCTCGTGTACGAGGCCAAGCTCAAGGGCCAGCCGGTGGTCGCGCTCGCCGACGTGCAGAAGATCATGGAGAACAAGGACAAGGTCGCGGCATCGATGGCCACGGACAAGACCACCCTGATCGTCGGCGCCGTCGCGCTGCTGCTGGGCATCGGCGGGCTGTTCGCCCGGCGCCGGATGGCGAGCGGCCATGCGGCCGAGCAGGCGGCCGTCGTCCAAACGCCCACGATTGGCGAGAAAGTCTGATCCACGCGATTTCATCGCACCAAGAAAAAGGCGCCCCGCGGGGCGCCTTTTTCTTGCATGGCCGTCGGAGCCGGTGCGCGGGTGCGCGCCTTACTTGCGCAGCAGCGCCTTCAACGCGTTCTGCAAACGTCGCGCGCTGGCCGCATCGTGCGCTGCAGCCAGCACCTTGCCGGCGTCCTGGCCCCAGGTCTGTGCCGGCGGGGGATCGCCGCGCTTCGTCAGCAACTTGAGTTGCAGCGCGCGGCGTGCGTCGAGTTGCTCCGCAGGCGTCGGCACTTCGGCGGCCATTTCGAGGCGCAACAGTGCTTCGGCGGCTTCATCGGGTGCGGCCTTGGGTGCCGAACCGATGGCCTGAGACCAGCCGCTGCGCACCGCGGGCGTGACCGCGCGGCCCAGCTCCTGAACGCTGGGCAGCTTGGAGGCATCGCGTTGCTCCCATGCGCCGAGCACTTGCGTTAGCGCTTCGCCGTGGGCCTGGGCCGCCAGCTTGCGCAGCGCCATGTCCGCACGCTCGAGGGCTTCGCGTTGCGCGCGGAAAGCCGCGTCGCCAAGCCGCGGACCTCGGTCTTCGAAGCGCGGCGGGCGGTCGCCGAAGCGTCCGGCCGGTGCACCGCGATCGCCGCGGTCGCCACGGCCATCAGCGCGAGGTGCCCCGCGCTCGCCAGGACGACCAGGGCCGCCCGGGCCCGGACGGGCGCCATCGCGCCGATCGCCGAACCGGCCGCCTGCACGGGCTGCCGGGGCTGCTTCGGCCTTCTTGTTACCAGGACGGTCGTCGCCGCGCACGGCAACCACCGGCTTGGGGGCCGGCTTCGGCGGTGCGGGCGGTGCCTTGGCTTCTTCGGCCGCAGCGGGTTCGCTGCCTTCGTGTGCCGCGCTGTCGGCCCGCGCCGAAGAATCCGCGCCATCGGCCGGTGCCACCAGGTCTGTGTTGGCGGCGGGCGGCGGTTCGGCGCGCGTGCCTGGCAGGGCTTCCGCATCGCTCGAGCCCGGAGCCTGTTCGGCGCTCTCGCCGAATTCGGCCGCAGCCTGCCCGGGTGCGACCACCTCGGTGGCGCCGACCGAAGGTCCGTCGCTGGAGGGCGCGGGTGCTGGCGGGGGCGCCTCGCCGCGCAGCGCGGCTTCGAGCCGGGCGATGGCGGCGCGAATCTTCTGCACATCGCCGCCGGCATTGGCAGCGTCGAGCGCCTTGGAGGCCTCGAGCACATGGCGGTCGTGTTCGCTCATCGCGGTTGCGGACTTCTCGCGCTCCGCAGTCTTGCGATTGAAGGCTTCATCGATGGGTGCGCGGAACGCGTCCCACAGCTTCTGTTCGTGGCGGCGGTCGAGCGGCACGCTCTGGGCCTCCGCCTGCCAGCGCTGCTGGAGGGCCTTGACGGCATCGATGCGCAGCATGGGCTGGGCGCCGAGCTCTGCGGCCTCGGCGATCATGGCCTGGCGCCGTTCGATGCTCGCCTTTTGCGCCGTCTCGAAAGGTGCGCGTGCAGCGCCGAATGCTTCGTTCCACTGCGGCTGCAGTTCGGCGAAGACCTTCTCACCCACGTGGCCGGCATCGCGCCAGCGGTCGGCAAACTGGTGCAGCGCGCGGTTGTGCGCCTTCAGGTCGGAGGGGGTGGCGTGCTCGGCCGCCCAGGCCTTGACCTCTTCGATCAGCGCCACGCGGTGGGCACGATGCTCGGCCGCATCAGCGCGAACCTTTTCGAGCCAGGCTTCGACCACCTTGTGGGCTTCGTTGCAGGCTTCGTCGAAGCGCTTCCAGAGCGCATGATTGGGCACGCCGCCCTGGTCGGCCTGCTTCCATTGGTCGCGCAGCGAGCGCAGCGTTTCCTGCATCTTGCGGCCACCGAGGGCTTGGCCTTCGGGGCGCTTGAGCAGGCCTTCGGCCTTGGCGACGAGATCTTCGCGCACCTTGTCGGCGCTCCAGCGCTGCCAGCCTTCGAGTTCGCCGGCCGCCACCAGCGCCGCATGCACGCGCGCTTCGAGCGGGGCATCGACGAGCTTGCCGTGTTCCTTCAGCACCGCGCGCAGTGCCGCGGCCGCGCCAGCGCTGGCCTTGCCGTGGCCTTCGGCGGTTTCCTGCTCGAGCTTGGTCAGGGCCGCTTGCACGGCATCTTGAGCCGCTGCGCGCACGGCCGGGTCTACCTTGGGTGCGGCCGGCTTGGCGGGCGCGGCCTTGGGCGCCACCACTTCGCCGCGCGCGGCGCGCAGTTCGTCGGCCCACACGGGCACCGGCGGGAGCGGTGCCGCCGGGTCTGCAGCCGCGGCCTGCGCCTGGGCGAGCGCCGCGTGGAACGCGTCGGACACGACCAGCAATTGCGCCTTGGACGATTCGAGCTGCGGGGCAAACCTGGCGTCCAGGCTGCTCCAGTTGCCATCGGCCGTGATGTCGGCGGCCTGCTGCTGCCAGTGGGTCACGTCGGCGCGCAGCGATTCCTCGGCGGCCTGGGCGTCCTGCCAGCCCTTGGTCGAGAGCACTTCAAAGCGCTGCGCGAGCAGCACGGCGGCTTCGCGGTGCACCTGGGCACGGTGCTGCAGGTCTTCGATGCCCTTCACGCGCTCGGCGAGTTGCACCTTGAAACCCGCCAGCGGCTCGCGCGAGAGCGGCGCGCCGGCCTTGGCGGCGTCGCGTTGCCAGGCGAGCGCATCGGCAATGTTGAGTTTGGATTGGCCCAGCAACGCCTCGGCCTTTTGCGCCCATTCGGCGGCAATGGCTTCCTGGCCCTTGGCACGCTTGAGTTCGTCGAGCTTTTCGCGCAAGAGGCGCGCCGCGCCCTTGTCGCGGCCGCTCAGCTCCTTGAAGACTTCCTGCATCTGCTCGGGCGCGGGGTTGCCCGCGAGCCAGTCGCGGATGCGCGCGGCGCGCTCGCCCGAGGTTGGCGCGGTGAAGGCGCCGCCGGTGAGCGTGTCGAGGGCCTGGAGGTCGTGTGGCTTGGAAGAAGTAGAGGTCACTTGCGCGAGATCGTTGTCTGAAGAGAGAAAGCGAAGGCGCCGGCAAAGGCCGGCGCACATCGACATTTTCACCCAGTTGTGGCGGGCGGTTGAATTCCATGCCGGGACAGCAGCCAAATAGCTGCCCGAAGGCCCGGGCGGCGGCCTACATATATAGCGAGCCGGCGCAAAAAACCAAGTGCTCTTCTGCCTACTTCATGGCCAGGTTGAGTTCGGCGCCCGGTTTCCAGTCGGCACCGCTCGCCTTGGTTTTCACGGCGCCAAGGAACAGGCGTTCGCTCGGGAGCTTTTGCGCCAGGAGGTAGTCGCGCACCACGGCGCCGCGCTCCACGGCCAGTTGCCGCATCGACTCTTCGTCGACCGGAATGCTGGTGATCAGCAGGTTTTCCATTTCCTTCACCGGCAGATCCCTGGCCAGCCCGACCATGTTGCGCGGCTTGGTGATGTCGGCGCGCTTGTACACGGCGGTCAGGAGTTCGGGGTATTCAGCATCGGTAACCGGCGGCACGTCGGTGCCCGCCTGGCCGCTGCGCACGGCCGCACGCCGCTTCTCGGCCTGGGCCAACTGGCGCAGGCGCTGGCCTTGGTAGGCATCGCGCTCCTGCTCGAGGCTGGAAGTGCCGACCACCGTCATCTGGAGGGTCGGACGCTCCGCCAAAGCCTTGGCGACCTTGTCCAGGCTTTCCTTGGCGCTCGCGCTGAGCACCGAGCTGCCAGGTTCGAAGGTGATGGTGCTCGATTCGCCGCTGCCCCCGCCGAGACCACCGGTCAGCAGGCTGAACGGCGATGTCGCCGCCTTGACGATGAGGTTGACGATTGCCTTGAAGATCAGCGGGCCGATGCTGAACTGCGGATCGTTGAGCGAACCGCGCAGCGGCAGGTCGACATCGATCACGCCGTTGCGGTCGGCCAGCAACGCCACCGCGAGCCTTACCGGCAGGCTGTTGGGCGCGCCCTGCACTTCGTCGCCGAACTGCAGCTGGTTGAGCACCAGCTTGTTGGTGGCCGTGAGCTGGCCGTCGGCCGCAATCTTGTAGTTGACGTCCATGCTCATCTTGCCCCGCTCGATGCCGTGGCCCGAATAGCGCACCGAATACGGCGAGAGCGGCGCCAGATCGAGATCGCGCATCTTGGCCGTGATGTCGAGCTCCAGCGGCTTGGCCAGCGGATTGAGCTTGCCGGTGATTTCCAGTGCCGCCGTCTGCTGCGCCTTGCCGCGCAGTTCCAGGTCGGCCAGCGCCGGGCGGCCGCTCTCGCCTCTCGGCGGGTTCGACGAGAAGGAACTGAGCTTGCCGGTCAGCTCGCTCAGGTCGGCCGAGTAGTTGGGCTTGACGAACAGGTCGGTGAAGTCGATCCGACCGTTGACCAGGCTCATCGGGCCGAAATTGATGACCGGCTTGGGCCCGGTGTCGGCTTCGGCCTGCGCCTTTGCAACCGGCGCCGAGGCCGGCCTGGCGGGCTCGGAGCTGCCGCCGACCATGGCCTCGGCCGACGCCGGGGCGCCGCCGGACTGCGGCAAGGGCGCCGTGGTGGTGCTGGTTCCGCCCAGGCTCCTGCGCGTCTTTGCCTCGGCACTCGTCGCCGCGGTGGCATTGCCTTCCGCCTCGCCCTTCTTCGTCAGGTTCAGCAGGTTCAGCCGGCCGGTGGGATCGACGATCACGCGGGCAAAAAAGTCGGTCAGGGTGGTTTCGCGAACATCCACCGCTGGCGGCGCGTTGGGCGCCATGCTCACCTGCAGGCCACGCAGGCTCAGCGTCTTCCAGCTCAGCAGCTGGTTGGTGTTGCGGTCGAAACCGGGCGACTGGGTGAGCGAGATGCTGTTGGCGCGGAAGTCGTCAAGTGCGGTGTCACCGGCAAGCTTCAGGGTCATGCCGGCTGGTGCGCTTGCATAGCGCACGGTGCCGCGATAGCTCGCGAAAGCGCGGCGGATATCCACGTTGAGTGCATCCGCGTAGTAGGCCTTGAAGGCATGGGCGGGAAAAGACGCCACCTCGAGCCGGCCTTCGGCCGAAAGCGGCTTGAGCACCACGTGGCCCTTGTAGTCGAAGCGGCCCGGTTCGGCCCGCCGCGAGCCGATACGCCCTGAAATCT
The DNA here is from genome assembly GCF_009755665.1 of Variovorax paradoxus. Lineage (NCBI taxonomy): Bacteria > Pseudomonadati > Pseudomonadota > Betaproteobacteria > Burkholderiales > Comamonadaceae > Variovorax > Variovorax paradoxus. Next base: position 3,423,549 of record NZ_CP046622.1, read on the forward strand.
GCAGCGGCGACACCGTGCTGGTCTCGGGCGCGACCTTCTGCGCGTTCAGATTGAGCGCTGTAATCTCGACCGCCACGGGCGTTGCGCTGGCCTTGTCCGCATACGAAAGCGTGCCGTTTCCGACCGCCAGCGTGCCGATGGTCAATGCCCACGGCTTGGTGTTGGCGGCGGACGATGCCGCCGCGGTCCCGGAGCCCGCGGGCTTGGGCGCGGCCACCTTGGCCGCTGCAGCCCCGCCAGCCGCCGGCGTCTTGAGCCAGCGCTCGAACATCCAGCGCTTTTCGCTGTCGCGCTCTATATGGACCTTCGGGTTCGTGGCGGTGAAAGAAGCCACGTTCAGCGTGTGCTTCGCCATGTCGACCTCGGCATCGACCAGTTCGAAGCGGCCGACGCTCGCCAAGGCAGTCTTCGCCTGGGTGAGCGCCAGGCCGTCGGCGGCCAGGCGCCGGGCCTTGAACTTGAGATCGGGCTGAGCCCAGGCGATGTCGATCTGCCCGCTGAGCTTGCCGTCGAGCGTGGGCTCCAGGCTTTGCGCCAGATAAGGAGCCGCCAGGGACAGCGGCAGCGCCTCGACTTCGGTCTGCACATCGGCCATCTTGTCGGTGGCACTGCCCTGGAACTTGAGGGTTGCGCCGGCGACTGCGGTGCTGCCGTTGAACTGGGCCGGCTTTTCCATGGGCCAGGTGACGCCGGTCACATCGAGGCCGAGCGCGCTCAGGTCGATGGCCGCGGCGGGCTTGACGGTTTCGTCGCGCCAGCCGATGCGCCCGCCGCTGAGCGCGATCTTGTCGACCTGGACCTTGAGCTTCGGTTTTTCAGGTGCCTTGCCGGCCGGAGCGCTTGCCGCTGCAGTGGGAGGAGCCGCTACTTTCTCGGCAGCCCCCGTGGCCGGGTCGGTGGCGAGCAGGTTGAGCTGGCCCTTTGCATCGCGGGCGACCGCAAGCTGCGGACCGGAGAGCGCAACTTCGCTCAGATGAAATACCGACTCCAGCGGCCGCACGTCGGCCAGCGCCAGCTTGAGCGACTCGAAGCCCAGCAAGTCGCGGCCCCGCGCATCGCCCAGCTTCGCGCCGCGGGCTTCGACTGTGCCGGTGATCTTCAGGCCGGGCGCGGCGGCCTGGGCAAAGTCGATCTTCAGGTCGGCGTCCAGGCTGCCGGCCTGCAGCTTCACCGGCAAGCCCCCGGGTATGTAGCCCAGGTAGGGCACCAGGTCGAGCCCCTTGAACTGCACATGGGCGTCGGTCTTGCGGGTTTCGGCAAACGGCGTTGTGAGCGCGGCCGAATCGAACTTGCTGCCGTTGAGGGTGAAGGCAAGCTTGGGCTCGGTGTTGATGTCGCGCTTGGAAGCCAGGTTGCTCAGGAACGGTACGTTGAGCACGAAGTCGCGCAGCTCGTGCTTGCGCTTGACGGTCTGGTCGTCGAAATCGACCGCGCCGTTCTTGATGGATATGTTGTAGATCGCGAAGCGCGCTGGCTCGGCCTTGGGGTCGGGCGGCGGGCCGGCCGCGAGCTTGGCCACGATGTCGTCAATGTCGTACTTGCCGTCGGCAAGGTGCGTGAGGAGGATGGCGGGCGACTCGACCGACACCGCATCGATCACCGGCGCCAGGCGCAAGAGCGACTGCAGCTCGGCGTCGGCATAGATGCGCTTGACGGCCACCTGGGGCCGGCTGCCATCGGCCGTGGCAATGCTCAGATCGTTCAGCGCGAGCTCGAGGCTCCAGGGCTTGAAGTCGATCTTGCCCACGGTGACCTGCCGGCCGAGCTTCTCGCTTGCGATCTTCTGGATCTGGCTCTTGGCGATCGGCGGCACCGCCAGCCAGGCAAGGACCCACAGCGCCAGAAGAACGAGCAAGGCGACGATCCCACGCCGCATCCATTTGTTTTGTTTGAGCGAAGCTACATCCATCGCGGGAGTGTGCCGCAAAGAGAAGCAAAGCTAGAAACAAGAAAGCCCGGCAATTCGACGAATGTCTCATTACCGGGCTTGATGGCGGGCATAAGACCCATGCCATCGTTTCGCGCGACCGGAAGTCAATGGTTCCTGCCGTGCTGGCAGCAAGAGATTGCCGCCATGGATCCTCCATCGTTCGAGCCCTTGACTTGCACCTCGGGCTGCCGGATTTCGGAAAACCGCCTGAGAACTCAGGCGTATTCAGATTAGGCGCCCCACGCTTGCATTGCAATCCCCGCCTCCAAGGGATTTCCCTTGCCTTTCGAATCAAGAAGTTGGATTTGTTTAAATATGTAATCATATAATGGTATGAATCCTTATTCTTGACCGAGTATTTAGCCACGCTAGAATCCGCCTGCCCCTGGCCTGCCCCAGACCCAGCAGGGGCCCCTGAACCCGCTGCCGAATTCCCACGGCTTGATCAGGTCGCCGCGCCCTCACCCCTACACCTCCATGCGCGGAGCCTGATTCGTACCAATCAAGCGCCGCTGCCTTCATCCATCGCCCTCCGGGCGCTGCGATCAGGTGCCGCATAGAAAGGAAGAGCGATGAACAAGGCGTTTGATGCCACAGCCCGCGGGCTAAGGACCTTTGCGTCCGATGTGGCAGACGGCTTTTTTGAAATCACCCACAACGGGTTTGCACTGGTCGGCCTGGCTATTGTGTTTGCGGCTCTCGCGCTGGTGGCGCGGCCCGATCTGCGCCAGACCGGCGAAGAGCAGCTCATGGGCTGGCTCCAGTCGCGCAAGCCTGCGCCCGAGGCCACCGACCTGGAGCCGACAGCCATTGTGCGCACCACGGCCGCGAGCCCCGGCGATCTGCCCAAGCAGCAAGCCGCGGTGGCCTACTGGCTCAGCAAGAAATACCGCGTGGCGGCCGAGCCGCTGAGCGTGCTCGTCGCAGAGGCATACCAACTGGGCAAGCGCACCAAGCTCGACCCGACGCTGATCCTGGCCATCATGGCGGTCGAATCGAGCTTCAACCCGTTCGCGCAGAGCCACGTGGGCGCGCAGGGCCTGATGCAGGTCATGACCCGCGTTCACGGCGACAAGTACGAAAGCGCCGGCGGCACACTCACCGCTTTCGACCCTGTGACCAACATGCGCGTCGGCGTGAAGGTGCTGCAGGAATGCATCGCCCGCGCCGGCTCGCTCGAAGGCGGCCTGCGCTACTACGTGGGCGCAGCCAATCTCGATGATGACGGCGGCTATGCCAACAAGGTGCTGGCCGAGCACGAGCGGCTACTGCAGGTGGCCAACGGCCGCAACCCTCCGACCACGACGGCGCCCATCGTTCGCGCACAGCCAATCCCCATCGCGGTACCGCCGAAGCCGCAGCAAGCTGCCGAGCCGGCAGTGGCCGATCCTCAAAAAGTCGCACTGCTTTCCGAGGTTTCCTGAGTCCCTGCCCCATGGGCAAAACCATGGGGTGAGCTACACTCCGTTCCGTACGCGACTGGCGATAGGCGCAGCACCTCCAAAGGTGCCACGCGCTGACGTGGAATACCACTGGGAAGCGTGCCGCCTGGCATCCATTCAGGCGTTCAGCCGTTCGCCTGGGCAGCCCTTGTTTGGTTGAAGAACAAGGACCTCGTCTTCAAAGGACTGCCATGTACCAACGCAATATCCTGGTCGAACAGACCGATCCCGAAATCTGGGCTGCCATCCAGGCCGAAAACGCGCGCCAGGAACACCACATCGAGCTCATCGCGAGCGAAAACTACGCCTCGCCGGCCGTTATGGCCGCACAGGGCTCGCAGCTCACCAACAAGTACGCCGAAGGCTACCCGGGCAAGCGCTACTACGGCGGCTGCGAGCATGTCGACGTGGCCGAGCAACTGGCCATCGACCGCGTCAAGCAGATCTTCGGCGCCGACGCCGCCAACGTGCAGCCGCATTGCGGCGCATCGGCCAACGAGGCCGTGATGCTGGCCTTCTTGAAGCCCGGCGACACCATCATGGGCATGAGCCTGGCCGAAGGCGGCCACCTCACGCACGGCATGCCCCTCAACATGAGCGGCAAGTGGTTCAACGTGGTGAGCTACGGCCTCGACGCCAACGAAGCCATCGACTACGACGCGATGGAACGCAAGGCGCACGAGCACATGCCCAAGCTCATCATCGCCGGCGCCTCGGCTTATTCGCTGCGCATCGATTTCGAGCGATTCGCCAAGGTGGCCAAGGACGTGGGCGCGATCTTCATGGTCGACATTGCCCATTACGCAGGCCTTGTGGCCGCGGGCGTGTACCCCAACCCCGTGCCGCATGCCGACGTGGTGACCTCCACCACCCACAAGAGCCTGCGCGGTCCGCGCGGCGGCATCATCCTGATGAAGTCGCAGCATGAGAAAGCCATCAACAGCGCCATTTTCCCGGGCCTGCAAGGCGGCCCGCTGATGCACGTGATTGCCGCCAAGGCCGTTGCGTTCAAGGAAGCCATGACGCCCGAGTTCAAGGCCTACCAGCAGCAAGTGGTCAAGAACGCCCAGATCGTGGCCGACACCCTCACCGAGCGTGGCCTGCGCATCGTGAGCGGGCGCACCGAAAGCCACGTGATGCTGGTTGACCTGCGCTCCAAGGGCATTACCGGCAAGGAAGCCGAAGCCGTGCTGGGCGCCGCCCACATGACGATCAACAAGAACGCGATCCCCAACGACCCTGAGAAGCCGATGGTGACCAGCGGCGTGCGCATCGGCACTCCCGCCATGACGACGCGCGGCTTCAAGGATGAAGAGGCCCGCATCACGGCGAACCTGGTGGCCGACGTGCTCGAGAACCCGCGCGATGCAGCCAACATCGACGCCGTGCGCGCCAAGGTGCACGCGCTCACGAGCCGCTTCCCTGTCTACCGCTGATCGTCCGCAAGACCTGGCCGCATGAAATGCCCTTTTTGCGGTCATCTTGAAACGCAGGTCGTCGAGACCCGCGTTTCGGAAGACGCCGACTTCGTGCGCAGGCGCCGCCAGTGCAGCGCCTGCGACAAGCGCTTTACAACGTACGAGCGGCCGGACGTGAACTTTCCGGTCGTCGTGAAGAAGGACGGCAGCCGCGCCGACTTCGACTCGACCAAAGTGCGCGCCTCGATGATGCTGGCGCTGCGCAAGCGGCCGGTGAGCATCGAGCAGATCGACAACGCGCTGCTGCGCATCGAGCAAAAGCTGCTGGCCAGCGGCCTGCGCGAAATCGACTCGACCAAGGTTGGCGAACTCGTCATGCGCGAGCTCAAGAAGCTCGACAAGGTCGCTTACGTGCGCTTTGCTTCGGTGTACCGCAGCTTCGAGGACGTGGACGAGTTCAGGCAGCTGTTGCGGGACATTTGAGCAAGAGGCGTCGCGGCAAGCCCCTGGCGCCCTCTCACTAGCCGCCGCTGCCGCAAGCGCCGCTTCCGCACTCACCCCGGACATCGGGGTTGCAGACCCTGGCGCGACCCGACGCGGATACCACGATCGACGCCCTGCGGCCCGACTCGGCCTTCAGCGTGAGGCATCCGGCGCCGAAGCCCGTGCCGCCCGCCCGGCGCGAGAAGCCATTGCTGTCGTAGTCCAGCCCTCGCACGAATCCGTCTCCGAGTGCTGCGTCGACGCTCACCCCGTTCGGAAGCTTCTCGAACTTGCGCACCGTTTGCATTGCGCCTTCCGGCCCGGCCTGCACGGCCCAGCCACTCGACCAGTCGCTTCCCTCGAGGGCGCCCACATGCACCTTTTGCGAACGCTGAATGGCTTCGGTGCGAGCCAGGTTCAGCGCGGCCACGAAACCGCTCGAAGCAGCGGCAAGCCGCTGGTTGAGCAGCAGGTCGCGAAACGAGGAAACGGCGATCGAACCCAGGATTGCCATGATGGCTACCACGGCCATCAGCTCGACGAGGGTGAATCCGCCCAGCGCAGCCCTCGCAACCATCGGCCATCGCCAGCCGGACCTCATTGCCAGCACTTGGCACCCGCCGTGCCGTTGCAGCCCTTGTCTCCCATGCTGTCGATCCAGAGCGCTCCGACTTCGGGATCGGAGTAGCCCGGCTGCGGGGTGGCCGTGAGCCTGATGCAGCGCTCGATGGTGCCCTGCCCCTCGCAATTGCCACTCTCGACAAGGTACTTGCCGCCGGCACCTCCCTCGCCGGATCCGCCTTCGTAGCGCTTGTACTGCCCGGTCATGGTGTATTGCCGCTCTTGCTGCTGCATCTGCTGCATCAGGGCCGAGCGCGCCTCGGTGCGCCAGCCCTTGCGCATGAAGTCCAGGTACGACGGATAGGAGATTGCGGCCAGGATGGCGAGGATCGCGACCACGATCATCAATTCGATGAGCGTGAAGCCGTGAATGCGACCGGCGGTGCCGCTTGCCGACTTGGCGGCTTTCATGGCTTTGCCCCCTCAAAATCGGTGATCTGGCGCCAGTTCAAGCGCCCGGCCACTTGCGAAATCTGGCCACCTTCCACCGGCTGCACGGTTGAAATGCCGGCTCCACCAGGGCGTCCTCCAGAGCCGGCGTTGATCACTGAAAGCCTCTTCGTCGCCGAACGGCGGCCGAATGCATCGGGTGAGGTATGCGCCCCTTCTCCAAGCGCAACGAGTAATGGCGACGACAACGACCCCACCGTCGAAGGCACACAGGTCCCGCCTTTCGAAAGCCCTGTCATTGCGTTGATTGCACAGCTGCGACCGCCGCCGTTTGCGCCGCAGGCATTGCCGTTCGGTATTAGCGTGTTGAAGAACAGATAGCCGTCGCTGAGCGCCAGCCGGGTCACCTGCCGCTCGCCCGAGTCGAGCGAGCCGGGAAGATCGAAATACCAGCCGCGGCGACTTGCCACGCTGCGGTTTCCGGTGCCATAGACGAAAGGTTCGCCCACGATGGCCGGCAGTGCCTGGCCGGCCGCAGCGGCGGCGGTCCGCGCCTGAAGCTGGGTGCGCGTTTCGTGCGCGGGAATGGCGGTGCCCGAGTCGTACACGCCGTAGAGCGTTTGCACCGCATGGCTGGCGCTGCCGATGTCTTCGGCGCTCATGAACTTGCCGGTGCCGAAGAGCACGATGGCGCCGCCGTTCGGCCCTGCGCCCACTTCTGGCGCCACAGTGATCGGTTGGCGCTTGGCGCCCGCGCCGGGCGATATCGCGACCATGAGCGGCAACCCCTTCAACCCGAGTGCGTTGTCCTCGTTCCAAGGCGCACGGCCGGTGAAGTCGAACTTCCACAGGTTGCCTTGCGTGTCGCCGGCGTACAGCCAGTGCACCGAACCGTCCGCGGCTGCGTAGTCGCCCGGCGTGCCGAGGGCGTTTGCCAGCGTCTTGTCCGCTGGTGTCGGCAGCACGATCTTGTGATAGTTGACGCCCCGCTTCCAGGCGGCACCGGCGGGCTTGTCGAGCGAAAGCAGGAACAGCGCCCCGCGCCTGTCCGGATTGGCGTTGTTGAAGCCGGAGGGCACCACGGCAAACCAGGCATAGGCTGCTGCCCCGGTGCGCGTGGGTGCGGAGAGGCGAAACTTCAAGATTCGCGGCGCTTGGAGCACGTGGCCCATGTCCTCGTCGTCGAGGCCCGTGAACTCCCACAGTGCCTTGTCGGCAGAAAACGCGGCGGGATCGGAAACATCGAGCGCAAAGACGCCGCTTGCTCCAGCACCCATTCCGGAAACCAGCACGGTCTTCCAGCTGCCGTCGGCCATCCTCGCCTCCACCGCCGCGGGCGATCCGTCGACATAGGATTGATGCACATAGTCTGGCGAGCTGTAGCTACCGAGCTTGTGCAACACCGCGCGCGGCACGTAGGCGAAGAGCTCGCCTCCCGTGGCGGCCGAGAACGCATGCAGCATGCCGTCGTTGGCGCCGACGTACACCGCCGGCGGCCGCGCTTTGTTCGCCTCTAGAAAGCGGCCATAGCCGGCATCCTGCACGTGCAGGCTCGGTGCGCCCACGAACAGCGGGTTCGAATTGGCAACATCGCCCATGACCGAATCACGCACACGGAACATCCCACCCGGTGCCGACAGTTCCTTGCGGCGGTCGCCGCGCAGATAGGCAAGCCGGTCGGCGCCCAGCGCATCGGATGCCGGCGGCACCGCATAGGGCGTGGAGTTCAAATGGGCTCGCGATGCGCTGTCGAGTGCTTCCCAGCGAAAAGGCGTCCCTCTGCCGGCCGACGAAAGGGTGAAGATGTTCCTGTCCGAGGGATCGCGCGCCACACGTGCCGGCTGAGCCGATGCGTTGCCGGTCAACAGGGCTCCCGCGTCCCACGCGGGCTCATCGGCCTGGCGCACCGTGGCCGCAGCCGCGTCGTAAGCCAATGGATACGACAGCAGCGTGCCCGACCAGCGGCGTCCGCGGAACCGCGGCACGTAGAGGCTGCTCCCGGCTTCCGCGATGCGGTCCGAGGAAATGGCCGCGTCCGCCGTGCTCCCGCCTGACGGCGCCGCTGCCGACTCGAAAATCCGGTGGATCGCGCCGAGCAATTGCCGCGGCTCGCCCGCCAGGAAGTAGTTGGACGGCTTGGGCTGGCCATCGTTGTCGATGCCTTCGGCCCATTCGGAATTGCCCGCCACGTCGGCCTGGCCGCCGTCGCCTGAGCCCCTGAATGGATTGCCGTCCGCGTTGCTGTCTGCAAAGCCCCCGTACTTCGACGCGAGATAAAGCGCGCTGCCGCGCTGCGCTTGCCGGACGGCCCCCTGCCCGCCGGCGTCCAGGTCGACGCCGAAGGTCTGGACCCGCACGTCGGGGTAGTCGGCACGAATCTTCTGGGTGTTCGCCCAATAGGCCAGCCCCGCCATGCCGAACGAACCCTTGTCGGCGCCCGTTTCCGCAGCTGCGATGGTGCTCGCCGTCAGTTGCGCGCCGCCCTTGTAGTTGAAGGCTGGAAGACCTCGGTTTCCGGTCGTTGCAAGACCGGTCTTTCCCGAAGGGTGGGTATAGGACAGCGACTCGCGGTTTTCGAACGCGCCGACCAGGCGGGTCCAGTAGGACGTGTCGGGCTCAAACGAGGCATTGCTGAAACTGCGGCCACCGCCAGGCAGCCCGGGCAAGGCACGATCGCCGTGCGTTTCGAGATCTCCGATCGCCAGGATGTAGTTCTTGCGGCAGCTGACACCCACGGGGTCCCAGCTCTTGTGGCCGTCGGTGCGCCATTGCGCGGTGTCGTTGTAGACCGGCAGCCCGTCCTTTCGCGGATCGTCGAGGGCTGCTACGCCCGCGATTGCATCTCGCGTGGGCACCTTGCCTTGCAGGTAGCGCAGCGATTCGTAGTAGAGCTCACCCGCGGGGTCGAACTTCTTGTACGCACCGGCGCGTCCGAAGCGGTTCAGGTAGTTGATGACGCCACCGAACCGGCCGCCCTGCGCGACGGATATCGGATCGCCAAGAAAGACGCCGGTCCTGGCATCCCATTCGGTCTGGGGGTTGTCCACTCGGTCGAGCTTGGCCTCCAGCTTTCTCGGTCCGGCGTATTTCATCGGTGCGCGCAACACGCCCCCATAGCGGGCCGGGTCGTTGTCGAGCAGATAGCCGAACACGGCGAAACGAAGCCTGTCGGCGTAATGTTGTATCTCGCCGGCGGGCTTGAAATTGCCGCTCGGGTACTTGAGGCACAGGTCCCTGCGCACCGCGCCTTCAGCCGCGGTGCAGACCTCGACCCGCGCGAAGTAGGGAGCGCTCGCCGCGCCGGGACCGTATTGCTGGTCGGTGCCCGGGCTGGCGCAGCTGCCGCTTGCGCTCGATCCAACGAACATGCGGTCGGCGCAATGATTGAAATGAAGAGTGCCCGCCGCGCGCAAGCCATTGCTGCTGCCCACCACCAGCGGCGTGAGCTTGTCCAGGTTGCCGGACACGGCCTTGTCGGGAAAGTAGCTGCCGCGGTAGAAATCCTGCTGCAGCACCGCGCGTTGCAGCACGGTACGTTCGGCTTCGTCCACCACCCGGTCGCCACCTGTCAACGCGAGCCGCAATACGTCAACGGTCGACGTCGCGGCCCAGTTCAACAGGTTGCCGCTCCATTGATGCGCGCACGCGATCTCGCCGCCGGCAAGTCGCGTTGCCGGGGACAGGCGCTTGAAATAGCCATCGGAAGCGGCGTAGCCGTAGCAGGCCATCGGGTCCCAATAGCCCAGGTAGACCTTCTTCCAGTCGAAGCTGCCGCGATAGGCCGCACCCGTGTTCGAGAACTCCAGTGCGAGGTCGAGCACCATGTTCGGGTCGACGCGCGACGCCATGGAAGACAACGGCTCACTTGGCAGCTCTACAGCCGGCACCACGCCGGTCTCCGCCGCAAATACCGACGTACCGCAGAGCACCCAGATGGCAACAGCTGCCGCCGAGCGCAGGCGACTTTCAGGAGAACGCATTCGGATTCCGTTTCAGCAAAAGCAGGAAAGTCAGGACGGGCAACCCGGGCTGGCGGCCGGCTTGTACAAATTGGTTTGCAGCACCACCTGCGTCTCGTCCCGCACGCCGTAGCCGATGGCCGTGACGCGAAAGAGATGCGAGGCGCTTCGCGCACTTGCGCTTTGGAGCTGGCTGGACTGCCAGCCCCCCAGGTTGCGAACCGCTTCCACGATGTAGCGCGGCGCGCGCGCCGACAACGCGCCGCCGCGAGCGCCTGCGACCGCACTGGCCGTTGCGTAGATTTGCCCAGTGAAGGTGCCGTAGGCGACCGACGTTGTGCTTTCGGCTGCGAAATCAGCAGTCATCCAGACCGGCTCGGCGCCGTCTTCGGCTTGGGCGCACAGCCCCTGGTGAATGCCCGTGCCGCCGCATCCCGCGACAAAGGCCGAAACATCCCTGCCGTTGAAAATACACAGGCGTTGCGCCGCGCCTTGGTTCGGGCCGAGCACGTCGCGCTCGGCGTCGACCAGCGCCGCTTCGGCGGCCTGGAACGCGATCTCGGTGTCGCGGTCGTTGCGTGCGCTTCGCTCGCCCACCAGCGAGACCTGTGCCGCACCAATGCCAAGCACCATCGCAATGAGCAGCATCAACAGCACCACGATCAACGAGAAGCCTCGCTGCGGCGACGAGCCGCTCCGGCTCATGGTGCCGGCTCCTTCATGACGTTGCGCAGCATGACCGTGAAGGTGGAAGTGCGCCTCAGTCTGCCGTCCGCCGGAGGCATGAAGCTCACATCGGGAAAGTCGGCGCCGAGCGGATAGAGAAGTTCAACCTGCGTTCGGGCTTCGCCAATGCCAGGGCCACTGCGCGCGACCATGCCGATGCGAAGACCGACCACCTTGCGCCACTCATCGTTGATGCCGGCGGTGGAGCCCGCCAGCGCCTCCAGCTGCGCGGCGTCGAGCCAGCGTTCAGGCACCCCGTCGCCATTGCCGTCGTAGGCGTAAACGACCTTGAACACCTCGATACCGCGCGCGAGCGGCTCGGACCTGAACGAGCCCTCCTTGTCGCTGCGGTACTTGCAGTAAAGCTCGGGCTCCTTGTCGGCGGCTTCCGCCACGAAGAAGAAGCTCCATGCACGATCGGCGAGCGACGGCCCGTCGTCCGAAGGGCCGGCCTGGGCAATGCCCATGCAATCGACCATGGTGCCGTCTGGTTCGGTATCGCCGCCTCCGTCGCGGCTGCGGCCGAAAAACCGCACCCGCAGCGAGTCGCTCCCGTTCACGCCCCTGCTGTTGTGGCTGCCATAGCTTTCGCCTGTGAGGCCGACCCGCGCATGGCTCGCGCCGACGATGTCCAGGTCGGATGGATCGTCGGGCGACACCATCAGGTTTGCGTTGCTGCCGATTACCACGCTGCCGTCCGGGCCGACGTGGTCCGGTGCATAGTCGGCATAGCCGGCTTGCCGCACGATGCCTCTGACGACTGCAGCCGCGAACCTCAGTGAATCTTCCACCGCCTGCGCTTCGGCATTGGCGGCAAAGAGCTGCCGGCTGCCAATGAAGGTAGCCGTGGCGGCCAGCACCACCACCAGGCCGATCGCGGCGGCGACCATCAACTCGACCAAGGTCATCCCGCCCTGGCGCAGGCACCTTGGGTGACAAGGGGCTCGCACGGCAGCCGTTCGCCTAGCCGACAACCAGTTGCATCACCAAGCGAGGCGGAAGCTCCCGCTGCGGCTTGCCGTCGTGCTTCGCGTCCACGGCGTCGGCGTGCGGCACCCAGCCGAGCTTGACGACCACATTGCGGCCGGAACCACTGCACGGCCACGCGTATTCGCCGGCCGACGCGTTCCAAGGGTGGTCATCGAAGCACACGCTCAGGCGGGCACCGGGCAATGCCTTGGCAACGCGGCGCTTCCACTCGCCCATGTCCCAGGCCGCCAGGCTTTCGGGATCGCAAGCCGCGCCTGCCGCCGCGCACCCGCCCGGGGCGGCGCCAGTGCCGGCATCCTCGGTCCAGTTGGCGACAAGATAGGTATTGGCCGCGTCGTTCCTTGCCGCCACACCCGGGTTCATTCGAACCTTTTCGGAAAGGTCGCGAGCGAGGTTGACTGCCGCAGCGAATGTTGCGGCTTCCTTGCCCGTGCGCACAGCCGTGAGCAGCATGCCGATGGAGCCGAGCAAACCGACGCTCAGCACCGCGATGGAAACGAGCACCTCCACGAGCGAAAAGCCCGTGGCGGCCTGCCTTGATGTAGCCATTTTTCGATGTCCTCCCCGTCCTGCAACTTCGGTTGCTTCTTTATTCCTGCATCGAAACTGGAGCGTAGAGGCGGCTCTCTGCAGGCCGTTTGCCGTTCATCCGCTTTTGACCGCCGCTCGTATGATCCAGCGGCTCCGGTGTTAAATAATTCTTCTCGCAGCCCATGCCCTCCCCCGAACAAGACGCGCAGCACATCGCCACCGCATTGCGCCTGGCTTCCGACGCGCTGTTGCTGACCGATCCGAACCCGCGCGTGGGTTGCGTGCTGTGCGATGCAGACGGCCGCGTGCTGGGCCAGGGCCACACGCAGCAAGCCGGCGGGCCGCATGCCGAAGTGATGGCGCTGCGCGACGCCGCGGCCAAGGGCCACTCGGTTGCAGGCGCCACGGCCTACGTCACGCTCGAGCCCTGCTCGCACCACGGGCGTACCGGTCCCTGCTGCGACGCGCTGATCGCGGCCGGCATCGGCAGGGTCGTGGCATCGCTTGCAGACCCGAACCCGCTGGTCGCCGGACAGGGCTTCGCCCGGCTGCGGGCGGCCGGCACCGAGGTGCAAACCGGCCCTGGCGCCGCGGAATCGCGCGAGCTCAACATCGGTTTCTTCAGCCGCATGGTCCGCAAGCTGCCTTGGGTGCGTCTCAAGGTGGCGGCCTCGCTCGACGGCAAGACGGGCCTTGCCAACGGGGTGAGCCAATGGATCACCTCCGAAGCGGCCCGAGCCGACGGCCACGCGTGGCGCGCCCGTGCCAGCGCAGTGTTGACCGGTGTGGGCACCGTGCTCGAAGACAACCCCCGGCTCGACGTGCGCATGGTCGAAACGCCGCGCCAGCCGCATCTGGTGATCGTCGACAGCCATTTGCAGACCCCGCCTGACGCTCATGTTTTCATAGCAGGCCGCCCAGTGTGGATTTACGCAGCCGTCCGCGACGAAGCCCGCGCTGCCGCCCTGGAAGCACGCGGCGCCACCGTCACCTGCCTGCCCAATGCCGCGGGCAAGGTCGATCTGGCCGCCATGCTGCAAGACCTGGCAGCGCGCGGCGTCAACGAACTGCACGTCGAGGCCGGCCACAAGCTCAACGGCTCGCTCATCCGGGAAGGCTGCGTCGACGAATTGCTGGTCTACCTGGCGCCCAAGCTGATCGGCAGCGGCCTCGACATGGCGAGCCACCTGCACGCCGAAGGGCCACTCACCTCGCTGGAGGGCGCGCTGGCGCTCGAATTCAAGTCTGTGCAGATGCTCGAGCCCGACCTGCGGATCGTGTCACGGGTGCGCGGGCGCGACAGCTTCTAGCGTCCAGCCTCGGCGACCGGAGGCGGATTGCACGGCCAAAGCGCCGCGGAAAGGCCGAGGGCCCCCGCATCTGCGAAAATGTGCAAATGTTCACCGGAATCATCACCGGCGTGGGGCGCATCGCCGCCATCCACGACCTCGGCCCCTCCTCCTCCTACGGCAAAAGACTCGGCATTTCGGTGCCCAACGGATATCTCGACGATGTAGGCCTCGGTGACAGCATCGCGCTCAACGGCGCCTGCATGACCGTGACCACGCTCGATCCGGCGCAGCAGCTGTTCACCATCGACATTTCCGCCGAATCGCTCGACAAGACCGCCGGCCTCACCGAGCAAGGCGCCCGCATCAACCTCGAGAAGGCGCTGCGCGCCAGCGACCGGCTGGGCGGGCACATCGTGTCGGGCCATGTGGACGGCATCGGCATGGTGAGCCACTTTGCGCCCGTGGGCGAAAGCTGGGAACTGCGCGTGGTCGCACCGCCCGCATTGGCGCGCTTTCTGGCCTACAAGGGCTCGATCACGATCAACGGCGTGAGCCTTACGGTCAACAGCGTGAGCGACATCGAAGACGGCGCGGAAATCAGCATCAACCTGATCCCGCACACCGTCGAAAACACCTCCCTCGGCAGCCTCCAGGCCGGCTCGAAGGTCAATCTCGAAATCGATACCGTGGCGCGCTACGTGGAGCGCATGCTCCAGGCCGGCGTCCTGGTGCCAACTCCTTCCACGTATTCCAAGGACACCGCCGAATGAACGCCTCCGTCACCCCCATCGGCGCGCCCCGCGGCTCGCGGGCACCCGCGCCGATTTCCCCGGTCGAGGAGATCGTGGCCGAGCTCGCCGCCGGCCGCATGGTGATCCTGGTGGACGAGGAAGACCGTGAGAATGAAGGCGACATCGTCATCGCGGCGGACCACATCACGCCCGAGGCGATCAACTTCATGGCCCGCCATGCGCGCGGGCTGATCTGCCTCACGCTTTCGCGCGAAATGTGCGAGCGGCTGCAGCTGCCGCCCATGGTGTCCCGCAACGGCGCCAAGCATTCGACCGCCTTTACCGTTTCGATCGAAGCGGCCGAAGGCGTGACCACCGGCATCTCGGCCGCCGACCGCGCCCGCACTGTGCAGGCCGCCGTGGCGCGCAATGCCGTGGCCAGCGACCTGGTGCAGCCGGGCCATATCTTTCCGCTGCAGGCGGTGGACGGCGGCGTGCTGATGCGCGCCGGCCATACCGAAGCCGGCTGCGACCTCGCAGCCATGGCCGGCTGCTCGCCCGCCTCGGTGATCTGCGAGGTGATGAACGAAGACGGCACCATGGCGCGCCTCCCCGACCTGCAGATTTTTGCGGCCGAGCACGGGCTCAAGATCGGCACCATTGCCGCGCTCATCGAGCACCGCAGCCGCACTGAATCGCTGGTCGAAAAAGTCGGCTGCCGCGAAATCCAGACCGCGTGGGGCAGCTTTACCGCCCACGCCTTCACCGACAAGCCCAGCCGCGGCGTGCATCTTGCGCTGGTGCGCGGCAAGTGGCAGCCGGACGATGTGGTGTCGGTGCGCGTGCACGAGCCGCTTTCGGTCCTCGACGCGCTCGAAATCAACCGCTCGCTGCATTCCTGGAGCCTTGACGCCAGCCTCGCGCACATCGCGAATGAAGGCAAGGGCGTGGCCGTGCTGCTGAACTGCGGCGAAACCGCCGGCGAGCTGCTCGCCCAGTTCGACGGCACCGCGCGCCCCGCGCAAGCCCCCGAGCGCGGCCGCATGGACCTGCGCAGCTACGGCATCGGCGCGCAAATCCTGCGCGAATGCGGCGTGCACAAGATGAACCTGCTCGGCACGCCCCGCCGCATGCCGAGCATGGCCGCAGGCTACGGCCTCGAAATTGCCGGCTACCTCACGAAAGACTGACAAGACATGCAAGGTGCAAACAAGGGAGCGGATGCAAAGCCGCTCGACGGAAAAGGGCTGCGCATCGGCATCGTCCAGGCACGCTTCAACGCCGACATCACGGACGCGCTGGCCGCGGCCTGCCTCGCCGAGCTCGAAAAGCTGGGCGTGGCGGCGGACGACATTCACCATGTGCAGGTCCCCGGCGCACTCGAAGTGCCCGTGGCCCTGCAGGCCATGGCCGTGCGCGGCGGCTACCACGCGCTCGTGGCGCTGGGCTGCATCATTCGCGGAGAAACCTACCACTTCGAACTGGTGGCCAACGAATCGGGCGCGAGCGTGAGCCGCATCGCGCTCGACCATCGCATTCCCATCGCCAACGCGATCCTCACGACCGAAAACATGGAGCAAGCCATTGCCCGCCAGACCGACAAGGGCCGCGATGCGGCCCAGGTGGCGGTCGAGATGGCGCAATTGCTGGCCTCCCTCAAATGACCGAAGACAACAACAAGACAGCAGGCGCCAAGCCGCGCCAGGCACGCACCGGCCTCACCAGCACGGGCGCACGCAAGGCTTCGGCCAAGTCGAATCGCAGCCGCGCGCGCGAATTTGCGCTGCAGGCGCTCTACCAGCATCTGGTGGGCCGCAACGACGCGGCTGCCATCGACCAGTTCACGCGCGACCTCGCGGGCTTCCACAAGGCCGACGCCGCGCATTACGACGCGCTGCTGCACGGTGCCATCGAAGGCGCTGAGCAGCTCGACGCGCTGATCCGCCCGCTGCTGGACCGCAAGTTCGAAGAGATATCGCCCATCGAGCACGCCGTGATGTGGATCGGCGTGTACGAGTTTCAGCACTGCCTGGACGTGCCATGGCGCGTGGTGCTCAACGAATGCATCGAGCTTGCCAAGGAATTCGGCGGCACGGACGGCCACAAGTATGTGAACGCCGTGCTCAACGGCCTGGCGCCGCAACTGCGCGCGGCCGAGGTGGAGGCCGATCGCACTTCCGGCAAGGCTAGAACGTGAGGAGCGCCGCCCGGCCGCCCGAAGGCGCGCAGCGCCGTAGCTTGGGGGTGCAATGAGAATCTCGGCGCGCGCACAGCGCATCGAACCGTTCTACGTGATGGAGGTTGCCAAGGCCGCCGGCGTGCTGGCGCGCGAGGTGGCCCATACCGACCGGCCGATGATCTTCCTGAACATCGGCGAGCCCGACTTCACCGCGCCGCCGCTGGTGCAGGAAGCCGCCGCACGCGCGGTGCGCGCCGGTGCCACGCAGTACACGCAGGCGACCGGACTCGACCATCTGCGCGAGCGCATCAGCGGCTGGTATGCGCAGCGCTTCGGCGTCGACGTGCCCGCACGCCGCATCGTGGTGACGGCCGGCGCATCGGCCGCGCTGCAATTGGCCTGCCTCGCGCTCATCGAATCGGGCGACGAGATCCTGCTGCCCGACCCGAGCTATCCCTGCAACCGCCATTTCGTGAGCGCCGCGGATGGCACCGCGGTGATGATCCCGACCACGGCCGACGAGCGCTTCCAGCTCACCGCCGCCAAGGTCGAAGCCGCGTGGACCGACAAGACGCGCGGCGTGCTGCTCGCCTCGCCTTCCAACCCCACGGGCACCTCGATTGCGTCCGACGAGCTGCGCCGCATCCACAACGTGGTGTCGCAGCGCGGCGGCATCACGCTGATCGACGAGATCTACCTCGGGCTTTCGCACGACGATGCCTTTGGGCAGACGGCCTTGGCCATCGACGACAACGTCATCAGCATCAACAGCTTCAGCAAATACTTCAACATGACCGGCTGGCGCCTTGGCTGGCTGGTGGTGCCCGAAGCGCTGGTGCCCGTGGTCGAGCGGCTGGCGCAAAACCTCTTCATCTGCCCCAGCACCGTGTCGCAATACGCGGCGCTGGCCTGCTTCGAGGATGCGAGCATTGCCGAATACGAACGCCGCCGCGCCGAGTTCAAGGCGCGCCGCGACTGGTTCATTCCGCAGCTCAATGCGCTGGGCCTCAACGTGCCCGTGGTGCCCGACGGCGCCTTCTATGCCTGGGCCGACTGCACCAGCGTGGCCGAGAAGCTCGGCATTTCGGGCAGCTGGGATTTCGCCTTCGAAACCATGAAGCGCGCCCACGTGGCCGTGACCCCGGGGCGCGATTTCGGCACCGCCGAAACCGGCAAGTTCGTGCGCTTTTCCACCGCCAGCTCGATGGCCCATCTCGAGGAATCCATCGAACGCCTGCGGGCCATGATCGCGAACCCGGCCCCATGAGCTACGCGTTTCCCATCCGCGTGTACTGGGAGGACACCGATGCCGGCGGCATCGTGTTCTACGCCAACTACCTCAAGTTCATGGAGCGCGGGCGCACCGAATGGCTGCGCTCGCTGGGCGTGGAGCAGCGAAAGCTGCGCGAGGAAACCGGTGGCCAGTTCGTGGTGAGCGAAACGCAGCTCAAATACCATCGCCCCTCCCGCCTCGACGACGAACTGCTGGTTACAGCCGATCTCCGACAAATGGGTACGGCGTCGTTGATAATCGGTCAGCAGGTGCTATCAAAAACAGAGCAAGAACGAACAGGCGCCCCGGCGCCCGTCCTTCTGTGCGAAGGCACCATCCGCATCGGCTGGGTGGACGCCACCACATTGCGCCCCGCGCGCATACCGACCCAAGTTTCGGGAACCCTCGAGCGCTCCGGCGGCTCCATGACTCAACCTTTCAAGCCATGAACCAAGACCTCTCGATCATCAATCTCCTCCTCCACGCGAGCTTCGTGGTCCAACTGGTCGTGCTGCTGCTCGTGATCGTCTCGATTGCGAGCTGGGCCGCGATCATCCGCAAATACTTTGCGCTGCGCCGCATGCGCGCGCTGAACGACGACTTCGAACGCGAGTTCTGGTCGGGCACCAGCCTGAACGAACTGTTCGCATCGGCCGCGCAAAACGCCAAGTTCGCCGGGCCCATGGAGCGCATCTTCGCTTCGGGCATGCGCGAATACCAGAAGCTGCGCGAACGCCACGTGAGCGACGCCAGCACGCTGCTGGACGGCGCCCGCCGCGCCATGCGCGCGAGCTTCCAGCGCGAACTCGATGCGGCCGAGCAGAACCTGTCGTTCCTGGCCACCGTGGGCTCGGTATCGCCGTATGTCGGCCTCTTCGGCACGGTCTGGGGCATCATGCATGCCTTCACCGGCCTGGCCGCGCTCGCTCAGGTAACGCTGGCCACCGTGGCGCCCGGCATCGCCGAAGCACTGGTGGCCACGGCCATCGGCCTATTCGCCGCCATTCCCGCGGTGGTGGGCTACAACCGCTTCGCGCGCGAGATCGACAAGATCGCCATCGCGCTCGAAACCTATATCGAGGAGTTCTCGAACATCCTGCAGCGCAATCTCTCGGCCCACCCGGCCGCGAGCGCGACGGCAGCTTCGGCGACTCCGGGCAACCGCTGAACGGAGGCCGAGCGCATGCCCGCCGTTTCATCCCGAGGCCGAGGCCGCCGCACGATCAACGAGATCAACATGGTCCCGTTCATCGACGTGATGCTGGTGCTGCTGATCATCTTCATGGTCACCGCGCCGCTCATCACGCCGAGCGTGATCAACCTGCCCTCGGTAGACCGTGCCAACAAGCAACCCGACAAGCCCATCGAGATCGTCATCAAGAGCGACGACGAAGTGCAGATCAAGAAAGACCCGTCCACCGGCAGCGGCGGCGCGTCGATTCCCATGACCCAGATCGGCTCCGCGGCCAAGACCGCCCAGGGCGGCGACGACCAGCGCCCCGTGGTCATCAGCGCCGACAAGTCCGTCAAGTACGAAACCGTCGTGAAGGCGATGAACCAGCTCAAGCGCAGCGGCATCGAGCGCGTGGGCCTGTCCGTCACCACCACGGGCGGCAAATAAGGCATGTCGCTCGCCCTGGATCGCCCCGAGTTCGCACCACCGCCGCAGCGCGGCACGCCGCGCGCGGTGCTGCTCGCATTGGTCGCGCATGCGCTCCTGATCGCGGCGCTGACGTGGGGAGTGCGCTGGCGCAGCGACCCCGACGAAGGCGCGGTCGATGCGGAGCTGTGGTCTTCCACGGTGCAGCAGGCCGCGCCGCGCCTGTCCGCACCGCAAGCGCCCACGCCCGCTCCCGCACCACCGCCGCCCGCTCCCCCCGCCGCCGCCTCCTCCACCCCAGGTGAAGGCTCCCGAACCCGCACCGCCGCCGCGCGCGCCGGACATCGCACTCGAACGCGAGAAGAAGCTCAAGGAAGAAAAAGAGCAGAAAGAGCGCGAGCTGGAGCGCCAGCAACAGCAGCGCAAGAAAGAGCTCGAAGCCAAGCAGCGCGCGGAAGACGAAGCCGAGCGCAAGAAGGCCCAGCAGCAAAAGCTCGCCGAGCAGCAGAAGAAGCAGCAGGAAGTCGAGGCCAAGCAGGCCGAAGCGAAGAAACAGCAGCAGGAAGCGGCAGCCAAGCAGGCCGCCGCCGACCGCGCCGCAACGCTCAAGCGCATGCAGGGTTTGGCGGGCGCCAGCGGCAGCGACGATTCCAAGGGCACCGCCCTGCGTTCGTCCGGACCGTCGAGCGGCTATGCGGGGCGCATTGCAGCCGCCGTTCGTCCGAACATCACCTTCCCCGATGCGGAGACGGTCAATGGCAACCCGGCCGCCGAATTCGAAGTGAATCTAGCGCCCGACGGCACCATCGTCGGCGTCAAGCTGACCCGATCGAGCGGATTGCCCAGCTGGGACGAAGCCGCCGAACGCGGCCTGCGCAAGACCGACAAGCTGCCGCGCGACACCGACGGGCGCATCTTCCCGTCGCTGATCGTCTCGCTTCGGCCCAAGCGCTAGGGTTGAGATCTCGCTGCCTTCGGTGCCTGCGCGCCGAAGGCAGCGAAGCGCTGGAGCTCTTTACTTTGCCGCCGCGACGCTCAGCCGCTTGACGTCGAGCTCGGCCTTGTTGCCCACCAGATCCTTGTCGAACTCGCCCGAAATCTCGACGCGCACCTTGTCGTCGATCTTCACGCCTGGCGGAAAGTGCTTGGCGTCGATTTCCACCTTCATGCGGCCGGTGTCGTCGGCAAAGGTGTAGTGCTCGCCGCCATCATGCGAAACGATGAAGCCGCGCAGCGTGGCGTGCTGATCGTCCTTGCCGGTGTCGAGCAGTTGCTTGACGGTCATCGTCTGCACCGTGCTCGGGCCTGCGTACTGCGCAAATGCCGGCGAAAGGGGCAGCACCAGCGCGAGCGACATGCCGAGGGCCAGTGTGGCTTTCTTCAGGGTCCTGGTGTTGGTATGGGTCATGGCAATCGTTCCTCCTTTGAACAGCCTGGTTTACAAAGAAACAGATGGACAACCCCCGGCATCCGAATGTTCCCCTGAGGAACATCCGGCGCCTCTCGCTCACTCGTAGACGACCGAGGCTTTTCCGGCTTCGGCCTGCGCCGTCCAGCTTGCCAGCGCGGCATCGGTCGGAAAGAACTTGGCGCGCTCACCAAGCTGCAGTTCGACCTGCGCGCCGCCCCGCGCCATCGAAAGACGCACCGGCAGCCCCTGCACCAGGTCGCCGTGTTCGCTTTGCTCGGTACGCGGCGGAAAATCTTTCACCAGGCGTGCGATGTCCGGCGCCTTGCCGTTGACCGCCACCCGCAGGAATTTGCCGAAGCGGCAGCGCGCAGTAGCCAGGTCCCACACCTGCTGCACCTGAAAACGCGCCTCGAAACCGCCGCGGCCGGGCTGCAGCCGGCCGCTCACGATCACCAGCTCGTCGTCCTTCAGCGTGTTGCGGTTCGCGTTGATCAGCGCCTCGTCGGCGGTCGCGTCGATGGAGTCCGACTTGTCGTCGAGCTTGAAGATCGCCAGGCGACCGCGCTGGCCGTTGATCACGCGGAAGTCGCTCACGATGCCCGCAATCACCTGCTGCTCGCGGGTGTCCATCAGGTCGCCGATCTCGCGCTTGCAGAAGCGCCGCACCTCGTGCGACACCTCGTCGAACAGATGGCCCGAGAGGTAGA
This sequence comes from Variovorax paradoxus, assembly GCF_009755665.1. Lineage (NCBI taxonomy): Bacteria > Pseudomonadati > Pseudomonadota > Betaproteobacteria > Burkholderiales > Comamonadaceae > Variovorax > Variovorax paradoxus. The sequence continues at coordinate 3,445,232 of NZ_CP046622.1, forward strand.
AGCCCACGGCCGTTTTCTCGTAGGTGAGCCGCTCCTTCACGCCCCAGGGCGTGGCGTCCACCAGTTCGGGCTCCTGCGTGGCCGAGCCGTGCTCGCTGTCGCCGAAGATGTCGACCTGGGCCGCGTTGGCTTCGGTGGCCACCGCGAACTCGAAGGCGCGGTCAACCGAGGCGATGAGCGAGGCGCGGTTCTGCTGAATGGCATCGAACGCGCCGGCCTTGATGAGCGCTTCGACCGTGCGCTTGTTGATGCGCTGGCGGTCGATGCGCACGCAAAAATCGAACAGGCTCTTGAACGGACCGCCCTCTTCGCGCGCCCGCACAATGGCCTCCACCGCAAGCTGTCCCGTGCCCTTGACGGCCCCCAGGCCGTAGCGAATCACCTTGTCGGTGACGGGTTCAAAGCGGTAGTTGCCGCGGTTCACGTCCGGCGGCTCGAACGTGATGCCGAAGTTTTTCTGCGCGTCCTCGAACAACACCTTGAGCTTGTCGGTGTCGTCCATTTCCACGGTCATGTTGGCGCAGAAGAACTCGGCCGTGTAATGAACCTTGAGCCAGCCCGTGTGGTACGCCAGCAGCGAATAGGCGGCCGCGTGCGACTTGTTGAAGCCGTAGCCCGCGAACTTCTCCATCAAGTCGAAGATCTCGTCGGCCTTGTCCTGCGGAATGCCGTGCGTCTTGAGCGCGCCCGCTCGGAACTTCTCGCGGTGCTCGGCCATCTCCTCGAGCTTTTTCTTGCCCATGGCGCGGCGCAGCAGGTCGGCGCCGCCGAGCGAGTAGCCGCCCAGGATCTGCGCGGTCTGCATCACCTGCTCCTGGTAGACCATGATCCCGTAGGTTTCGGAGAGCATCTCGGCCACGGCCGGGTGCGGGTACTCCACCTCTTCGCGGCCGTGCTTGCGCGCCACGAAGCTCGGAATCAGGTCCATCGGGCCCGGCCGGTACAGCGCGTTGAGCGCAATCAGGTCTTCAAGGCGCGTGGGCCGCGCATCCTTCAGCATGCCCTGCATGCCGCGGCTTTCAAACTGGAACACCGCTTCCGTCTTGCCCTCGGAAAAGAGCTTGTAGGTCTCGCGGTCGTCCAGCTTGATGTTCTCGTAGGCAAAGTTCTCCTGGCCCTTGTGGCGCTTGACGATGAACTCTTTCGCAATCTCGAGGATGGTGAGCGTGGCCAGGCCCAGAAAGTCGAACTTCACGAGGCCGATGGCCTCCACGTCGTCCTTGTCGTATTGGCTCACGGCCGAGTCGCTGCCGGGCTGCTGGTACAGCGGGCAAAAATCGGTGAGCTTGCCGGGCGCAATCAGCACGCCGCCCGCGTGCATGCCGATGTTGCGGGTCATGCCTTCGAGCTTTTGCGCAAGCTCCACCAGCATGCGCACTTCTTCTTCCTTCTCGATGCGGGCCGCGAGCTGCGGCTCCATCTCGATGGCGTAGTTGTTCTTGTCGCCATCCACCTTCGGATCCGGCGGATACTGGATGGTGACAGGCTGGCCCGGCTTGTTCGGAATGAGCTTGCTGATGCCGTCGCAGAACATGTAGCTCATGTCCAGCACTCGGCCCACGTCGCGAATGGCGGCGCGGGCGGCCATCGTTCCGAAGGTGGCGATCTGGCTCACGGCCTCGCGGCCGTACTTGTCCTTCACGTAGTCGATCACGCGGTCGCGGTTGCCCTGGCAGAAGTCGATGTCGAAGTCGGGCATCGAAACGCGCTCGGGGTTCAGGAACCGTTCGAACAGCAGCTTGTATTCGAGCGGATCGAGGTCGGTGATCTTCAGCGCATAGGCCACCAGCGAGCCCGCGCCCGAGCCCCGGCCCGGGCCCACCGGACAGCCGTTGTTCTTGGCCCACTTGATGAAGTCGCCCACGATCAGGAAATAGCCCGGGAACCCCATGTTCAAGATCGTGTTGATCTCGAACTCGAGCCGCTCCACATAGCGCGGCCGCTCGGCATCGCGCTTGGCCTGGTCTGGATACAGGTGCACCAGCCGCTCTTCGAGCCCCGCGAAGGACTCCTGGCGGAAGAACTCGTCGATCGGCATGCGCACGCCTTCGCTGATGAAAGGCGTCGGAAAATCGGGCAGCTGCGGCTTGCCGAGCACCAGCGTCAGGTTGCAGCGCTTGGCAATCTCGACCGTGTTGGCCAGCGCGCTCGGCACGTCGGCAAAGAGCGCCTGCATTTCGGCGCTCGACTTGAAATACTGCTCCTCGGTGAACTTGCGCACCCGGCGCGGGTTGCCCAGGATTTCGCCTTCGGAGATACAGACCCGTGCCTCGTGCGCCTCGTAGTCCTGGCGCTCGGCAAACTGCACAGGGTGCGTGGCGACCACCGGCAGGCGCAGCCGGGCCGCGAGCTTCACGGCGGCAATCACGTGCGGCTCGTCCTCGGGGCGGCCCGCGCGCTGCAGCTCGATGTAGAAGCGGTGCGGGAACATGCCCGCCAACTGAAGCGCCAGTTCAGCGGCGCGTTCTTCCTGCCCCTGCAAAAGCGGCGCCCCCAGAGGGCCGGCTTGCGCGCCCGAGAGCGCGATCAGCCCGCCCTGCAGCTCTTCGAGCCATTCGAGCTTGCAGGCCGCTTGGGATTG